>VGZE01000038.1 GCA_016872755.1 Planctomycetota bacterium
CTGCGTCCCGAACAGCGCCACGCGCGCGAGCTGCAGGCGTTGCTGGCGGGCCCGCTCGCGCCGGCGCTGGCCTCGGTGCAGTGGACCCAGGCCCAGTCGCTGCTGCGCCGCGGCGAACTCGGCCCGGGGCTGCACGCGGCGCGCGGCGCACTCGCGCTCTGCCCGCGCAGCGCACCGCTGTGGGCCGAGTACGCACGCGTGCTCGCGCTGCAGCTAGGATCGCCCGAGCGCGAACCCGATCCGCGGCGCCGCGCCGACTGGCTGAGCGCGGGCCTGGCCGCGCTCGACGAGGGTGCGCGCGCGAGCGGCGAGCCGGCCGGATTCGCGTTCGCGCGCGCGTTCGTGCTGCTGGCCAAGGCGGGCACGGATCCGGCAATCGACTGGCCCGGCGGATCGGCCGAGCTCGATCGCTCGGCACGCGAGGCCCTCGCCGCGGCCGCCGAGTTGGGCCATGGACCGGCTCGCGCGCTGCTGGAGGGCGCAGGACCCTGAAAGCGCGGCCTTTTTCCGAGGGCGGGATCCGACGATGGACTTGGCACCTTTGCCGAGGTCGGGAATACTGGAAGGGCCTGCCAGCCCCCCACCCCCGGCGCCGATGATTCCAGTCCCGATCCACGCCCGGCCCGCCTTGCGGCGGCTGCTCGGCGCCTTGCTGGTCGCTTCGTGCGCGGCCCCCGTGGCCGGCCAGGTCGCTCCGTCCCAGGCAGGACCTTCGGAGTCCGGCTCGGCGATCGTTCCCAAGCTGCGCGTGATGGTCGTCGGCGACTCGTGGGCCACCTACGAGGGTCCGGCGATTCGCCAGGTCTTCTTGGACGCCGGCGATGGCGACAAGGACCTGCTCAACATCGGTGTCCCCGGCGCGAAGGTCGCGGTGTTCGACTCGCCCTTCTGGCTCGCGTACGGGAAGATGTTCCTCAAGCAGAACCCGACCATCGACACGATCCACTTCTCGATGGGCGGCGTCGATTTCCTGACAAGCTGGCACGCGGATGATCCGCCGGCCGTGCAGGCCGCGTTCTTCGACGACATTGCATTCCACATCCGGCACATCGCGCTTGAGCTGATGTCCGTGCGTCCGAACCTGCGCGTGCTGCTGACGGGCTACGACTTCTGGAATTTCGTCGAGCCGGTCGCGGCGCAGCCGGGGCAGTTGTGCTGGGACGCGTGGATCAACGTGTTCCACCAGCCGACTCCGGAGCAGGTCAATCTCGCGATGATGGAGATGGAGCTGCGCCTCGAGGATCTCGCTGAACAGTCGGACCGCATCGACTACGTGCGCACGATCGGCTTCCTGCAGACGCTGTACGGCTATCCGAGCAAGGGCATCCCGCCGTTCTCGTTTCGCATGCCCGACCTGAAGCTGCCCACGCCGCCCGAGGCGATGGCGGATGCGGGTCTCGACTGCGTGCACCCGAGCGAGGCCGGCTATTACGTGCTCGCGCAGCACTTCTACGGCGCCTATTACCGCACGCGGTTCCACCCGGCCAGTGAGCTCGCGCTGCTGGGGCCGGCGCCGGGATTCGCCGGCGCGCAGAACACGGTCAAGGTGCAGGGGCTCACGCCGCTGCAACCGGCGCTGCTGTATTTCGGCTTCCGCCCCGCGCTCGAATCGGTCGGCGGTTGCACGTTGCCGCTGCTCGGCGTCGGCGAAGTCGCCGCGACGCTGGTCTTGCTGCCGGACGGATTCGGCAACGCCGGAACGAAGTTCCAGATCCCGCTGGCACTCGAAGGCCGCATCCTGTTCACGCAGGCCGTGCAGCCCGGCTCATGTCGGGCCAGCAACGTCAAGACGACGTACTTGTAGGGTTGCCGCACCGGCCGGTTGGAGGCCGGCTCAGGGCCGGCCGCACGGATCGCCCGCCGCCGGCCGACAGCGGAGACCGTAGCGCCGCCCGGATCAGGTGCCGCGCGCCGCACCCGGCCGCGTCGGACCGTCCTTGCGCGAAGGCCCAGCCTCGCCAGCACCACCCTGCTCGGCGCTCTCTTGCGCGCTCTGCTGGTTGCCGCCGGCGAGCTTGCCCAGGTAGGCCGGCATCTCGACGCCGCCGATGTCCTTCATGATCTCGAGCGTCGGCGGCAGCGCGCCGGCCAGCGACTGCAGGAAATTCGCGGTGCTGCCGCCCTTGCCGTCCTTGCCGCCGCCGTCCCACACGACGACCTTGTCGAACTTGATGTTCTGGATCGCCTTGGACGCGTTCTCGCTGAGCTTCTCGATGTGCTCGAGCATCAGCATCTGGAACGCGGCCTGCGAGCCTCCGCAGCTCTCGACGATCTTCTTCAGACCCTCGCCCTTCTTGGCCAGGATCTCGTACTGACCGCGCGCCTCGGCTTCCAGGCGCGCGAAGATCGCGCCGGCGGCCGCCTCGGCCTCGATCTTGGTCCTGGCCGCATCGGCCTCCGCGTCGACGATGACCTTCTCCTTGATCGCGCGCGCGACGGCTTCGAGCTCGGCGCGCTTCTCCATCTCGATCTTCTTGGCCTGCGCCTCGGCCGCGCGGGCCTCGGCCAGGTATTGCGCCTCGCGCACGCGCGCCTCGGCCTCGCGGTGGCGCGTCTCGCCGATCTGGTAGGCCTCGGCCTCGCGCACGCGCAACTCGGCGTTCGCGCCGGCCACCTCCGCCTTGGCCTTGTTCTCGCCGCCGACCGCGCGCGCCAGCGCCTCGGCCTCGCGGATGCGCAGCTCGGCCGCAGTGCCGGCGATCGTCGCCTTGGCCTCGTTCTCGCCGATGACGGCCTTGGCATTCGCGTCGGCGACCTTGATGCGCTTCTGGCGCTCCGCCTCGCGCACCTGGGCTTCCTGCTCGAAGGCCGCGGTCTGCTGACCGATCTGCTTTTCCTTCTCCAGCTCGGCCAGCTTGACGAGCTTCTCGCGCTCGGCGTCCTTCGTGCCGATCTCGCGCAGCTTCTCGGCGTTGGCGACGTTGATCGCGCGCTCGCGCTCGGCCTCGGCGACGCCGATCGAGCCCTTCTTCTCCTGCTCGGCCACGTCGATCATCGCCTGCTGCACGGCCGTGCTGGCCGCCTTGCGGCCGATCGCCTCGATGTAGCCGGACTCGTCGGTGATGTCCTTGATGTTCACGTTGATCAGCACGAGGCCGATCTTCTTGAGCTCGGGCTCCAGCGAGGTCTGGATGCGCTCGAGGAACATGTCGCGGTCGCGGTTGATGTCCTCGATGCGCATCGACGCGATCACCTGGCGCAGCTGGCCGAAGATGATGTCCTCGGCCTGGCGCACGATCAGCGGCTTGTCGAGCCCGAGCAGGCGGATGGCCGCGTTGGTCATCACGTCCTCGTCGGTGCCGATCGCGACCGTGAACACGCTCGGCACGTTGACGCGGATGTTCTCGATCGAGAGCGCGCCCTGCAGCGGGATCTCGATCTGCATCGGGTCGAGGTCCAGCCAGTCGAAGGACTGGATCAGCGGCCAGACGAAGGAGCCGCCGCCGTGCAGCGTGCGCGCGGCGCGCCCGCTGGCGACCTTGCCGTAGATCACGAGCACCTTGTTCGACGGACAGCGCTTGTAGCGCCGCACGATCATCATCACGAAGCCGAACGCGATCAGGACGCCGGCGACGACGGCGAACAGCATGATCGCGTCGCCTTCGAAGAACGGGAGGCCTTGGGCCAGCAGGACGGAAGTGTTCATGGCGTGGACGCGAGTCAGGAAAGGCCGCTCTCGCGGCCGACGCGGGCGACGAGGAAGGTGTCGTTGTTCAGTTGCGACAGCACGAGCACCTGCGTGCCGGTCGGCAGTTCGGCGCCGTCGGTCAGCGCCTGGTACTCGGCGCTGCGCCCCTGGATCGACAGCGTGATCTTCCCGGCGCCGGAGCGATTGGCCGGGATGCGCAAGTACACCTGCGCGGACTTGCCGACCGCGTTCTCGGAGCGGATGTTGCCTTCGGTGTTGAGCTTGCGCTGCAGCGTGAGCACCCAGGCGACGATCAGCCCGACCGACATGCCGCAGGCCAGCGCGAACAGCGCGACCTGCCAGCTCTCCCAGCCGCGCTCGCAGGCCCACCAGCCGCCCAGGCCGAAGAAGGTCAGGAACGCGACCAGCGTGCGCACGGACAGCAGTTGGAACGAGCCGGCGGATTCGTGCGTGTCGGCATGGCCGGCACCGACGTCCTCGGGGTGCAGGTCGTGCGCAGCGTCGTGTCCGTCGCCGATCCCGAAGGCGAGCAGCGCCGTCTGGATCACGAGAATCGTCCCGCCGGCAGCCGCGCAAGCTATGTAGACGAGTTCTTGGGTCAGCATGTTCGACTGCGCGCCGAAGGCCGTCGCGGCCTCGAGCAATCTCCTGCGCAGGCGCGGCAGCCTACTCCCGACATGCCTTCGGGTTCAATGCGCGGCGCCGCTCCGTATACTCCTCCACGCGTGCTGCTGCTCCTGTCCGACGCCGCTCCCGGCATCCTCGACCGGGTGATCCAGTTCTTCGGCGAATTCGGGTATTGGGGCCCGTTCCTGCTTCTGCTTGCCTGCGGGCTGGGGCTGCCGCTGCCCGAGGAGATCTCGCTGATCGGCTCGGGCGTGCTGTTGTACGAGGGCTACGTCGAGTTCTGGCCGGTCACGGCGGTCTGCATGGTCGCGATCCTGGGCGGCGACTCGATCCCGTTCCTGCTCGGGCGCCGTTACGGCCTGTCGCTGCTGCGCATCGGGTGGATCTCGAAGATTTTGCATCCGGAGCGCTTCGCGAAGTTCGAGGCAAAGTACGCGAAGCACCGCAACATGGCGGTTTTCTCGTGCCGCTTCGTGGCCGGCCTGCGCATGCCCGGCTACTTCCTGGCGGGCGCGATGGGCACCTCGTACTGGCGCTTCCTGCTGCTCGACACGATCGGCGCGGTGCTGACCGTGCCGATCTCGATCTACCTCGGCAAGCTGCTGGGCGGCGAGCGCGAGCGGCTGCAGCAGGAGGTGCACAAGGTGCACATGCTCGTGCTGTACGGCGTGATCGCCGTGCTGCTCTACCTGCTCTTCCGCGCCTGGCGCAAGCGCCGCGCGCTGGCCGCGGCGGCGCGCGCCGAGCAGGCCCCCCCGCCGCAGGTGCCGGTGCTGCCGATACGCGATCCGCGCCTGGCCGAGGTGGCCGCGCAGGCGCTGGAAGCCGGCCAGGAGGGCACGCTGGAGGCACGCCGCGGCGCGCCGGGCAACGGATCCGACCAAGCGCGCTAGAATTCCATCCCTCACGAACACGTCCGCACGGAGCCATCCTCATCGAACCCAAGACCCTTGCCTGCCTGGCCGCCCGCATCGCCGACGAGAAGAAGGGCCAGGACATCCAGGTGATCGACGTGAGAGAGCGCCTGCGCGTCGTCGATTACTTCGTGATCGCGACCGCGACCAGCCGGCCGCAAGTGCGCGCGATCCAGAACGAAGTTCACGTGCGCCTGAAAGCATTGGGCGAAACGCACCTGCCGATCGAAGGCGCCGATCTCGGCTGGTGGGTGCTGCTGGATTACGTCGACGTGGTCGTGCACGTGATGCAACCGGAGGCGCGCGCGTACTACGAGCTCGAGCAGCTCTACGGCGACAGCGAGCGGGTCGACTGGCGCGCGGTCGATGTTCCGGCGCATGCCGCCGGCAACTGAATCCGTGCGTTCGCGGAGCCTCGACTCCGAATTGCGTCCCGATTCCAGGCCCACGCGCCCGACTCCCGATAACTTCGGGTAGATTTGCTGGATGCAGCAGCTCGCGTGAGGATCGGCGTGTCCGCGTCCCCGCCAGCGTGCGCATCCCCGGCCCATGAAAATCGTTCTCTATCAGCCCCAGCAGACCAACAAGCGCGTGCACGGGCAGTCGAACCTCGACATGCTGCCGCTCGAGCTGATCCACATCGCCGGATACCCGGTGCAGGCCGGCCACGAGTGCGTGGTGATCGACGGCTCGCTGTACGAGCAGGCCGACGCGCACCGGCGCGTGCTGGAGGCTTGCGACGGCGCCGCGATCTTCGCGACGACCGGCATCCTCGGCTGGATGGTCTCCGATGGCTATGTGTGCGCCGAGAAGGTGCGCGCGAAGCATCCGGGGATCAAGCGCGTGATCGGCGGCTGGTTCACCAGCGTGATGCCGCACCTGCACCTGAAGGACGGCGTGTTCGACGCGGCGGTGCTGGGTCAGGGCGAGCTGACCTTCCGCGACCTCGTCGATGCAATCGGCGCGGGCACTCCGCTCGAACAGGTCGACGGCCTCGCGCTGTGGCGCGATGGTCAGCTCGTCAAGACCGGCCATCGCGCCGTGGTCGGCTTCGAGAAGCTGCCCGAGCCGGCCTGGCACCTGATCGACTTCAAGCCCTACCGCGAGGGCCAACTGCGGGCCGCGGCGCTCAACGACCACGTGCACATGCCCGGACCGCCGTGGATCGGCAAGAAGAGCCACTACGTCGGCATCACGTACTTCTCGAGCTTCGGCTGCCCCGAGCCGTGCTCGTTCTGCTGCAGCCCGTTTGTGACCGAGCGGCGCTGGAAGGCGAAGAGCGCCGACAAGATCCTGGACGACATCCAGATGCTGCAGGAGCGCTGGGGGCCGATCGACGTCGTGCGCTTCCACGATGCGAACTTCGGCGTGATGGAGAAGCGCACGCGCGCGTTCGCCGAGGGGATCCTGAAGCGGAACATGAAGCTCGGCTGGAACGCGTTCATCGAGACCTATTCGATCAACGACTACCAGCTCGACACGCTCGACCTGTGCGCGCAATCGGGCTACTACGTCGCCGAGATCGGCGCGGAGTCGGGCGACGCCGAGACGATGAAGCGCGTCGGCAAGCCGATCCGCGGCGACATGAACTACAACGCGGCGGTGCGGCTGCACGACCGCAACATCTGGGCGTCGATCACCTACATCATCGGCTTCCCCTACGAGTCCGAGGAGTCGATGGTCGCGACGCTCGACGAGGCGCGGCGCATCCAACTGCGCTGCCCGAACTCGTCGACGCACGTGCTGCCGTTCCGGCCGATCCCCGGCACCTCGATGTACGACCTGGCGCAGGAGCTCGGCTTCCAGGCGCCGGAGGACATCCACTTCTGGGGCGGCCAGACCGAGTACCACCTGCAGCAGACCTGGAGCGTGATCCCGCCGCGCATCGCGCGGCTGCGCAAGCTGCACAACCACTACACGACGCTCTACAAGGGCCTCGCTCACCGCGAGCCGGGCATGTTCGAACGGGTCGCGCGCTGGCACCTCGAGTCCGACAACATGCGCTTCCCGGTCGACGCGAAGCTGTTCGCGCTGGTCGACAAGATGGAGAAGCGGCTGTTCAAGAAGAAGGAAGTCAAGCAGGACCTGGTCGACCAGGCCCTGGGATGAACCGGCGCGTGGGGCCGAGTTGCGCCCGGCGACAATTCTGGCCCCGATCCAGGGGTCGCCCAGCTGGTTGAACGGGCCGGCTGAACGGGCCGCTCGCGCGGCTGGCAACCCGACGGCGGCGTGCCGGCGCAACGCACGACCGGAGCCGGGGTCGTGCCGGACGCCGGCGCCTGGGCGGCGCGGCCCTGCCGCCACATGGCTACGGCCCCTTGCCTCGCTGCGGCCGAGCGGTGCTGGAGCGCCGCGGGTCCGGTCGGGCGCTGATCGAGTTCGAGGACGGTCGTGAACTGGTGGCTTCCGTAGCGCTGCGCCACCCCCGCGCCCGCCACGGGCACCCCTCGGTCGAGGTCGCCGAATCCGCCGACGGCGGCCATGCGACGGTGCTCGACGAGGACGACGGGCTCATCCCGGCCTCGTTCAGCCCGGTCGTACAGCCTGCCCCAGCCCTCTGAGCAGCGCTCGCGACCACTCCGCGGCGCCAGGAATCCTCGGGAAAATCGCATTTTCTCGCGACACAGCCCTTCGAAAACGCCTGAAAAAAGCGCTAGGCTCCGCTTCCGTGTCGTGCGCCTGGGGCTTTCGCCACGGTGTTTTCGCACGCACGTCCAAACCTATCGATCAATCCGATCAACGCACAGGAAGAGGAAAGAGAACCTACATGGCAACGAAGAAGAATGCGGGCGGCTCGTCGAAGCCGATCAAGAACGTGCTCAGCAAGTCGGCCCTCGCCAGCCACATCGCGGGCTCGACCGGCATCGCGTCGAAGGACGTGAAGGCCGTCATGGGCGCGCTCGAGGGCGCGATCTGCGGCTCGATCAACAAGAAGGGCGCGGGCATGTTCGTGCTGCCCGGTCTGCTCAAGATCACCGCGGTCAACGTTCCGGCCAAGCCGAAGCGCACCGGCATCAACCCGTTCACGGGCCTCGAGCAGACCTTCGCCGCCAAGCCGGCGAGCGTGAAGGTCAAGGTCCGCCCGATGAAGAAGCTGAAGGACGCGGCGAAGGGCTAGTCCCCTCTGCTTCGCTCGCCAGCGAAGCACTGCGAGACGGGCCGGATCCCACGCGGGATCCGGCCCGTCTCGCTTTCCGTGCAACGGGCGCGGCGCGACTCAGTAGCGCGCCGGCGGCTCGGGCTTGTTCGCGACGATCGCCTCGATGCGCGCGAGCACCTCGCCGGACAATTTCGGCAGCGCGTCGAGTGCCTTCAAATTCTCCGCGAGCTGCTCGCGCTTCGTCGCTCCGAGAATGACCGTGCTGACGCGCGGGTTGAGCGCGCACCATGCGATGGACAGTTGCGCGAGCGAGCAGCCGAGCTCGCGCGCCAGCACGCCGAGCTCGCGCGCCTTGGCGAGGTTCGCGCGGCCGGCGCTGCTGTCGAGCGCCTCCTCGCGCAGCCACTTGTACTCCGGCAGCGCCATGCGCGAACCGGCCGGCACTCCGCCGTCGTACTTGCCGGTCAGCAGACCCGACGCGAGCGGCGACCAGATCGTCGTGCCCAGCCCGAGCGCGTCGTAGAGCCGCGCGAACTCGCGCTCGACCTTGCGGCGCGCGAACAGGTTGTACTCGGGCTGCTCCATCGTCGGCGGGGCCAGACCCAGGTCGCGCGCGATCCCGTGGGCCTGCGCGATCTCGTCGGCGCGCCACATGCTCGTGCCCCAGTAGAGGACCTTGCCCTGCGCGACCAGGTCCCCCATCGCGCGCACGGTTTCCTCGAGCGGCGTGTCGAGATCGGGCCGGTGGCAGAAGTACAGATCGAGGTACTCGACCTGCAGGCGTTCCAGCGCGTTGTGGCAGCAATCGACGACGTGCTTGCGCG
The DNA here is from genome assembly GCA_016872755.1 of Planctomycetota bacterium. GTDB lineage: Bacteria > Planctomycetota > UBA1135 > UBA1135 > GW928-bin9. Next base: position 9,115 of record VGZE01000038.1, read on the forward strand.
ACAGTCCCTTCTGGGTCGGCAGCTTGCCGCCCCAGAAGACCTTCGACGACACGCAGTAGCTGTCGCGGCGCCAGCCGAGCGTGCGCAGCGCGCTGCCCATGATGCGCTCGCTCTCGCCGGCCGCGTAGGCCTCGGCATTGTCGAAGAAATTGACGCCCGCATCGTAGGCCTGCTTCATCAGCTCGGCGGCGGCGCGCTCGTCGAGTTGCTGCGAGAAGGTGACCCAGGAGCCGAAGGAGAGCAGGGAGAGCTTGAGGCCGCTCTGGCCGAGGCGACGGTACTGCATGAGGGGCGCGCGAAAGAGTGACGGGAGGGCGCAAGAGCGTAACGTCAGCGAATCCCGAGCAGCTCGGGCCGCGCCGACAACTCACCGTACAGGCGCGCCGCGAGCAGTCGATGACCGTTCGCGTTGGCGAGGTGGTACATGTCCGAGATCATGATCTCGGACAGCGCGGGCTCCTGCACACCCTTGCGGATGTCGATGGTGAGGAAGCCGAGCCGCTCGGCAAGGGAGCGGACCTGGTCGATGCGCATGGTCATGCCGAACTCGACCGTCGCGTCGGCCTCGAACACCGGGACTTCGAGATACACGGGGATCGCGCCCATTTCGACGCACGCGCCGTGAAAGCGGCGCAGGGCCCACATCTCGATGTCCTCGAGCACGCCGGCCACCCGGCGACGCACCTCGCCATCGTCCAGTTCCGGCGTGATGCCGGCCCGCCTGTAGGCGTCCTCGAGCTCGGGCATGAATTCCGGGCGTGTGCGCGCCACGGCGATCAGGTACTTGATGGTCGACCCGATGTGGTTCGACAGCAGCACGACGTCGGGCTCGTACGCGGCGACCTTGCGTTCGAGCTGGAACATGTGGTGGAACACCGAGTACGCGGGGACCGAGAAATTCAGGATCTCGTAGCGCAGGCCGTTGACCGAGGACTGCTTCTGGTTCAACTGGAGCTCGACCTGGCGCTCCCAGACCTCCGCGTCGGAGACCCCCATGCCCATCTCGACGCAAGTGCCGAGCAGCGCGATGCGCCAGGTCCGCGGAGGCTTGCGGAGCTCGTATTCGCGATCGCGCATGCCCGCGCTATTGATCGTGTGCTGTTGCCCACCGATCTCGAGCCGCTGCGACGGCGGGAGCTCGAACTCGAGCAGGCCGGGCACGGGGCGCACGATCGCATTGCGCAGGAACGTCGGCACGTCCTCGGGATCGAACTGCGCGCCCGACCAGGCCCACACCACGCGGCGGTCGCGCTGGATCAGCCGGTCGTAGTACGCGATGCCGTCCGCATCGGCGTCCTGTCGCGCGCTCGATTCCACGCGCAGCGGAGTCAAGGCCGCCGCGATCGGCGCACCGAGAGCCGCGCTCGCGCGCTCCCAGCCGAGCAGCAGGAGCAGCGCACAGGCCGCGGCACGCGCCCACGCACCGGCGGATCCGGAGCGCGCCGCGGCGACGGCGCGCGCGAGCTCGGGCCGCAACTGCACCAGCACGCCCGCGCCAATGAGCAGCGCGAGCACGCCTGTCAGCACGAACCAGTCCCGCAGCGGGCTCGCGGCGGCCTGCTTCAGCACGCCCGACCACTCGCTCAGTGATCGGCTCGACCACAGCGACCACAAGAGCGACGTGGTCGCGAACACGCCGAGCACGCGCAGCGCATGGCGCAACGCGGCGCCCAGGCGCGGCGGCGCCGCCGGCGCGCCCGGCGCCAGCACCGCGGGCCCGGCGGCGCGACGCGCCTCGGCCAGCACGCTCCACAGCGCCAGCAGCGCCGCGACGCCCCAGAACATGCCGTCCCAGGCCAGCGGCAGCCCGCCCTGCAGGAAGAACCACTGCAGCGCATGCAGCCACCACGTCGCGACGAACACGAGCGCCGTGGACGCCACCAGCGCGAAGGTCGTCCCCCGCATGCGCAGGCGCATGTAGGCCGGGTAGTAGACGAGCTTCTTCATGAACTCGGTCCAGTAGACGTTCGTGCGCCGCCAGCTGTCGCTGAAGCTGTGCGCCAGCAGGTACGCGTGGTTCGTCTCGGGGAGCTGGAAGCCGAACAGGTGCAGCATCCCGATCACCAGGTGGAAGTGCCCGGAGATGCGCAGGTAGAGCAGGTAGCTCGAGCAGACGAACATCAGCACGCCGCCCAGGTCGTGCACGTCGCCGGCGGCCGGGGTCAGGTACGCGTGGACGGCGCGGTAGGCCAGCAGGTGCAGGATCCCGCGCAGCATCCAGCGCAGCCCGCGCGCGTGGATCTCGCGCGCCGGGGCCGCGTAGTACGTGCGCTGGAAGGTCCGGTAGTCGACGACCGGAAAGAGCAGGAAGCAGACGTTCGGCAGCAGGAAGAAGTACGCGACGCGCATCCAGATCGACGCGGGCCGCGGCTGCGTGTGCTCGTCGTACAGGTAGATCGCGCCCCGGAACAGGAACATCGACGCGACCAGCGGTACCACCAGCGACTGCTCCGGCGCGCTGCCTCCGGGAAGGCGCGGCGCCGGGATCCAACCGGCGCGCAGCGCGACGAGCAACGCGCCGCATGCGAGCAGGCTCGCGACGCGCCAGCGGATGTGCGCGCGCAGGTTGCACAGCAGGAACAGCACTCCACCGAGCACGCCGACCGCCAGTGCATCGACCGGGCCGAGCACGCAGGCGAAGGCCACCGCGCTCAGCGCAACGAAGAACGGCAGCTTCCAGGCACCGGGCAGCCACGCGTGCACGCAGTAGCCGAGCGCGAGCACCGGCAACACGAGCGGCAGTCCGAGACCGGCCTCCAGTTCCAGCGCCGCGATGGCGCCGCACAGCATTCCCAGTTGCAGCGCATGCGCGACAAACGCCTTCCAGGCACGGGGTTCTGGTTCCGCATGCACGGGTACCGGCGCTGCATGCGAGGCAAGTGCGAGCCAACGCCGCATGCAGGCGAAGATACCATTCCGGATCCTCGCCCCATGGAACACGGCCACTACTCGGCGCTGGCCGGCGCCTATGCGGCGCACCGCGCCGGCTATGCCGACGCGGTCGCCGGGCGCGTGCTCGCCGCGGCCTGCGCCGCGGCGAACAAACCCGCGCAGGAGCTCGAGGTCGCCGACGTGGGCGCAGGCACCGGAATCTGGTCGCGCGTGCTGGCACGCGCAGGCTGCCGGGTCCGCGCGGTCGAGCCGAACGACGCGATGCGCGAGGCCGGCGCTTCGGATCCCGCCAACGGCTCGATTCGCTGGCACGGCGGTCGGGCCGAGGCCACCGAGCTCGCGGCCCGTTCCTGCGATCTCGTCACGATGGCATCGGCGTTCCACTGGACCGAGTTCGAGGCGGCGCTGGCGGAATTCGCGCGCGTGCTGCGCCCGCACGGCGTCTTCGCGGCACTGTGGAACACGCGCATCGTCGACGAGTCGCCGCTGCTCGCCGAGATCGAGGCGGAACTGCGCCGGCGCGTACCGCACTACGTGCCGCGCTCGTCGGGGCGCTCCGCCTTCTGCGACAGCCTGTCGGAGCGGCTGCGCGCCTGCGGCCGCTTCGCGCTCGTCGAGACCTGCGAGGGACGCCACGTCGAGGCGCAGAGTCGCGAGCGCTACCTCGGCATCTGGCGCTCGGTCAACGACGTGCGCGTGCAGGCCGGCGAACAGACCTTCGCCGACTTCCTCGAGTGGCTCGCGTGGCGCCTGCGCGATGTACCGCGGATCGAGGCCCCGTACCTGACGCGCTGCTGGATCGCGCACCTGTCGACCTAGTCGGCGCGTGCCGCACGGGGTCTGATAGACTCGCTCGTGCGTCCCCTCGCGCGCTGGTTCGCGCCGGACGAACCATGGATCCTGCCCACCGGACCGGCGCGCCGACCCAGCAAGGCACCGTGTACTGGCTCACAGGCCTCGCCGGGGTCGGGAAGTCGACGCTGGCCCGGCTGCTCGCCGCGCGCCTGCGCGCCGCGGGTCGCGCCGTCGTGCTGCTGGACGGCGACGAGCTGCGCGCGCGGCTGTTTCCGGAGGCCGGCTACGCGCGCGAAGAACGTCTGATGCTGGCGCGGCGTTACGCCGGCCTGTGCGGCTTGGTGGCAGCGCAGGGTCCGGACGTCGTGTGCGCGACGATCTCGCTGTTTCCGGAGATCTGGAACGAGAATCGCCGGCTCCTGCCCGCCTATCGCGAGGTGCTGGTGCGCGCGCCGGCCGAGGAGCGCCGCCGGCGCCGGCCCGAGTTGCACGCCGGCACGGCCGACTCGCGCGGACCGGTGGTGGGCGCGGAGCTGGCGGCGCCCGAACCGCACGAACCGCACGCCATCCTCGACAATGACGGCCGCCGATCGCCCGAGCAACTGATCGACGAGCTGTTGGCCGCATTCGCCGCGCGCGGCCCAGCCTGCGGCATGGGGCGGCCGTGAGCCTCGCGCTCGAATTCCCGACCTGGACCAAGGCCGAGGCGCTCGAGCAGCTGGCGCCGCGGCTCGCCTGCGCGCGCGTGCTGCCGCAGGTTCGCACGGACGTCCGCGGCTGGCGCGCCGATCCCGACGCCGTGCTGGCGCTCGTCCGCGCGCGCGGCTGGCTCGACCAGCCGCTGATCGTGCGCAGTAGCGCGCGCGGCGAGGATCAGGCCGGTGCCTCGCTCGCGGGCCGTTTCCCGTCGATTCGCGACTGCCGCGGCGAGGCGGCGCTGCGCTCGGCCATCGAGCAGGTCGCCGCCGCCTTGCCGGCCGACGACGACCAGCTCTTCGTCCAACCCTGCCTGTGCGATGTGCGCTCCAGCGGCGTCGTGTTCACGCGCGATCCCGGCAGCGGCGGCCACTATGCGATCGTCGCCTACGACCAGCGCTCCGGACGCACCGACCTGATCACGTCCGGGCGCGCGGTCGAGCCGCGCACGTACCTGCACCACGAGAGCGCTCCGCCCGCGGCCGATCCCGAGCTGGTGCGCGTGCTCGAGCTGTCGCGCGAGTTGCAGCGCTTGCTCGAGTGCGCGGCGCTGGACATCGAGTATGCGTGTGTCGACGACGGCCTGCCCTACCTGCTGCAGGTGCGCGCGCTGGCCGCCGCGGCGGGCGCGCCAGCCGAGGCCGACGAAGAGGCCCGCGCGCTGCGCCGCGTGCAGCGGCGCGTCGAAGAACTCGGGGGCCCGCATCCGTACCTGCTCGGCGGTGCGCCGATCTTCGGCGCGATGCCGGATTGGAATCCGGCCGAGGTGCTGGGCGCGCGCCCGCGCCCGCTCGCGTTGTCCTTGTACCGCGAGCTGGTCACCGACGGGATCTGGGCCTACCAGCGGCGCAACTACGGCTATCGCGACTTGCGCAGCTTCCCGCTCGTGCATTCCTTTGCCGGGCTGCCCTACGTCGACGTGCGCGTGAGTTTCCACTCCTTCGTGCCGGCGGACCTCGGTGACGAGCTCGGCGGCCGGCTGGTCGACGAGTACGCGCACCGTCTGCTGGCCCGGCCGCCCGACCACGACAAGGTCGAGTTCTCGATCGTGGACTCGTGCGCGACGTTGGACCTGGAGCAGCGCCTGGCGCGCCTGCCGGCCGCGCGCTTCTCCCCCGCCGATCGCGCGCGCATCGCGGATTCGCTGCGCACGCTGACCAATCGCATCACGTCCGGTCCGCAGTGCTTGTTCCGGCTCGACCTCGACAAGATCGCGGCGCTCGAGCGCCGTCAGCAGGAATTCGCCGGCCGCGCCGCTGGGCTCGATCCGCTGTCGCGCGCGTACTGGCGCCTGGAGGACTGCAAGCGCTACGGAACGCTGCCCTTCGCCGGCATCGCGCGCGCGGCGTTCATCGCGCTGCAGATCCTCGATTCGCTGGTCGGCACGGGCCTGCTCGAGCGCGCGGAGCGCGAGCTCGTGCTGCACTCGTCCGACAGCGTGCGCGCCCGGATGGACCGCGACCTCGCGATGCTGCCGCGCGCGCAGTTCCTGGCGCGCTACGGCCACCTGCGGCCCGGCACCTACGAGGTCACGACGCCGCGCTACGACGAAGCGCCCGATGCGTATTTCGGTGCGCCGGGCGGCGGCGCCGCGCGTGCCGAGCCGCCGCACCGGCGTTTCGAACTCGACGCGCCGCGCAAGCGCCGCCTCGATGCCGAACTCGCCGCGCAGGGCCTCGCGCACGACGCGCGCTCGCTGTTCGAGTTCTTCTACGATGCGATCGAGGGGCGTGAGCACGCCAAGTTCGTCTTCACGCGCAGCCTCAGCGACGCGCTGGTCGATCTGGTCGAGGTGGCGCGCAACGCCGGCTTCTCGCGCGACGACCTCAGCTACGCTGAATTCGATGCGCTGCGCGGCCTGCATTCGAGCTGCGACGATCCGCGAGCGGTGCTGGAGCGCTCGATAGAGGCCGGTCGCGCGCGTCACGCCGTCACGCGCCGCCTGACGCTGCCCGCGCTGATCACCGCTCCGTCCGACGTGCTGGCCTTCCACCTGTCGCCGAGCGAGCCCAACTACGTCGGGCAGGCGCGCGTGGAGGGCCCGGCGCTCGCCGCAGCCTGTGCCGGGGAGAGCCTGCGCGGCGCCATCGTGCTGCTGCCGAACGCCGACCCCGGACACGATTGGATCTTCGCGCACGGCGTGGCCGGCTTCGTCACGCAGTACGGCGGTTACAACTCGCACATGGCGGTGCGCGCCCTCGAACTCGGCGTCCCCGCGGTGATCGGCGCCGGCGAGGAGCTGTATCGACGCTGGTCGCTGGCGCGACGGCTGCGCCTGGACTGCTTGAACCGCAAGGTCGAGGTGCTGGCATGAAGACCGTGCTCGTCTCGCAGCGCGTCGAGATCGCTGCTCCGAGCGGCGAGCGCCGCGACGCGCTGGCCCAGGACTGGCACGCTTTCCTGGCGCGCTGCGGATTGGCGCCGATCCTGGTCCCCAACCACGCGGGCAACGCGCGGGCCCTGCTCGGAGCGCCGCACTGCGGCGTGCTGCTGACCGGCGGCAACGACCTCGCCAGCCTGGGCGGCGACGCGCCCGAGCGCGACGAGGTCGAGCGCTTGCTGGTCGAGCACGCACTCGCGGCGCGCCTGCCGGTGCTGGGCGTGTGCCGAGGAATGCAGTTCCTGGTCGATCGCTGCGGCGGCGCGCTGCAGCCCGTGGACGGTCACGTCACGCAGCAGCAGTGGATCGAAGTGGACGGCCGGCGCGAGCTGGTCAACAGCTACCATCGCTACGGCTGTCGCGCGGTGCCGCCCGAGCTCGAGGTCTGGGCGCGCGCGGACGACGGAGTGGTCGAGGCGGTGCGCCACCGCGCGCTGCCGCTGGTCGGGATCATGTGGCACCCCGAGCGCTTCGCGTCGCCGCGCGCAGCGGACGTCGAGCTGTTCCGCCGCGTGTTCGGCGCGCGCGGTCCGGAGGCGGCCCCATGAGGGCGCTGATTCTCGCCGCCGGCCGTGGCAGCCGGATGGGCGCGGCCACCGAGCACGGCCCCAAGGGCATGCTCGAAGTGCTGGGCCGACCGCTGCTGGCCTGGCAAATCGACGCGCTGCGCGCGGCGGGCGCGAGCGAGATCGCGATCGTGCGCGGCTACCGCGGCGAAGCCCTGCGCTTCGACGTGCGCTACTACGACAACCCGCGCTGGGAGAGCACGAACATGGTCGCGTCGCTCGGCTGCGCCGCCGAGTGGCTGCGCGCAGGCCCCTGCCTGGTTTCGTACGCGGATCTGGTCTATCCGCCCGAGGCGCCGCGCCGACTGGCCGAGACCGCCGCGCCGATCGCGCTCTTGTACGACGCGCACTGGCGGGAATTGTGGTCGCAGCGCTTCGCCGATCCGCTCGACGACGCGGAAGCGCTGCGCCTGGACGCGCGCGGGCGTGTGCTCGAGATCGGAGGCCGCCCGCGCGACTACGCGCGCATCGAGGGACAGTACATGGGCCTGTTCCAGCTCACGCCCGAGGGCGCCGAACGGCTGTTCGCGCGCAGCGCCGAACTCGAGCCGGCCGCGCGCGACCGGCTCGACATGACGACGCTCTTCGCGCGCTGCGTGCGCGCGGGCGACGAGCTGCACGCCGTGCGCTACGACGGCTGGTGGTGCGAGATCGACCAGCCCTCCGACCTCGCGCTGGCCGAGCGGATCGCGGCCCAGGGGACGGCCCGTTGAGACCCGAGAATCGCTCGCGCCTCGGACCACACGACGTCGTGCTGGCCGCGCACCCGGGCTCGGGTTCGAGCTGGATCGGCACGCTGCTCGTCGAACTCGGCCTGTTCTACGCATCGGGCCACGAGGAGCGGCTGCTCGACTCGAGCAGCCAGCGCAGCGAGCCCTGGATCGAGGCGGGAACGGCTCCGGCAGCCGGGCTCGCGCGCCCGCGCCTGGCGCGCGCGGAACGCGCCCGGCACCTGCCGTCGCTGCACGAGCGCGACGCGCGCCACCCGAGCTTTCGCGAGCCGGTCCGCGTCGTGTTGAGCAACGACAGCGCGCTGGGCTGGAAGTGCGAGCGGCCGGTCGTGCTGCTGGTGCGCGACGGCCGCGATGCGCTCCTGTCGCTGTACCAGCACCTGGTGGGGTTCAGCGGTCTGCAGGCGTCCTTCGCCGAGTACCTGGCCGGCGGCGGCGGCGCCTGGCCGCCGCCCGCGCACAGTTGGGCGGTCGCCAACCTGAGCTGGCTCGACGCGACGCCGCGCGAGCGCCTGCTCGTGCTGACCTTCGAAAGCTGTCGGGCCGATCCGCTCGCGCGCTTTCGCGAGCTGACCGGGTTCCTCGGCGCGCCGCGCAGCGACGCGGAACTCGAGCGCGCGATCGCGGCGAGCAGCTACGACGCGATGCGCCAGGCGGAGGAGCGCGCCCTCGGCCCCGAGGCCGCCGCCGCGAACGCTCCGCGCTTCATGCGCCGGGGCCGCATCGGCGAATGGCGCGAGGTCTACGACGCCGCGTTGCTGACGCGCTTTTCGGGCCTGCCGCGCCGCGCGCTCGAGCGCTTCGGCTACCCGACCGCCGAGATCCCCTGAGTCGCGCCGGCGAACGCCTCGACGACGGTGCAGCGCGGCTCGATCAACGCGAGCTCCTGCACCGATTGCGTGCAGATCCAGGTGTGCAGGAAGGCGGTCTGCTTCGGCATCAGGAACACCTGTCCGGTGCGGTGATCGACCCGGATCAGGTGATCGCCGGGCGCGAGCAGGTCGGGCTCGAGCGGCGCCCCGATGCGCAGCGCGTGCACGAGTCGCGGGAAATCGTACGGCGAGCGCAGCTTGAGCTCGCGGTGGCGCAGTTCGACCAGCGTGAGCGCTTCGAGCGGCACGCCCAGCTCGGTCTTGGTCTGCATGAACAGATAGGGTCGGCAGGCGAGGTCGTACTCGACCGCGGCGCGCAGCAGCGCACCGTGCGGACCCGCAAACCACTCGGGGCGCGTTGCCACGTACGCGACCAGCAACCGATCGAACTCGGCGCGCTGCGCGTGCATCGCCGCGTCGGCCAGCTCGCCGCGCCACATGTACTTGACCATGTCCTCGAAGCACTCGAGCTGATTGCGCCAGCGCTCCGCGAAAGGCCCGCTCGCCTGCGTGTCCATCCAGCGCGAGAACTGGTCCACCTCGTCGCGGAAGCGCGCGATGCCGAGCCGGTCGAGCAGCTGCAGCGTCGCATACAGTCCGCGACAATCGTTCAGCAGGAACAGTGCGATCGCGAAGCGCAATCCGGCGATGTAGTCAGGGAACGGAACCTCGCGCGTGGAGACGACGATCTCCCCGCCCGTCGCCGGGTCGTCCTCGGGCAGCAGCGTGACGCCGTATTCCTCGGTGTGCTCGCGATAGCCGGTGTTGTTCAGCCACATCAGCGGGTAGACCAGGAATCCCTGAGCGCCCCTGCGCAGCAGGTCGTCGATGCCGTCCTTGAAGCTGTCGAGCGTCTCGCCGGGCATCGGCCACAGGAGCTCGACCATCGACGCCCGACGGTGCTCGTTCAGGTGGCGCTGGATGCGCGTGTAGGGTTCGCGCTCGAGTCCCGTGCGGCGCGCACGTTCCAGCACTTCCTTGCTCATCGACTGCAGCGAGAACATGTGCCGCGAGAGCATGCCGGCGTCGGCGACGAGATTCGAGATCTGCTCTACGCGCTCGGGCTTCACCTTCGAGCTGTTGAACAGGATGCGCTTGAGATTGCCGTACTTGCGCGAGACCGCGACGATCTGCTCGGCGATCTCGAGGTCGCGCGGCAGGATGCCGAAGTTCGCGTCGGTCAGCGACATCACGCGGATGCCGCGCTTGCCGATCCACTCGAGCTCCTCGCGCAGCCGCCCCAGGTCCTGCTGGTAGATCTTCTGTCCGATGGCGCCGCCCCAGTAGCAGAACTCGCACGCGAATGGGCAGCCCCGATTGGTCTCGAACAGCGCGATCTCGATGTGGCCCACCTCGTCGAAGACGCCGCTCAGCCACGGCGACGGCAGCTCGGACAGGTCCTGCACGCGCGGCGGCCCCGGCGTCGTGACGAACTGGCCGTCGCGCGCGAAGGTCAGCCCGCCCACGCGCTGCCAATCGGGCCTCGACTCGCTGAGTTCGAGCAGCACGTCGCGGAACGGCCGCTCGCCCTCCGAGTTGCACACGGCCACGTTCTCCCAGCCGGTCTGCACGAAACGCGGAGCGACGTTCATCACTTCGACGCCGCCGAGCAGGAAGCGCGTGCGCGGCAGCAACCCGCGCAACGTCGGGAGCAGCCGCCGCACGATGCCGGCGTTCCACGTGTACACGCTGAACGCGACGAGATCGGGGTTGCGCGCCACCAGATCGCGGATCACGTACGAGGCCTTGACCGTGTTTTGCTGCCGGTACAGCTCGACGTTCCAGGTCGCGCGCACTTGTGGGTCCGCCATCGCGAACGCCTTCAAGTAGCCGCCGACGAGCGGCGACAGTCGGGCGAGCCCGTCGAGGTGCACGATGACCGCGTTGCGCTTCATGATCCGGCCTTCAGGTTCCGCGACGCCTCTCGCCGGCAGCGGCGAGCAGCCAGCCGAGCGGGGCAGCGCGACACTGTCTACTCTACCGCCGAATGCTAGGATCGGCGCGCGGGCTGCAGCCGGCCCGGTCATGGAATCGCCCGAGATCGCCGCTCGCGTGCGCCAGATCCTGCTCGATGGGGTCTTGCGCGGCAGCAACCCCGCCCTGCTGCAGGACTCGACACCGCTGCTTTCCGGCGGCGTGCTCGACTCGGTGCGCATGGTCACGCTGATCTCCGACCTCGAGCGCGCCTTCGGCGTCAGCTTCGAGGCCTTCGAAATGAGCGTCGACTACCTCGACTCGATCGCGATCATCGCGCGCACGATCCGCGACAAGAAGACGGGGTGATCCGTTGGCCGAGACGCTGCAAGGCCGGCTGCGCGCGCGACTCGACGAGGCTCCCGCCGCACGCGCACTGGCCTGCATCGACGCGCGTGGGGCCGCGATCTGGTGGACGCGCGCAGAGCTGCATGCGGAGGCCGCGCGCTGCGCCGCGCGGATGGGCGAACTGGGACTGCGCGCGGGCGACGTCGTCGTGCTCGTGTGCGTCGATCCGCGCGAGGCCGCGCTCGGGGCCCTCGGGGCCTGGCGGGCCGGGGCGATCCCGCTGCTGGTCGCGCCCCCGACGATCCAGGGCCTGAACTCGAGCCTCGCTACGATCCTGCGCCACGCGTTGGCGCGCACCGAGGCGCGCCTGCTGGTGCTGACGCGCGCGGCCGCGCCGCGTGCCGACGAGCTCGCGGCCGCGCTGCCCGGACTGCGCATCGAGCGCGGCTTCGAAACCCTGCTCGCGCCCGCGCAGCCGGCCATCTCCGTCGAGCCGGGACTGATCGAACCACGCGACGCCGGCACCGCCGCGGCGCTGCAGCTCAGCTCCGGCACGACGCGCCTGCCGCGCATCGCGCGCTGGAGCCACGCGCGCCTGCTCTGCGCGCTCGACGGCATGGCGCAGGGAATGAACCTCGCGAGCGACGACGTGTACGCGAATTGGACGCCGCTCTACCACGACATGGGACTGGTCAACAACCTGCTCACGTGCCTGGTGCGCGGCATCCCGCTCGCGCTCCTGTCTCCGCTAGACGTCGTGCGCAGCCCGTCGCTGTGGTTGCGCGCGCTCGAATCGACCGGCGCGACCCAGACCTGGTCGCCGAACTTCGGGTACGCGCTGGCGGCCGAGCGCTGCCGCGACGAGGAGCTCGCGGGCCTCGATCTCTCGCGCGTGCGCGGTTTCTGGAACGCCGCCGAGCGCGTGCACGTCTCGACCTTCGAGCGCTTCCTGGCGCGCTTCGCGCGCCACGGGGTGCGGCGGGACGCCTGCCGCACCAACTTCGGCTGCGTCGAGACGATCGGCGGCGCGACCTTCAGCGCGCGCTCGGCCGCGCTCGCCACCGAGCGACTGGACCTCGACGTGCTGCGCGAGCAGCGCGTCGCGCGCGCCGCTGACCCCACGACGCGGCGCGCGCAGACCTACGTCGGCTGCGGGCGCGTGCACCCGCTGCTCGAGTTGGCGGTCTTCGATCCCGCGGGACGCGCGCTGCCCGACGGCCATGTCGGGACGCTCGGGTTCCGTGGCCGGGCGCGCTTCGACGGCTACCTCGGCGACGAGGAGGCCGCGCACAACGTGCTGCGCGACGAGTGGGTGCTGCCCGGCGACGAAGGCTACCTGCGCGACGGCGAGCTGTACTGGACCGGGCGGCGCGACGAGCGCATCAACCTGCAGGGCAAGAAGCTCGATCCGAGCGAGCTCGAGCCGGTGCTGCTGGCCGTCGAGGGCCTGCGCAAGGGCTGTTTCTGCGCCTTCGGCGCCGAGGACGAGACGCGCGGCACGCAGGTGCTCGTCGTCGCCAGCGAGGTTGAGCCGGAGGCCGAGGCGGACCTGGCCGGGCTCGCGGCGCGCGCGCGCGCGGCGCTGTCGCGCGAGCTCGGGCTGGCGGTCGAGGAATTGCTGCTCGTGCGCAAGGGCACGCTGGCGAAGACGTCCAGCGGCAAGCGGCGGCATCTCCATTTCCGCGACCTCTTCGCGCGCGGCGAGCTGGAGGCGCTGCACGTGTCGCGCGCGGGGAGCCTTGGATAGGGCGGCGGCCCGCGCCAACTGGACGATTCCCGAGCGGAGCACTTATGCTCCGAGCGAGGAGGATTCCACTGGCCGACTCGAGAGATGCGCATCCCTGGGCTTCACGTCTGGCTGCCGAACACAGCTGGCTGCGCCGCAGGGCTCACCGACTGATCGGCCGCGGACTGCGTCGCAGCGCCGATTCGACGGACCTCGCGCACGCGACGCTCGCCAAGGCGCTCGAGAAACCGCCTTCGAGGACGCCGACGAATCGCCCCGAGCTGCGCGCCTGGTTGGATCGCGTGCTGTCACGCTTGGCGGCGCGCCTGGGAGGCAAGCCGGGTCCGGAGGCGGTGGCGTCGAGCGCGCTCGAGCGCCTGCCACGCACGGCGGATGGCGTCAGCGAGCGACGGCGCGAGATCTCGGAGGAACTCCTGAGATCGCTGGACGCGCTGACGCCGCGCCAGCGGCTCGTGATCCAACTGCGCCTGTGGGAGAAGCTCTCGTTCGCGCAGGTTGCGGTCCGGCTCGGGACGAGCGAGGGCAATGCGCGCGTGCTGTTCCACCGGGCGATCGAGGCGCTGCAGCGACTCGAGGGTCGCAATGGGCGCTGAATTCGAGAGCCGGGAGCCGACCGGCGGAGCCGCCGCAGCCAGGCTCGATGAGTTGTGGGAGGAGTTCCTTGTCGCACGCTCCGCCGACCCGGAGCTGACTCCGAGCGCCTTCGCGGCGCGCCACGGCGAGCGCTCGACGGAAATCGAACGCGCGCTGGTGCTGATGCTCGACGTCGAGCAACACGCTCAACCGGGCTCGTTCGTCGAGATCGCGATCGGCGCTCGCGAATCAACGGTCTTTGCCGGTCGGCGGCTCGTGCGCGAGATCGGACGCGGAGGCTTCGGCGTCGTGTTCGAGGCGCGGCCGCTCGACGCCGACGAGCCGCGGACCGCGCTGAAGGTGCTCAATCCGCTCGTGACGGCGACACCGCGCGCCGTGGCCTCGCTGCTGCGCGAAGCCGAGATAGCGCGCGCATTGTCGCATCCGGCGATCGCGACCGTGCGCGCGGCTGGCGTCGAACGGGGCCATGCCTGGACCGAGTCCGAATTGGTCCATGGCGAGTCTCTCGAGACCATGCTCGCGCGCGATCCGGCGGCCTTGCGCGAGCGCGGGGTCGCTCTGTGCGCGCAGGTGGCCAGGGCCCTGGCGCACGCGCACTCGCTCGGAGTCGTGCACCGCGACCTGAAACCCTCGAACGTGCTCGTGACGCGCGAAGGTTCGGCGAAGCTGATCGACTTCGGACTGGCGCAGGCCGACGGCATCGCCCTCTCGATCAGCCGGACGGGTGATCTCGCCGGCACACCGGCCTACATGGCCCCGGAGCAACTGGTTCCAGGCCGGAGCGTCGGTTTCGCCGTGGACGTGCACGCGCTCGGGCTCTTGCTGCTCGAGCTGCACTCGGAGGTCGGCCGGAGCTGGATCCGGGATCCCGCGCGCGTGCTGCGCCGGATGTTCGGCGGCGGCACCGCGGTGCCCGCGCGCGTGCTGCGCACGGCGCCGCTTCCGTTGCGCACGATCATCGCGCGTTGCATCGAACGCCTGCCTCAGGATCGCTACGCGAGCGCCGGGGATCTGGCCGAGGATCTGGAGTGCCTGCTGCGCGGGCATCCGCTCCGGCATGGGAGGGCGGGGCTGCCCGCGCGAGCATGGCGCTTCGTCCGACGCGAGCCGCTGCCCGTGTTCCTCGCGCTCGCCCTCGTCGCCGTGCTGGCCGGCTGGGCCTGGTTCGGGTGGTGGTACGCCCCCGTGGCGGTACGAGTGGACACCCTCCCGTCCGGTCGCACGGTGACGATCGACGAGGCGATCGAGATCGTCGCTCCGAAGACGATCATGCTGCGTCCCGGGCGGCACAGCTACAGCGTGAGCTGGCGGAATCTCGCCCGCCGGCACCAGGGCTCGTTCGATGTCGCGCGCGGCCGAGAGGGCTTCGTCACGCTGCCGCTGAGCTGGCGCGAGTGGATTCCGAGCTGGGACGCGGCGCAGACGGCGGACGCCGGAGGCGAAGTGACGAACGTCCTGATCGCGACGAACCTCGAACGCTTTCAACTGTCCGTCGACGACGAGCGCATCCATCTGGATCCGCGGAGGCAGCACCTCCCGGTCGACGCCGAGCCGACGGACTGGCCTGGAATCGCGTACCTGACCCTGCCCAGGGGCTCGCACCGCTTCGAACTGCAACAACCCGGCTTCGTGGGCTCGGCATGGACCACGAACATCGACAGCTGCGAATTGCGCTTCTTCGCACTGCACTTGCCGCGGCAGGACGACCCGCATCGCTATCGCGTCTTGTATGGGCCGTTCGACGACGCCGTTCGCGCGGCGACCGTCGAACGCAAGAACCTGCGCGTGATCACCGAAGAGGGCAACGACGGCAATGGGAACGCGGTGACCCTCGCGTATCTGGCCCCGGAGCGCGCCTTCGAGATCGGGGCCCTGACCCTGTGCGTCGATCTGGGAACTCCGGTCGAGGAAGTCGAGTTGAGATTCGCATCGCGTGACGCCTGTCCGAAGGGCACGGCCCAGTGGATCCGCGTGAGCGCCGGACCGGATCCCGCGCGGCTCGCGGACGTCGTCGCGCTCGAGGGCCTGCCCGGCGATCCGAGCCTGCTGGCAGCGCACGGCTCCAAGGCGATCCCCCACAAGGACGAGGACTGGATCCGCCTGCCCGACTCGCTCCGAGGCAGCACCAAGCTCTGGTTGCGATTCGATGCCTGGACTGCCGCGACGGGAGACAACAACTCCTACGCGTGCCTGCTTCGAACGAACGGACTGCCGACCTACGCCGAACCTGCGCCGACCCGGGTGCCGGCCCCGGCTGGGGAGATCCAAGCCGGCGCCGTGCGGGTCTATTTCCCTTCGACGGAACTGCGCATGCGCTAGCTGCGCGGGTCGAAGCTCGAAATCCGCTTGTTTTCCTCGCCCCGCTGTAACGATCGCCGGAACTTGCGCCCTCAGGGTGTCAGGCGCGCCCCGGCCTATTCCCGGGCGAGCCTCTCCACCATGCCCAACGCCCTCCAATCGTGTCTTCTTCTCCTCCTGTTCGTGCCGAGCGCGATTTCCGCCTTGCCGATCCAGGCGCCGGCCTGCTCGAACCTCGATGCCCACGCGCCGCCAGCTTCCGGCTCGACGCACCTGATGAGCATCGACTCCGACGGGGCCTGGGTCCTGGCCGGTGATCGCGAGGCGGCCAGCGTCGGCCGCGTCGAGGTATTCCGCGTGCTCGGCGACGAGCTCGAGCATGCCCAGACCCTCACGGCTCCCAATCCGGCCGGTGGAGACCTCTTCGGCCACGCGGTGGCGGTGCACGGCAATGTGCTCGCGGTGGGTCGTCCAACGCACAGCTCGGGCGACGGCAGCGGCGCGGTCCACATCTTCTCGCTGGACGCCGGTGTCTGGCAGCACGCGCTCGTGCTGACCAACCCGCAGCCCTCGGGCGTGTGCAAGTTCGGTGCGGTGGTCCAACTCAGTGCTACGCGGCTGGTCGTCGGTGTGCACTCCTGCTC
>VGZE01000039.1 GCA_016872755.1 Planctomycetota bacterium
CGGCCGAGCTCGCGCGGCACTTTCCGCGCCTCGAGATCGGCGCGCTGCTCGGCCGCGGAGCCTCCGGCAGCGTCTGGCGCGCGCGCCAGCTCGAACTGTCGCGCGACGTCGCGCTGAAGATCCTGTCGCCCGAGCTGTCGCGCGAGCCGGCCTTCGAAGCGCGCTTCGAGCGCGAGGCACGCGCGCTCGCGTCGCTCGACCACCCGCGCATCGTCAAGGTCCATGACTACGGCAAGGCCGGTCCGTACGCGTTCCTCGTGATGGAGCTCGTCGAGGGCGCCAGCCTGCGCGATCTGTTGCGCGAGGGACGGCTCGAGAAAAGCGAGATCCTGACGCTGGCCTCGGACATCTGCTCCGCGCTCGCCTATGCGCACGCACGCGGCGTCGTGCACCGCGACATCAAGCCCGAGAACCTGCTCGTCGACGCCGACGGGCGCGCGAAGGTCGCCGACTTCGGCCTGGCCAAGCTGGTCGGGCCGGCGGCCACGCCGAGCCTGCGCTCGGCCGGCGGCGAGCGCGTCGGCACGCCGCTGTACATGGCGCCCGAGCAGCTCGAGAAGCCCGCCAGCGTCGATCACCGCGCGGATCTGTATTCGCTCGGCGTGGTGCTCTACGAACTCCTGACCGGCGAGCTGCCGATCGGGCGCTTCGACGCGCCTTCGAAGCGCGGTTCGCCGGACGCGCGCTACGACTCGGTCGTGCTGCGGGCGCTCGAGAAGGACCCGGCTCGGCGCCAGCAGGGCGCCGCCGAGGTGGGCAGCGAGCTCGAGGCGGCGAGCCGCGCGGCACTGGAGTCGACCCGCGCGAATTCGACGTCCGACGCCGCGGATCGCGCGCCGGAACGGTCGCCGACGCCGCTCGTCGCGGCTGCGCGGCTGCCTGGCTCGGCCCAGGCGCCCGGATTTGCGCTCTACTACCTGCTCAGCCTCGTGTTCGTGGGCCTGTCGCTGCTTCCGGTCAGCACCGCGCTGCGCAACGTGCTGACGGTCGTCCTGATGTTCGGCGTCGGATTCTTGGTCCTGCAGGCGTTGCTCGCGCACCGAGGCAGCACGCGCGGCCGCGCTCTGCTCGCATCGATCTCGGGCGTGCTGGTCGGCGGAGCAACCGCGATTCTGCTGACCACTGCAGCATTCCTGCGCACGCTGTACGTCGACGTGCGCGGCATCCAGCTCGCCGACATCCGCTTCGTGCAAGCCTGTTCGCTGCTCGCCGTGCTCGGAGGCGCGTACGTCTGCCTGCGCTCGGTACGCCGTGCGCTGCGAGAGAACCAGCAGCGGCGCGCAGGGCGGCTGTACGGCGGCATCTTGTTCGTGATGCTGTACGCCTTCTTCGGTACGTTGCGCTTCGCGGACGGAGAGTCGCACGCGCGCTCGATGTGCTTCGTGATCGGCGTCGCGTTCGCGGTCGTCGACTTCTGGATCGGGAGGCTGGACGCCCAGATCCAGGGGCCGCTTCTGTGCGGACCGCGCGGCGCACGGGGTTGGAGTGTCGTGCTCGAGGCCGGCGGCAAGCGCGGCGTGAACTGGATCCGCGCGCTGCGCACCGCGACCGGTTGCACGCTCGCGCAGGCGAATGCAGCGCGCCGCACGAATGCGGAGTGGAAAGCACTTCTGGGACTCGAGGAAGCGCAGGCGCGCTCGATCACCGAGCAACTCGTCCGCGCGGGCTTGGCTGCGCGATTCGAGCAGCCGGCGCAGCATCAGGATCAGGAATCGGAATCCGCAAGCAACGCCCGCTGAGCAACGACATGGAAGAGCGCGCCTGCGGCGCGACGTCCGAAGGCGTCCGTGACTGCGCTTGGCTGACCGTGACCCGCGATTGCACGGCCCTGTGATCGGATCCAACGACGACCCCGCGACAGTGGCCACGCCGACCCGTCTCGGGACGGCCGTCGCGATCCTCAGCGACGCCGGCGCGAGCGCAGATCGATCTTGCCGGCCGCGAGATCGGCCTCGAAGCCCGCGACCACGCGCGCGAGCGCGTCGGCGAAGCTCGCCGCCTGCCACGGCAGCACGCTGGCCAGGCCGCGCACGGCCTCCGGCGTCGAGAGCCGGCGCGTCGCGATCGCCTCCAGCGCATGCCGGTTCAGCACGAGCGCCGAATCGAGTCCCAACTTCTCCGCCTCGACCTTGCGCCACTGCTTGAGCCGATCCGTGAGCTCGCCCTGCTCCTCGAACGCGCGCCGCTCCTCGTCGCTGTAGCTGGGGAACGGATCGCGCTCCAGCGGCCCGGCCGCCTGCGCGCGCGCGATCGCGGCGAGCACGGTGCCGCCGTACTGCCCGGCCTGGCGCCCGTAGAGTAGGCCGTTGCCGGTCAGCAGGCGCGGGTGATTGGGCAGCGCCTGCGCGAGCCCGAGCAATTGCTCGTTGTTCAGCACCTTGAACGGCGGCACGTTGCGCCGCGCCGCCTCCTGCTCGCGCCACGTGTACAGCTCGCGCAGCGCGCGCAGCCCGAGCGGCGACAGCGTGCGCGCGCCCTTGAGCTCGAACGCGTCGTCGGCACTGGGCGTGCGCGGCGTCGGCTCCAGGCGCTCGAGGCGCAGCACCTCCTCGCGCACGATGTGCTCGCGCTCGCGCTCGCGCAACAGCTCGAGCTGCTCCTGCATCAGCCGCTCGAGGTAGTGCGTGTCGCAGCGCGCGTAGGCGAGCTGCTGCGGCGACAGCGGCCGGCGGCTCCAGTCCGAGCGCTGCAGCGACTTGTCGAGCTCGACGCCGAAGTGCTCGTTCAGCACCGCGGCAAGGCCCGGCGACTTGTGTCCGAGCGCGGCGGCCGCGATGCGCGTGTCGAACAGCCCGCGGAACGAGAAGCCGTACTCGCGGCGCAGGATCAGGATGTCGAACTCGGCGTCGTGGAAGAGCTTGAGGCGCGCCGGATCGGCGAACAGCTCACCCAGCGGCGCGAGGTCGAGCTCGGCCAGCGGGTCGACGATCCAGTCGCGGCCCAGCGCGCTGATCTGGACCAGGCACACGCGCTCGCGGTACGAGAAGAACGAGTCGGCCTCGGTGTCGACCGCGATGTGCGCGGCGCGCTCGAGCTCGCGCAGCATGCGCTCCAGCCCGCCCGGATCGACGACCAGCGTCGGTGGGGACAGCGGCGGCGGAACCTCGGGCATCGGGCTGCTCGGTTGCGAACAGGCCCCGCGGATGGCGGACCCGCGAGGCCTTGAAAGATGGCGAGGACGACGGGACTCGAACCCGCAACCACCGGCGTGACAGGCCGGTACTCTAACCGATTGAGCTACGTCCCCGCGTTGTGGGCGGCAGAGTATAGCGGCGCCTTTCGGCCCTTCAATCCCAAGCAGCAATCCCGCGCATCCGGCCCGCGCGGCGCGGATTCAGGCGGTGCCGGTCGAGCGCTTGGCCCGCCCCCAGGCCGCCATCAACTCCGGCAGCGCCTTCCCGCGCACGCTGCCGCCGAGCTCGCCCTCCATCGCGCGGAAGCGCAGCTCGAATCGCCGCAGGGCCTCGCGAGCCGCGCGCTCGGGATCGATCCCGAGGTAGTTGCCCAGGAAGGCCGCCGCGACGAGCACGTCACCGAGCTCGGCCTCGATGCGCTGCGCGCGGCGCGTATCGCCGGCGGGCAGCGCATAGGCCTCGCGCAACTCGGCGCACTCCTCGTCGAGCTTCTCGAACGCGCCGCCCTCGTCGGTCCAACGGAACCCGGCCGAGACGGCCTTGGCGCCGATGCGGTGCGCGCGCTGCAGCGCCGGCAGCGCGACCGGCACGCCGGCCAGCGCACTGGCGTCTTCGCGCTTCTCCTTGCGCTCGGCCTCCTTGATCTTCTCCCAGTTCGCGATCGCGTGCGCGGAGCCGCGGACCGTCGCATCACCGAACACGTGCGGGTGCCGGCGCACCAGCTTGTCGGCAACCGCCTCCCCGACCGCGGCGAGGTCGAAGCGGCGCTCCTGCTCGGCGATCTTGCAGATCAGGACGACCACCATCAGCAGGTCGCCGGCCTCCTCGACCGCGCCGCGCTCGTCGCCGCGCTCGATCGCCTCGAGCAGCTCATAGCCCTCCTCGATCAACGACGGCGCCATCGAGCGCACGGTCTGCTCGAGATCCCAAGGGCAGCCGTCGGCCGCGCGCAGGCGGTCGACGATCGCGAGCAGCTTGGCGAGCCCGTCGAGGCGCGCATCGCCGGTCGGGCGGAGCGGTTCGAGCGGGCGGGTGGGACGCGTGCTGGCGGCGGGCTCGCTCATGCGCGAACCTTAGCACGCGGCGGTCGGCTAGCGACCTCGGCGCTTGCGCGGCGCGCTCGCGCAGGCGAGCGCGTGCGCATGCGCGGCCGTGAGCGCGCGCCGCACGCTGGCGGCACGCGCGTTGGCGAACACGATCATGGTGGCGCCGCCGCGCCCCCAGGCTCCGGCCGCGGGCGCGTAGGCCTCCGGCTCGGACGTGACAAAGAGCGCCTGCTGCGCGGCATCGAGCTTGACCATGCCGCGCTCGCCGTCGGGTGTGATCGACGCGAAGATGCGGCCGCCGACGCGAAAATCGGGATGCGCGTGGTGCGCGCCTTCGATTGCGTTCGGCAGCGCGAGCACGAGACGACGAAACTCCTCTGCGTTCAAGCAACCTCCTTGGGGTCCGCGTACGCGATCGGATCCTGCGCATCCGCGGCGCGGAAACCGGCCAGCCGCAGCCGACACGCGTCGCAACGCCCGCACGCGAGCACGCGGCCGGCGCGCTCGAGCGGATCGTAGCAGGTGTGCGTGAGCCCGAAATCCACGCCGAGCGCGAGCCCGCGGCGCACGATGTCCGCCTTGGACAGCTCGAGCAGCGGCGCGCGCACGGCGAAACGCTCGCCGCGCTCGGTGCCGGCCGCGGTGGCCACGGCCGCCAGTTGCTCGAACGCGCGCAGGAAGGCCGGCCGACAGTCGGGATAGCCCGAGTAATCGACCGCGTTCGCGCCGATCCACAGCTCGCGCGCGCCGAGCACTTCCGCCCAGCCGAGCGCCAGGGACAACAAGAGCGTGTTGCGCGCCGGCACGTAGGTGCTCGGCACGCCGCGGCCGATCTCGTCGTGCGCGCGGTCCTTCGGCACGTCGATCGAATCGGTCAGCGCCGAGCCGCCGAGCGCGCGCAGGTCGAGCGTGACGACGCGGTGCTCGCGCGCGCCGAGCGCCGCGGCGACGCGCGCGGCCGCCGTGAGCTCGACCTCGTGGCGCTGTCCGTAGCGCACCGACAGCGCGTGACACTCGCGTCCTTCCGCGCGCGCGATCGCGAGCGCAACGGCGGAGTCCATCCCCCCGGAGAGCAGGCAGACGGCGCGCGCGGGAGCCATCGCGGCGATCCGCTAGCGCCCCAGCAGCTCGGACTCGAGCTCGCTCAGCACCGTGCGCGCGATGGCGAGCTCGCGCGTGGTGTGTCGGGCCAGTGAGCGGCGCACAGCATCCTCGACCGTGCCGCGCGTCTCGCGCACGATCGCGGCCCCCTTGGCGGTCGCCCGCAGCTCGACGCTGCGCTGGTCGCCCGGCCGCGCCTTGCGCAGCAACAGCTTGCTGCGCTCCAGGCGCTCGAGCACGCCGGTCAACGTGCTCGGGTGCACGTGCATCGCCGCGGCGAGATCGCCCGCGGACATGCCCGGTTGCAACAACAGCAGGCGCAACGCGAGTCGCTGCGGTCCGGTGATGCCGCGCTCACGCAGCATGCGCTTGGAGCGCCGCTGCAGCGCGTGGTCGACGGCCCACAACTGGCGCAGGAAGTCGAGCACGCCGACGTGGGAGTCGGCGGGCGATGCGGACGGGACACGAGCTCTGGCGGGCATGGAGGAGGGCGATCGTAGCCGCACCAGCAGGTCGATCAAGCGCGCCAGCCAGGCGCGTGAAGGAAGGTGTACCGCCCACGATCCAATCTCGCCGCCGCCGTCCTGTGCAGGCGGTTCCGGCACCGCGGGTCAGTCGTCGCTCACGTCCCGGGCTTCGTCCGAAGCCGGTTCATCGCCCGCGCCGGCGCGATCCGGCTCCAGCGACTTGAACCTCTGGCGCGTTCCCAGTCGATGAATCTCGAGCGCCGGGCCGCTGGCCTGGGCTCGCCATGCGGAGAACCAAAAATCGGGTTGCCAAAGGTCGAGCCCCCATGCCGACTGTCCCCCTTCCGGATCCGGGAAGCGCGCGACCAGGGCCGCGTCGTCCGCCAGGGCGGAGAGCAGGATCGCTGTCTCCGGCGCGTTCGACACGGCGCGGATGACGAGATAGTCCGCCCGCCGACTGAGGACCACGTTGCGCACGCGCTGCAACTCGGCCGGGCCGCTTCGATCCGACAGCCCGTCGAGTTCCCGCTTCCCGAGCGGGCGGGTCTGCCAGCCCGCCTTGAAGTTCTCATCCAGGACCTGCCGGGCGACATAGGCATTCCAGTACGGCGGGAACACGGCGTCGAGAACGCCTCGGGCCTCCACCGAACTTCGAATGGTCGCCATCGGGAGAGTCAAGCCGCCGTGCACCAGCAGCGTCGCGTCGCCTTGTGGGTGCTTCGACGCCAGCCACGCGGCCGCCGCTGCGAGCGTGTTCGGCATGGCGCGCAGGCGCGCCAGTTTCACGACGACGAAGAACGGGACGATCAGCAGCAAGAGCAGCGCGCCGAGCGCACACGGCGCGACGATCGGCGTTCGAGCCGCGCGCGCAAGTCCGTGCGCAGCGAGTTGCGTTCCGGCCACGCACAGGACCGCGAGCGCAGGAAAGAGCGGCAGCAGGAAGCGCTCGAAGCTGCCGGTGTAGATTCCGATCACGAGTCCATACGGCAGCGCGAAGGAGAGCATGACCAACGCCGCGGCGCGCTGCTCCGCGTTGCGCCACCACGCGATCGCGCCGTAGAGGACGGCCACCGCTCCGAACAGCGCGAGCCAGCGCAGCCACGGATCGTAGGAACCCATGGCGTGCCACAGCTTGAGGAATCCGCCGCCGTCGAAGCGGTCGAACAGCACGACGTGGGGGAAGCGCCCGGAAACAGATTGACCGAGCTTCGTGACCTCCGATTCGACGGGCGCGAACAGGAACGGATAGCAAGTAGCCAGCGCGATGCCGAGCGCGACGGCGGTCGCCGCGAGCGCGTGCCACCAGCGCCGGGTCGCGTGCCGCGGTCCCAACCAGGCCGCCATCAACCCCATCGGCAGCAGGAACGCGCCCGTGTGCAGGCAACACAGGGCCAGGCACAGGGCGGCGCCGTACAGCGTCCAACTGAGCGCGTCGCCGCGCTCGCGCGCGCGCAGCGCAGCCACCGTGGCAAGCAGCGAGAAGCTCGTGAAGGCCGCGTGCGGTCGTGCCTGCTGCGCGAACACGAATGCGAGCATGCTGGCCGAGATCAGGAACGCGCACAGCAGCGCGGCCGCCGGCGAGAGCCAGCGCCGCGCGAGGAAGTACGTGCCTGGAATCGCGAGCACGGACAGCCACGCCGACAGCTTGCGCCCGCGCAACAGCTCCGAACTCGCGACCGCCAGGTGCTCCTCGAGGTGGTCGACATCGAGCCGCGCCGACGTGGTGCGCGCGGGCAGGATCGACAGGATCCGGCCGAGCAGGTGTGGATAGGCGCCGAGGGTCCGCCCATCGGGGGGTGCATCGCCGCGGAAGATCGCGGCTTGCTGCACGATCTGCGTATCAGGTTCGACGCGTTCCGGTAGCATCGCGCCGATGCCCCACAACCTGAGCCCGAGCGCCGAGCAGGTCAGGAGAACCAGTGCGATGGCAATGCGGACCTTCTGCATCTGTCCCGGCCGAGTCTATGCCAGTCTGCGCGCGATTGCAGCGTGGACGGCTGCCGGCATGGCCTGCTCGTTGCTGCTCGGCTGCGGCGATTCGACCGCGGTGCCTCCGCTCGGACGACCGCCGGTCATCGTGATCGTCTTCGACGCACTGGCCGCCGGGCACGTCGGGCACCTGGGCGCGGATCGCGACACGACTCCCGTGCTGGATCGACTCGCACGCGAAGGTGCGACGTTCACACAGGCCGTGGCGCCGGCTCCGTACACGCTGGCTTCGATTCCGAGCCTGCTGACGGGCCGGCTTCCGCTGCGACACGGTGTGGTCGACGAGCAGGCGGTGCTGGCCGATCGCGAAGTCACTTTGGCCGAGCTGCTGCGCACGGCCGGCTATCGAACCCATGCGGCAGTCGCGAATCCCAACGGGGGAGCGCGCCACGGATTCGGACAAGGCTACGACCACTTCGCGGAGCTCTATCGCGCGAGCGCGCCCGGCGGGGCGGAGGCCGGAGATCCCGCGAGTCTGCCCGCCTTGCGCATCCCGGATGCAGCCGAGTTCGTGCCGTTCGTCGCGCGCGTGCTCGCCGAGCACGAGCGCACGGCGCCGCTGCACCTGTACCTGCACGTGCTCGAGCCGCATGCCCCGTATGATCCGCCGGCTCAGTTCCGCAACCTGTTCCTCGATCCTGCGTACGAAGGCCCGTTCCTCGACGGCGATATCGAATCGACGCTGACCCGCGGGTTCCGCTCGCTCGCACTGCAGCAGAGCGACAAGGCCGCGGCGCGCGCACTCTACGACGCCAATGTCCGGCATGCCGATGCGGTGCTGGGCGAACTCCTGGATCTGCTGCGGAGCGCGGGGCTCTACGACGAGGCGCTCGTGATCGTCACCTCCGATCACGGCGAGGCGTTTTGGCAACACGGCCGCTGGGGACACAGCACGACGCTGTTCGAAGAGATGGTGCGCGTTCCGCTGGTCGTCAAACCGCCGGCCGGCAGCGGGGTCGCGGGTCGGGTGTGCAAGGAGCTCGTCTCACCGATGGACGTGCTGCCGTCGGTCTGCGAGTGGCTCGACCTCCCGCTCCCGGCAGCCCGGCTGGATGGACTGTCCTTCGCGGGTCTGGTTGCGAGCGGGAGCAGCACCGACGCGGAACGTGGTCAGGCGACGCGCAGCGGGCGCGAGTTGCTGCTGCGCACGGACGGGAAGCTCCACGACATCGGTTGCCGCACGCATTCCGCCAAGCTGATCGTGCGCCCGGCGCGCAAGCCGGATGGGAAGTTCGGCCGCCACGGGCAATTCTCGTATCACGACCTCGAGACGGATCCGATGGAACAGGCGAACACGTACGCCGCGCACGAGGCCGAACTCGCGGCGCTGGTCGGGCGGCTGAATGCGGCGTTCGAAGCGCACGAGGACACGCGAGCCGAGAAGGCCGCGCCGCTGTCGGAAGAGGAGCGGGCGGTGCTGAAGCGCCTGGGGTACCTGGGGGAATCGGAGTAGGCGCGCGGGGCGCGGCTCCTTCCCCGTTCCGGCCGATCACGGGTATGCTCGGCGCGTCCGGCCCATCCCACCGACCACGGAGGTCTCGCCATGCGGTTCGCCCACTCGCTGCTCGTCGCCGGCGCGTCGCTCGCTTCGCTCGCGCTCGCACAGTCCCCCACTCCCGACTTGATCGTGCTCACGAACGATCCGGTCGTGCTGATCGACAATTACGACCAGACGTTCCCGTCCAACTGCGCCGGCTACTCGCTGGCCAGCGGATGCTTCCAGACCATCCTCGGCATCTACTATCCCGCGGGTTCGGGTCCGACCGCGCTCGGGTATTCGAACGCGAAGCGCCCGGTGCTGATCCAACTGCGCGGCGCCAACGCGAACAACCAGGTGCCGACGCAGTTGTCCTGGTTCCAGACCTACGTGCTGCCGCACGGTTTCGTCGGAGTGGATCCAAACTACGCACCCGTGCTGCCCGGCGAGGACTACACGGTCTCGCTGGCCGACATACGCGTGCTCGTGCAGTACCTGCGCCACTACCACGAGTGGTTCAACATCGATCCCGACAAGATCTTCGTGTTCGGCCGCTCCTTCGGGGCGATCATGTCGATGGGCGTGGGACTGCGAGAGGACGCGCAGGATCTGAGTTCCAGCGCTCCGTTCGCCCACCAGTCGAGCCGGCCGAATTTCCTGATCCCGTTCTCGGGCATGGCCGACATGAACTGCCTGGCTGCGCAGGTGCTGTGGGGAGACCTGCTGCAGCTGTGGTTCCCGGTGTCGAGCGCGCCCGGCGCGACGGTCGCGCAGAAGAACGCCGACTCTCCGCTCTGGTGGCTCACGCACCCCGAGCTCTACAACCGCGCCTGGACCCCGCGCATCTGCCTCGGCTACGCGCCGCCGAGCGGACTGCCCTGCGGACAGTACATCGACCCTCACGACGGCGGGTACGCGGCGATCCTGCAGAACGGGATCGACGAGTTGGTGATGAAGACGAATGAAGCGCACGTCGGACTCGCGCAGCACCTCGTCACCAGCGCCGGCGACCTGTACGCGTTCGGCGAGGCGATGGCCGATGCGATGAACTGGGCCAAACAGCAACTCGTGCCGCAGACCGACACGCTGTACCTGGTGCCGCCGAAGACGCCGATCACGCCGCTGGGCTCGTCGCAGGCACTGCGCGTCGTCGGGGCCGAGCCGGGTGCGCTGGTCGGCTACTTCGCCGGCTTCACGACCGGAAGCGTGTTCGTACCCAACTGCTCGAACATCCAGGTCGGGCTGCTCGACTTCTTCCCGCTCGGCTGGAAGTTCGCCGACAGCTCGGGGCAGGCCCAGCTCAACGTGTTCGCGCCGCCGCAAGCGATCGGGCTGGACCTCGTGCTGCACGTGGCGGATTTCGCGCGCTGCGAGACCTCTCAACTGCTGCACAAGACGTGGAGCGAGTGAATCGGTCTCCGCGCAGTCCTCGAACCGGCCCGCTGCTCGCATGAAATTCGCGGCGCTCCTCACGGCTCTGCTCACGCTGTCGATCGCTCCCCGTGGGCAGGCGGCCTGCGGATTCCAAACAGCGCTGTTCGACGTGCCGTACGACACGCAGCACGCGCAGCAGGTCCTGGATTTCTTCCATCCCAGCCCGGGCGCCGCGGACCCGGCTCCGGTGGCGATCTGGTTGCCGGGCGGCTTCAGCGGCCTGCAGCCTGCGACCGCGGATCCCTGCCAGGTTCCGTTGCTGGCCGCGTTCCTGTCGCGCGGCTTCGCGCTCGTGCTGCCGGACATCCGGCCCAGCCTGACCCATCCCTTCCCGCTCCCGCTCTTCGATGGCGCGCGCATCGTGCAGACCGTGCGACACAACGCGGCCGCTTGGAACGTCGATCCGCAGCGCGTGTTCTTGATGGCCCGATCGAGCGGAGGATTGGTCGGCGGCGGCGTCGCCTTCGGCTTGGATTTCCAGGGGATTCTCGGCACGGACGCCGTGAGCCTCCAATCGAGCCGCCCCAACGCCGTATACCTCGCCAGTGCCGTTTCGAACGTGTTGGCGCTGGCGAACACGATCGAGGGCACGTACTTCGGGCAGCCGACCCTCGCGACGGTCCCGGACAGTGCCAAGCAATACGGTTCACCGAACTGGTGGGCCGCCGTGTCACCCAGCGTCCCGATCCCGACTTACCTCGTTTACAAGGGTGCGATCGGAACGCCGCCGCTGGCGGACAGCCACGACGCGTGGCTCGGGCTCGACTACGGACTCACGCTGCTCTCGCGCGGAGCGACGGTGGGGTTCCAGTACTTCCCGACCGGGGTCGATGCGACCAACTTCGACGCGGTCGCGACCTGGTTCCTGACGCTGTTTCCCTGACTCGGCGCCCCGGAGCGAACGGGGCGCGCGCGGTGCGGCCGCGCACCGTCACTCGGTCCAGGTCTTCGCGAGCAGGTTCGAGAACTTGCAGGCCTGCATGTCGAACGCGTGGAAGTACAGGCCGAGGCCGATGACGAAGGGCGGAGCGAAGGCCTGGAACGAGGCCTTGCCGTCGGCACCCGGCGTCGCGAACCCGAGCAGCAGCGCTTGCAGCAATCCCGTGCCCGAGTACGGGCAGGGGTTCAGAACGACCGGACCGGTGTTCAGCGCCGCGAAGTAGGCGATCGGGCTGCCGGGCAAGCCGCCGAGCACCTTGAACTCCTGCCACGAACCGGCGGCGGTGATCGCGGTCTTGGGCGGGATCAAGTACATCGATTCCACCTTCGGAGCGAGCTGCGCGACCGACCAGGCCAGCGCCTGGTCGAGCGCCACCTGGAAGGTCCACACGTCGCCGGCCTGGATCAAGGTCGTCGACAGGCCGAGCTCGTACTCGTTGAGTTGATCGGCCAACGCATCCGTCTGTTCGTGCAACACCGCTCCGAAGTACGGATCGTGCGGATCGACGATCGTTCCGCACGCCCCGGGTGCCGCGGCGCCGTAGCCGAGGCACATCGGCGGAGTGAACGCGCGACCGTACAGAGCGGGGTTCATCAGCCACCACACCGCGGAGTCGTCGAGTTTCTGCTGTGTCGTCGCGCTCGGCAGAGACGAGACCGGGAACCACAGCTTGTACAGCTCGTTCCACTGGATCTGGGGACCCAGGCACGTGATGTCGGACAGCGCGGAGAACGGCAGGATGTAGTTGGGCCGACTCGACTGGTGCAGCACCGGATCGGCCGAACCGAGATCCTGGAAATCGCCCTTCAATCCGACGGTCAGCGCCATGATGCCGCCGAAGGAGCGCCCGAACACGAAGATGCGGTCGGGATCGATGTTCAGCCACTGGTGGTGATGGCGCAGCCACTGCAGGAGCCGCGCCACGTCCGCCGCGGCGTCCATGTAGGTCTGCCCGGGCTGCACGCTCGGGTAGTTCGGATCCACGCCGACGAATCCCTTCGGCAACACGTTGGTGAGGAACCAGCCGTAGTTCTGCGGCGGGCCGACGCTGCCGTTGCCGATGCGCAACTGGATGAAGACCGGCCGCGGAGGATTCGTGTAGCCCAGCGCCTGGGGGCCGGAACCCGCGGGGTAGTAGACGCCGAAGAGCGTCTGCACGCAGTCGGGCTGCGCGCTCGGTCCCGCGCAGGTCGGCGGCTCGGCGGGATCGTAGTTGGCCGCCAGGATGACCGGGGCCGATTGAATCACCGCGTGGTCGGGAACGGGACCCTGGGCGCGACTCGGGTGGGCGACTGCGGTCGCGAGGACGCCTGCGGATGCGAGCCGCACGGCGTGACGAACGAGAGTTGCGAGCTGCATGGGCGCCTAGCGTACCTCTTCGCGCGCAGTGCGGCGCGAAATCGGTCCTAGCCGGCGAACGGCACGGCCGACAGCTCGATGTGCGGGTTGCGCTCGGCGAAATAGTCGAGCTGCCAGTCCTCCGCGAGCAGCAGCAGCTTGCCGCCGTCGGGATCGATCGCCTGCGCCGAGCCGGTCGGCCAGAGCGTCTCGGCGGCCGCCGCGCCGGGCCGCTGACGCCACCAGCGCGCCAGCCTCCACGGCTTGTTCTCGAGCCGCGACTCGGCGTTGTACTCGGTCTGCAACCGGTACTGCAGCACTTCGAACTGCAGCGGGCCGACGGCCGCCAGCAGCGGGATCTTCGCCATCGAATCCGCCAGCTCGTACGACTGCACGACACCCTCCTGCAACAGCTGCTTCAGGCCGTCGCGGAACTGCTTGTACTTCGCCGTCTGCGGGTTGTGCAGGAGCGCGAAGCACTCGGGGCTGAAGCGCGGGATCTCCGCATAGCGGATCGACGCATCGGTGGTCAGCGTGTCGCCGATCCCGTACTCGACGCCGCCGACGATGCCGATCACGTCGCCCGCCACCGCGTCGTCGATCGTCTCGCGCTCGCGGCCGAACAGCTTGTGCGCGTTCGAAATGCGGACCTTCTTGCCGCTCTGCGCGTGCGTGACGGCCGACTCGCGCTCGAAACGGCCGGAGACGACGCGCACGAACGCGATGCGGTCGCGGTGATTGGGATCCATGTTGGCCTGGATCTTGAAAACGAAGCCCGAGAAGGTCTCGTCGGTCGGCTGCACCATCCGCGCGGCGCCGCTCCTGTCGGTCGAGCGCCGCGGAGTCGGCGGCGACGAGTAGCGCAGGAAGTTGTCGAGCAGGAGCTGCACGCCGAAGTTGTTGACGCCGGAACCGAAGAAGACCGGCGTCTGTCGGCCGGCCAGCACGGCCGCCGGATCGAATGCGTGTCCGGCTCCCTCGATCATCTCGATCTCGCCGCGCACACGGCCGTAGACGGACGGATCGAGCTTCTCTCGCACGAGCGGATCGTCGAGCCCCGCCGTGACGGCGGGCGCGACGTACTTGCCGCTCGGGACGCGCTCGAACAGGTGCAGCTCGCGGGTCTGGCGGTCGTACACGCCGCGGAACGCAGCGCCGTCCCCCAGCGGCCAGTTCATCGCGCAGGCGCCGATCCCGAGCACGCGCTCGAGCTCGTCGAGCAGCTCGAGCGGGTCCTTGGCCGGCCGGTCGAGCTTGTTCATGAACGTGAAGATCGGGATGCCGCGACGCGCGCAGACCTCGAACAGCTTGCGCGTCTGGCTCTCGATGCCCTTGCCCGCGTCGATCACCATCACCGCCGCGTCGACCGCAGTGAGCACGCGGTAGGTGTCCTCGCTGAAGTCCTTGTGACCCGGCGTGTCGAGCAGGTTGACGCGATAGCCCGAGTAGTCGAACTGCAGCAGCGTGGAGCTGATCGAGATGCCGCGCTGGCGCTCGAGCTCCATCCAGTCGCTGGTCGTGGCGCGCTGGCCCTTGCGGGCGCGCACCGAGCCCGCCATCTGCACCGCGCCGCCGTAGAGGAGCAGTTTCTCGGTCAGCGTGGTCTTGCCGGCGTCGGGGTGCGAGATGATCGCGAAGGTGCGCCGGCGCGCGATTTCTTCGGCCAGGGAGGGCATCGGGGGGCGGGAGACTAAGCCAGTTGGCCGACCAGCGCCAGCCGCGGCGCGCGCGCCGGCTTGCCCGCTGCATCCGAAGGCCGCGCGCGTGCGAAGCACGGGAGTTCCATGACCAAGCGCAAATGGAGGCTGCCTCTCCCCCTGCTCCTCGTGATCATCGTGCTGCTGCTCGCGGTGTGGGGCCCGCTGTCGGCCTGCCGGTCGGTCCACCCGGCCCGGAAGCCGATCGGTGAGGCCTTTCCGAAGGTGACCGGCACCTCGCTGGCCGGCGCGGAGGTCGAGCTGCCGCCGCTGGGCCGACCCAGCGTGCTGCTGATCGGGTACGAGCAGAACGCCCAGTTCGACGCGGACCGCTGGCTGGTGGGACTCCTGCAGGTGCCGCTCGATGCGAGCATTCTCGAGGTGCCGACGCTTCCCGGTCTGTTCGCCGGCGCCGCCTCCGGCTTCATCGATTCCGGCATGCGCTCGGGCATTCCGAGCGAGGACTGGTCCTCCGTGGTGACGGTGTACGGAGCCGCGGCCGAGCAGATCACGCGCTTCACGGGCAGCGAGAAGACGCGCAACATGCGCGTGCTCGCGCTCGACTCGGACGGCCGCGTGCGCTGGATGCACGACCGGGGCTTCTCGGCCTCGAAGCTGCTCGAGCTCGCGGAACTGGTGCGATCGATGGAGCGTCCGCGCGGCGACATCCAGGCCGATCAGCCGGCGTTCTAGCGGCGCAACGGCGCGACACAGGCCTCGTGGCGGCGCTGCGCCGAGCCGGTTTCGTCCAGGAATTCGGCGGGTGCATTCGCGAACGGACGCATCCGCGCCGGCGAGCCTCGCGAAATCCCCGACGTCAATTCACTCCCCTTCCCTTTCTTTCAGGACTTCCTCTCATGCTGCTTTTCCAGTCCGTGCTGATCGCAGGCTCCCTGCTCTCCCCGACCCCGCTCCCCGGCGACACGTGCTCGGCGAAGGCCGCTTCGACCACCGCGTGGGCGGAGACGAAGGACATCGTGGACACGGCCGTGGCCGCAGGCTCGTTCAAGACGCTGGCCGCCGCCCTGAAGGCCGCCGACCTCGTCGACGCGCTCAAGGCCAAGGGCCCGTTCACGGTCTTCGCCCCCACCGACGAGGCCTTCGCGAAGCTGCCCAAGGGCACGCTGGAGCGCTTGCTCGACCCGAAGAACAAGGCTGAGCTTCAAGCGATCCTGACCTACCACGTCGTGCCCGCCTCCGTGATGGCGGAGGACGTCGTCAAGCTCAAGAGCGCCGGCACGCTCAACGGCCAGCGCGTCGACGTGATGGTCAGCGACGCGGGCGTCGCGATCGACGGCGCGAAGGTCATCAAGACCGACATCCGCTGCAGCAACGGCATCGTGCATGTGATCGACAGCGTGATCCTGCCCAACTCGAAGGACCTCGTCGCGACCGCAGTCGGCGCAGGCCAGTTCAAGACGCTGGCAGCCGCCCTCGAGGCCGCCGGGCTGGTCGAGGCGCTGCAGGGCAAGGGTCCGTTCACGGTCTTCGCCCCGACGGACGCCGCCTTCGCCGCGCTGCCTGCCGGCACGCTCGAGAGCCTGCTGAAGCCCGAGAACAAGGACCAGCTCGCCGCGATCCTCAAGCTGCACGTGATTCCCGCGCGCGTGGATTCGGAAGCCGCCGCGCGCGGCGCCTCGGCAGCCTCGCTCCAGGGTCAGACGCTGGTGACGAAGCTGGACGGCGGCGCGGTGACGGTGAACGGCGCGCGCGTCGTCGCCACGGACGTCGATGCCTCCAACGGCGTGATCCATGTGATCGACCGGGTGCTGCTGCCCAGCGCCACCCGCTGATCCGACTGTCCTTCGGCCGGTAGTCGCAGGCGAAAAGCTTGATTGCTACATTGACTACCGGCACGGCCCGCGCGGCGCGAGTCACGCCCGCGCGGGCCGTTCCCATTTCCTCCCGACGGATGCAGGCCACACCCCAGGAAGACGACCTGCTGCCGAAGATCGCCGGTGGTCAACCGCAGGCGGTCGAGGCCTGCATGGCGCGCTACGCGCCGCTGGTGTGGTCGCTGGTCCGAAGATTGTCGCGCGATGTCGCGACGGCCGAGGATCTCGTGCAGGAGATCTTCATCGAGATCTGGAAACACGCGGGCCGCTACGACCCGGCCAAGGCCTCGGAGGCCACCTTCATCGCGCTGATCGCGCGCCGACGGGTGATCGATCGACAGCGTCGCACGCAGCGCGAGCCGGTGGCGGAGCTGCTGGAAGAATCGACCCCCGAAGCGGTTGAGTCCCCCTTGGCGGCCGTGGACCTGTCCGACGAGGCTGGAAGAGCGCGGCGGGTGCTGGAGCGACTGCGTCCGGAGCAGCGCAAGCTGATCCTGATGTCGGTCGTCGACGGCCTGACGCACCAGGAGATCGCTTTTCGCTCGGGGCTGCCGCTGGGCACGATCAAGAGCCACATCCGCCGCGGCCTGGAGCGCGCGGCCGATCTGCTGCGCGAGCGCGAGCCGGGAGGCGCCTCATGAGCTCGAGGCTCGAGCGCTGGAGCGAAGCCGACTTCGATGCTGCCTATGCCGAGGCGACCGAGGGGCTGGGACGATCCGAGCGCGCGCGCATGCTGGAGCGGGTCGGCAGCGAGGAGTTCGAGGAACTCGAGCTGCTGCTCGCACAGGTGCACGTCGCAGGCCTCGGGCGGCTCGAAACCCCGCCTGCCGGACTGCTGCAGAAGCTGCGCGAACAAGCCCCGGCCGCGGCCCCGCACCGTGCGCCCAGGCGCATTTCCGCCGCGGGCTGGAGCGCCGCGTTGGGCTGGTCGATCGCCGCGGCGCTCGTGCTGTGGATCGCGCTGCGCGCGCCGACGGCGCCGCGGGAAGACCCCGGAGAATTGCGCGAACGGCTGATGGCGAGCGCGGCAGACCTCGTGCGCGCCGATTGGAGCGCGACCGCCGACCCGCTGGCGGGTGGCGTGAACGGCGACGTGGTCTGGAGCAGTTCCCGACAGCAGGGCTACATGCGCTTGTCTCGCTTGCCTGGCAACGACGCGCGCCAGCGGCAGTACCAGCTGTGGATCTTCGACAAGTCGCGCGCCGAGTGGGAGGCGCGGCCGGTCGATGGCGGCGTCTTCGACGTCCCGGCGGGCGGCGATGTCGTCGTGCCGATCTCGGCCAAGCTCGAGGTGCGCGAGCCCGCGCTGTTCGCGATCACGCTCGAAACGCCCGGTGGAGTGGTCGTTTCGAAGCGCGAACACCTGCTCGCGACGGCGGCTCCTTGAGGAGGGCCGGCCGAAATCAGCCGGCGGCGGAGAGCAGGCTCGAGGCGACCAGCGGCGTCGCTGATGCCGAGCGCGCGATCGCGTCGGCGCCGGTGCGCCGCCACAAGTCCTCGCTCCCGGCGAACGCCGCGCCGCCGACGATCACGCGTGTGAGCGGCGATTTTTCGCGCACCGCACGCACGGCGGCGGTGATCGCGGCACGGTGCTCGTCGAGCGTGCCGCCAAGCGCGACGACCTGTGCATGGAGCCGGCGCGCGAGTGCGGCCAGGTCCTTGATCGGAGTGTTCGCGCCGAGGAAGGCGATGCGCCAACCGGCGAGTTCGAACGCACAGGCGACGAGCTGCACGCCGATCTCGTGGCCGTCCCCCTGCAGGCTACTGACGATCACGAAGGGGGCGTCGGCGCGGGGCGGCTGCGAGCGAGCCAGCAGGCGGCTGATGCACTGGCGCGTGACCTGCGTCGCAAAGTGCTCCTCGGCGATGCCGATGCGGCCTTGGTGCCACAATTCGCCGATTTCTCGCTGCGTGTACGGGAGCACCTCGTCGAGCACCTGCGTCGGTTGCACCGTTCCCGCGGCCAGCGCCTCCTCGACCGCGCGGAGCGCGCGCACCTTGTCGCAATCGAGGATCGCCGCGAGGTAGTCGCGCGCGAGCGGCGATGCGGCCGGTGCCGGGCTTGCAGCCACGGTGCTCGCGGAGAGCTCGGCGCGGGCGAGATCCAGGCAGCGTCGCAACATCGGATCGCTCGCGCCCGGCAGGTGCTGTTCGAGCACGAACTCGAGCGCATCGAAGGTCGCGCGAAGCTGTTCCGGGGGCGTGCCGCGAGCGTCGTTCGCCTTGCGCAACCAGGCCACGTGTGCCGCGTAGCGCTCCGGGGCCTCGTCATCCAGTGCCGCGACGAGGGCTTGGATTTCGGAGCGGAAGTGCAGGCGCCATGGCTCGAAACCGTCCGCGCCCACCAGTTGCGGGGCCTGCTCGGTCAGTCGGGAGGCCGCCATCCCGGCGAGGCCTCCGATGCTGGTGCGCAAGATGGCGGTGCGGACTGAAGGTCCCATTTCGATCTGCAGGGGTCTTCGCGCCAACATACGGCGCGGATGCAAGCCAGCCAAGCAGCGGGCGGCGGTTCGAGCAGGCCGTTGCATCCGGAACGGGCAACGCATCGAATTCTCCGGCCATGGCCGAAGGTTCCGCTCGTGTGCTGCTCATCGGGTTGGTCTGTTGCAGCGCCCTGATGGCGGCCGTGTGGGCCTTCTCACGCTCCCGGCGCAATGCCGGCTGGGTGGACCTCGCCTGGACGATCTGCGTCGGCGGATTGGCGCTTTGGATCGCGGCATCCGCTCAGGGCTGGGCGCCGCGTCGCATCCTGGTGGCCGCCTTGGCCGGGGCGTGGGCGCTGCGGCTGGGAACCCACCTGGCGCTTCGGTTGCGCTCGGAGCCGGAGGACGGCCGGTACGCCCGCATGCGCGCCCGCTTCGGCGAGCGCTTCGACCGCAACATGTTCTGGTTCTTCCAGATCCAGGCGCTGGTCGCGGTCGCGCTGGCCGTGGCCTTCCTGGTCCCCTGTGCGGCTGCCCAGGCGGGCTGGCGCGCGAGCGATGCGCTGGCCGTGCTGCTCTACGTGGCTGCACTGGGCGGAGAGGCGCTGGCCGATCGGCAGTTGGCGGCCTGGCGGCGCGAGCCGGCCAATCGCGGGCGCACCTGCCGCTCGGGCCTGTGGCGCTATTCGCGACACCCGAATTACTTCTTCGAGTGGCTGCACTGGCTGGCCTACCCGCTGCTCGCGCTGGGCCTGCCCTTCGGATGGGTGGCGTGGCTGCCCGCCTTGCTGCTCTTGTTCCTCGTGCTGCGCGTGACCGGAATCCCGCCGACCGAGGAGCAGGCGCTCGCGAGCCGCGGAGAGGACTACGCCGACTACCAGCGCACGACGAACGCGTTCTTCCCCGGACTGCCGCGCGCCGCGCGCTGAACGAGACGACGAAACATGCAAACCGCGATACGGTTGGTCGAACGAGGCCTGATTCCCGAGCCGCTGCTGCGCCACGGCATCCGGCGTCTGTTGCGCGAGCGCCTCAGGGAACTCGAGGACAGGTTCGGTCCCGATCCCGAACGCGCGCTCGAGAGCTGGATCGAGCACATGCGCGGCGCGCCGGTCGCGCTCGTGCCCGAGTTGGCCAATGAGCAGCACTACGAAGTGCCACCGGCCTTCTTCGAACTCGTGCTCGGGCCGCGGCTCAAGTACTCGAGCGGCTACTTCCCGCACGAGCGCGCGACGCTCGCCGAGGCCGAGGAAGCCATGCTCGCGCTGACCTGCTCGCGCGCGGACCTGCGCGACGGCATGGACGTGCTCGAGCTGGGCTGTGGGTGGGGCTCGCTGTCGCTGTGGATGGCCGAGCGCTATCCCAACAGCCGCATCCTGGCCGTCTCCAACTCGGCGCCGCAGCGCGAGCACGTGCTGGCCGCCGCGCGCAGCCGCGGACTGACCAACCTGCGCGTGCTGACCCGCGACATGAATCACTTCGAAACCGACGAGCGTTTCGACCGCGTCGTATCGGTGGAGATGTTCGAGCACATGCGCAACTGGGAGGCGCTGTTGACGCGCATCGCTCGCTGGCTGCGCGACGACGGCGCGCTGTTCCTGCACGTGTTCGCCCACCGCGAGCATCCGTATGCGTTCGAGGTGCGTGACGAGAGCGACTGGATGAGTCGCTTCTTCTTCAGCGGCGGCATGATGCCGAGCCACGGACTCGTGTCGAGGCTCGCTGCACCTCTGTGCGAGCAGCAGCGCTGGGTCGTGTCGGGCACGCACTACGCGCGCACCTCCGAAGAGTGGCTGGCGAACCTCGAACGCAGGCGCGGCGCCGTGCTCGAGCTCTTCGCCCGCTGCTACGGCCCCGACGAAGCGCAGCGTTGGTACCAACGCTGGCGGGTCTTCTTCCTCGCCTGCGCGGAGCTCTTCGCCTACGACGGGGGCGACGAGTGGATCGTCTCGCATCACCTGCTGAAGCACGCCGCCGCCCGGCGCGGGGAGTCGCGATGAAGATCGCGATCGTCGGGACCGGCATCGCCGGCCTCGTGGCGGCGCGCCGACTGCACGCCGAGCACGAGATCACCGTCTTCGAGGCGGCCGACCGCCTCGGCGGCCACACGCACACGGTCCCGGTACGCGACGGCGCCGAGACGACCGCCGTCGACACG
This sequence comes from Planctomycetota bacterium, assembly GCA_016872755.1. GTDB lineage: Bacteria > Planctomycetota > UBA1135 > UBA1135 > GW928-bin9. The sequence continues at coordinate 21,040 of VGZE01000039.1, forward strand.
GGGTTCATCGTCTTCAACAAGCGCACGTACCCCGGCTTCACGGCGCTGCTCGACGAGCTCGGCGTGGCCTACGGTCCGTCCCCGATGAGCTTCTCGGTGCGCGACGACCGCACCGGCCTGGAGTACAACGGCACGTCGATCGACGGCCTGTTCGCGCAGCGCGGCAACCTGCTGAGACCGGGATTCTGGCGCATGCTGCGCGACATCCTGCGCTTCTATCGCGAGGCCCCGGCCGTGCTCGCGCGCGCGGAAGGCGACGAGGAGACGCTCGGAGCCTACCTCGACCGCAATCGGTACTCGCGCCAGTTCGTCGAACAGCACATGCTGCCCATGGGCGCGGCGGTGTGGTCCTCGCGACCGGATCACATGCGCGAATTCCCGCTGCGCTTCCTGGTGCAGTTCTTCCACAACCACGGATTCCTGGCCGTCAACGACCGTCCGCAGTGGCTGGTCGTGCGCGGCGGCTCCTCGAGCTACCTCGAGCCGCTCACGCGCCCCTTCCGTGACCGCATCCGCCTCTCGACGCCGGTACAGAGCATCGAACCGGGACCGTTGCACGTGCGCCTGCGCACGGCCGGCGGCAAGGAGGCGGTCTTCGACCGAGTCGTGCTGGCCTGCCATGCCGACACGAGCCTGCGGCTGCTCGCCGATCCGACGCCGCTGGAGCGCGAGCTGCTCGGGTCCTTCGAGTTCCAGCGCAACGAGGTCGTGCTCCACTCCGACGCCTCGCTGATGCCGCGCTGCAAGCGCGCCTGGGCGAGCTGGAACTACCACGTCACCGAACCGCGCTCCGAACTGCCCACGGTCACCTACTGGATGAACCACCTGCAGGGCCTCCCCGGTTCGACCCAGTACTTCGTGACGCTCAATCGGACGCGCGACATCGCGCCGGACAAGGTCTTGCGCGAGTTCGTGTACCACCATCCGGTGTACTCGCCGCGCGCGTTGCGCGCGCAGCGACGCCATGCCGAGATCGACGGCCTGCGCGGCGTGCACTATTGCGGCGCGTACTGGGGCTACGGCTTCCACGAGGACGGCCTGCGCAGCGCGCAAGCCGTGCTGCCGCGCATCCGCGCGCGCGCCCCGGCCGCGCAGCTGGAGGCCATCGCGTGACGCACAGCGCCCTCTACGAAGGCCGCGTGCGGCACTCGCGAAGCGTGCCGCGGCCGCATGCGTTCAGTTATCGCGTGTACCTGCTGTACCTCGACCTGGACGAGCTGCCCCGGCTCTTCGATCGCCGCTGGTTGTGGTCGTCCGAGCGACCGAACCTGTGCTGGTTCCGCCGCGCCGACTACATGGCGCCCGCGGACCGGCCACTGCGCGAGGTCGTGCTCGACCGCGTCGAACGCGAACTGGGACAGCGGCCGACCGGTCCGGTGCGCGTGCTGACACAGCTGCGCACGTTCGGTTACGTGTTCAATCCGGTCACGTTCTACTACTGCCACGACGAACAGGGGCAGCTCGCGGCGGTGGCGGCGGAGATCACGAACACGCCCTGGGGCGAGCGGCACACGTATGTGCTGGACGCCAGAGGTGTCGCGCAGGGCGATCTCACGCGCACCTTCCGCAAGCAATTCCACGTCTCGCCCTTCTTCGGCATGGATTTCGACTACGCATGGCGCTTCACGCAGCCGGCGCAGCGCTTGGAGATCCACATGCGCAACCAGGCGGGCGGCGAGACCGTCTTCCAGGCCTCGCTCGAGTGCGAGCGCCGGCCGCTCGACGGTCCCACGCTGGCGCTGACCCTGCTGCGGCATCCGCTGCTGACGCTGCGCGTCCACGCCGCGATCTACCTGCAGGCTGCGCTGCTGTGGGCGAAGCGCACGCCCTTCCATCCGCACCCGCGCAAGACCACCCCGCTCTCGAGCCCGCGAGCCTCATGAACGCCGGAATCGCAACCACCTTCGCCACGCCCACCCGCCTTCCCCTGCTCGCGCGAGCCGTCCTCTCGCGACTCGAGCAGATCGAGTCGGGCTCGCTTCGCCTGCGGATCGGAGCGGCGACGCACGAGTTCGGTCAGCGCGGCAACGCGGACCTCGCGGCCTCGATCGAGGTGCTGGATGCGCGCTTCTGGCATGCCGTCGCGCTGCGCGGCAGCGTCGGCGCGGGCGAGGCCTACGCGGAGGGCTGGTGGAACAGCGACGATCCCGGCGCCGTCGCGCGCCTCTTCGTACGCAACCGCGCGGTCCTCAACGGCCTCGACGGCCGCCTCGCTGCGCTGTCGCAGCCGCTGCTGCGGGTGTTCCACGCGCTGCGGCGCAACACCGAGCGCGGCAGCCGCGCGAACATCGCGGAGCACTACGACCTCTCGAATGAGTTCTTCGCGCTCTTCCTCGACGACACGCTGACCTATTCGTGCGGCATCTACGAGCGCCCCGATTCCACGTTGCACGAGGCATCGCTGGCCAAGATCGACCGGGTGCTCGCGCGGCTCGAGCTCGCGCCATCCGATCACCTGCTCGAGATCGGAACCGGTTGGGGCGCGCTGGCCGAGCGCGCGGCCGTGACGCGCGGCTGCCGCGTGACGACGACGACGATCTCGAGCCGGCAGCATGCGCATGCGGCACAGCGCTTCCGGAGTGCCGGACTCGATGGGCGCGTGACGCTGCTGGACCAGGACTATCGACGCCTGCAGGGCAGCTACGACAAGCTCGTCAGCATCGAGATGATCGAGGCCGTCGGCCGGCCGTACCTGGACGGGTTCTTCGCCAGTTGCGGAGCGCTGCTCGCCCCGCGCGGACGCATGGTGCTGCAGGCGATCACGATCTCCGACCAGCACCACGACGAGGCGCTGCGCTCGGTCGACTTCATCCAGCGTCACATCTTCCCGGGCTGCTACATCCCCTCCGTCTCGGCCTTGGCGAGTTCGATCGCCCGCGGCACGGATCTGCGCATCGTCGGCCTCGAGGACATCGGGCCGCACTACGCTCGCACGCTCGTCGACTGGCGCCGCAACCTGCGGCGGCGCTGGAACGACGCGCTGGCGCTGGGCTTCCCCGAGCGCCTGCTCAGGCTCTGGGAGTTCTACTTCGCGTACTGCGAGGGCGGCTTCGCGGAGCGCTTCCTGGGCACCGTGCAGTTGGAACTCGAGCGGCCGCTGGCGCGAGCGAGCGCGCACTAGCCTCCGCGTGCGCAAGTTCGCGAACTTCGCCCTGTTCCAGGTCGCCTGGTACGCGTCGGTCGAGGCGGCCTCGCGCGGCAGTGTGTGGATCGGTCCGCTGGCGGTCGCGTTGCTCCTGCTCGCGCACCTGGCCTGGCTCGGCATGCGTATGCGCGATGTCGGCATCGCGTTGCTGGTCGGCCTGGCCGGAGGTGCGCTCGACAGCGGACTGCTGAACGCCGGAGTGCTCGCGTATCCCGGATCGCACGGTTCCTGGCCGGACGTGCTGGCGCCGCCGTGGATCGCCGGGCTGTGGGCGGCCTTCGCGACATTGCCGCGCCTGTCGATGGCCTGGCTCGCGGACCGCCCGATCGCGGCCGCACTGCTTGGGGCCGTGGGCGGCCCGCTCTCCTACCGCGCGGGCATGGCCATGGGCGCGGTGGCGGTGCCGGCTTCGGATCTGCTGACCTACGGCGCGCTCGCCTTGGAATACGCAATCGCCACGCCGCTGTTGTTGCGGCTGCTGACGCGCGAGCGCGCCTAGCGCGTGCGCACGCTGAAGGTAGGGATCCCGCCGCGCGTCGTGCGCGGACCGAGCGCGGCGCGTGGCGCGTACTCGAGTTCCGCGCGACGCTTGAGGTTGCCGAGCGCGACGCGGGTTCCGCCGGCGCGATCAGCATCGTCGTCGGGCACGCCGCGCAGGTCGAATCCGCTGACGCGCACGATCAGCGTTCCGATCCAGTCGCCGCCCGCCGTCTCGACCGGTAAGCAGCGATCGGACCCGGCAAACCAGTAGAAATCGTCGCCCGAGCCGTACACGTGCGTCGCCAGCACGCCTGCGGGCTCGAGCGTGTGCAGGATTCCGAGGTCACAGTCGTAGTGGGAGAACGGGAAAGGCAGGTCGGAGCGCAGTTTCAGGCGCAGGGCCGCGAAGGCTCCCCCAGGTCCGTCGGCTCCGCGGAACAGCGAGGGCGGACGCGGATCCAGCCGCTTGTAGTTCGTCCCGGGATCTCGAAACGTCGAGCGATAGTCGTGCATCGCGGCCAGGATCGCGTCGAGATCGGCCTCGATCAGCACGGCCGCCTGATGCACGGTGCGCGCGCCGCGGCGCGAGCGCCAGGGCTCGATCTCGAACTCGCGCCGCTGCAGGATTGGCCCGAACCACAGGCCGTCATCCGGTAGATCCCGCGCGCCGTCCCAGCCGGACGAGCGCAGCGCTTCCGCGCGCCCGAGCTCGGCCAGCGCGGACTCGAGGTCCGGGACCTGCACCCGCGCGGAGCGCAGGTCCGTCAGCAGCGATTCGAGCGCCGCGGTGCCGCCGCCGCGCC
>VGZE01000040.1 GCA_016872755.1 Planctomycetota bacterium
CCTGGAAGCCCGGCTGCAGCCGCAGCGCCTTCTGCGTGACGTCGGCGCGCACGGTTCCATCCGCAAGGGCCCCGGCGTTGCGCGATGCGAAGCCGAGCGCGAGCACCGACATGCACAACGAGAGCACGAGCAGCACCCGCAGCAGCGATCTCGAGCGCTCGATGAGCATCCAGCGCCCATCCTATCGAGCCGCGCCGGAGCCCTGATAGGCTGAAACGAACATGGACGCCCCCCTGTTCGCGGCGGCTTTGTCGATCGATCCGTCCTCGGCGCGAGCGGAGCAGCAAGTCGTCGAGGCAGTGCGCGCGCGCTTGGCGGGAGCGTCGCCCGACCTCGTGTTGGTCTTCGCGACACACCATCACGGCTCGGCGCTCGAAGAACTCGGCCCGCGACTGGCACGCGCGCTGCAGGCGCGCGCATTGGCCGGCTGCACCGGCGAGAGCATCGTCGGCGGCGATCGCGAGGTCGAGCACCAACCGGCGCTCGCTTTGTGGGCTGCCGTTCTGCCGCGCACGCGCGTCGAGGTATTCCGTGCGCGCGCCGAGCAACGTTCGGACGAGACCTTCGCATTCGAAGGTCTGCCGGCAATCGGCGATATCGCACGCGCTTCCCTGCTCGTGCTAGGCGAGCCGTACAGCTTCCCGATGGACGCCTGGCTGCAGCACCTGGAGCGCGAGGCGCCAGGGCTGCAGGTGATCGGTGGCATGGCCAGCGGCGGCATGGGGCCCGGCCAGAACCTGCTGATCTCCCACGAGGGCTTGCACGAGGAGGGTGTGCTGGGCGCGCTCATCGAAGGCGAGGTCGAGATCCGGTCCGTCGTCAGCCAAGGCTGCCGCCCGGTCGGCCGCCCGTGGGTCATCACGGCCTGTCGCGAGAACCTGATCGAGAAGCTCGGCGGTCGCCCGGCTCTGGACGTGCTGATGCAGGCGCTGGCCGAGATGCCGGCTCCCGATCAGCACGCGTTCCGGCATGCACCGTTCGTCGGCCTTGCGATCGACGCGACGAAGCAGGTCTTCGAACGCGGCGACTTCTTGGTGCGCGGCGTGCTTGGATTGTCGGAGGGCGAGCGTGCGTTCGCGGTGGCGGAGCAGGTCCGACGCGGCCAGACCCTGCAGTTCCTGGTGCGCGATGCCGCTTCTGCGGGCGAGGACCTTCGGCTGCTGATGCGCAAGCACGGCAGCGGCGGGGCCGGCGCGCTGCTGTTCTCGTGCAACGGACGGGGCACGCGCATGTTCGATTGCCCGAACCACGACGCGAGCCGCGTGATCGAAGGCCTCGCGCCGGGTGTCCCGCTGGCGGGCTTCTTCGCCGCCGGCGAGGTCGGACCGGTCGGCGGACGCAACTTCCTGCACGGTTTCACTGCTTCGGTCGCGATTTTTCGGCAGCGCGAGCGTAGGGCCGCTGCCGATGCAGGCGAAGCCGTCGGCTCGCGCGCCCCGCGATCCTCTCCTCCCCTACCCTGAACTCGACCCATGAAGCCCATGCCGCGGCTCGCTCTGACTTACGCGTCGTTGACATCTCCGTTGTCCGCCTCGCTGCTGCTCGCCGTCGGGCTGCCGATGCTGGCAGGCTGCGGGTCGTCGCGCACTGGAAACGTCGGCATGAGCGTCGGGTCGATCCAGTTGAACGCCACGGCGCAGCGCGAAGACGAGATCCCGCTCACGGTCGCCGGCGGAGATCGGCTCCGTCTTTCGACGAGCTTTGGCAACGTCGATCTGCGCTTGGCGCCCGCGGGAACATCACCGATCCTGCGAGCGAGCTTCACGACGCACGGCCGCACGGACGAAGAAGCCCGCGCAGTGCTCGACCGCTTCTCGATCGCGCACACGACCTCCGAGGGAGCCCAGCGTTACGCCGTGGCCGGCGAGCCCCTGACGCTCCGCGACGGCGCGTCGACCGTATCCGTTGCGCCGCAAGTCCATCTTGTTGCCCTGGTGCCGGCCGGCCTGCACGCCGAGCTCGAAACGAAATCGGGTGCAATCCTGTGCCAGGCGGACTGCGCGTCGGCGGACTTGGAGAGTTCGTACGGCTCGGTCACGGCGAGCGGAGTGCGCGGCGACTTGCGCGCGCAAACGCGCTCGGGCAGCGTCGCCATCACGGATGTGCTCGGCAGGGTCGAAGCGCGCACCGACTACGGCCGAGTCGGAGTCGAGCGCGTGCAGGGAGCTTCCTGCGAGATCTTCAGCAGTTCCGGCGCGCTGGAACTCGCCTCGGTCGACGCCGCGCGGATCGACGCCAAGACCAGCTACGGTTCGATCGAGGCGCGTGATCTCCGCGGAGTACTCGAAGCAGAGAGTTCTTCGGGCAGCATCACGGTCGCCGGTCTCGACGGAGCGTCTGCGCGCCTGCGCTCCGGCTATGGCAACCTCAACGTGGAAGATGCCAGGGCGGATCTGTCCTTGTCGACCGCAAGCGGCTCGATCCTGGCCCGCGCGGTGCAGGGCGTCGTTGCCGCCGAGTCCAACTACGGTCGGATCGAAATCGACGGCGTGCTCGCCGGACTGAGTGCCAAGTCCGCCTCGGGTGCGATTCAGGTCCAGGCCGCGAACGGCAGTCGGATGGCCGACGAGTGGGAGCTGCGCTCCGGCTACGGGCGCGTCGACATCGCGCTCCCGGCCGGATGCGCGTTCGAGCTGGACGCGGAAACGAAGTACGGCGCGGTGAGCTGCGACTTCCCGATCCTGGTCGAGGCGGGATACAAGCCCAAGAGCGGCCGCCTGCAAGGCAAGGTCGGCTCCGGCGGCCCTCGTCTGTTGCTGCGCTCCTCCAGCGGAGCGATCGAGGTGCAAGAGGTCCGCTAGCAGCCCGGGCGGTGGCGGGATCGACTCCGGCGAGCTAGAACCTCTCGCATGGATTGGATCGCCGTCGCAGCCCTCACCGTCGCCATCCTGGCCCTGTTCGTCGCGCTGGCTGCGCGCTCGAAGGCCGGCGGACTCGCGCAGGCCGCGGAGGATGCGAAGGCTGACGCGCGGCGGTTGGGCGCGGGTGCGTCCGAGGAAATCGAGCAGCGGGTCACCGAGTTGCGGCAGCTGCTCGTGCTGATCCGCAAGGGAGCGCCGCTCACCGACGAGATGATCCGCAACGGCCAACTGTGGTTCGACGTCACGCCGGATGAAGGCAAGCACATGGTCGTCGACGAGCGCGTGCGCGTGCTCGACGTGCGCACGCCGCAGGAGACCGCGATGGGCGTGATCCCCGGGGCGTTGCTGATTCCGGTGCAGGAGCTTCCCGAGCGCCTGAGCGACCTGCCGCGGGACGGCCGCAAGACGCTCGTGTACTGCGCGGGCGGCGGGCGTTCGGCGGCCGCCTGTGAGATGCTGACGCGCGAGGGCTACGCGAACCTGCACAACCTGACCGGCGGGATCGGCGCGTGGGGCGGACCGATCGAGCGGCGCTGATCGCGCGGGCAGCTCCGCTCAGCGCGACTTGTTCGCAATTGGTCTGACCTCCGGCACAATGGCGCGCCCCATGCGCCTGTCCAACGCCTCCGCCGCCGAGCGCGACCTCGAATTCGCGGTCGATGCGGCGCGTGCGGCCGGGGAGCGCGCGTTGCGCCTGCGCGAGAGCGGCCGCTGGAAGGACGAGAAAATCCTCGGTGACGTAGGCGACCAAGCCAGCGACGGCTATCTGCAGGGGTTGATTCGCGGTCGCTACCCGGACGACGGCCTGCTGTCGGAGGAAACCGCGGACTCGCCGCTGCGACTCTCGCGTGAGCGCGTTTGGATCGTCGATCCGCTCGATGGCACGAAGGAGTATGGCCAGGGCCGCCCGGATTGGGCGGTGCACGTCGCCCTGACGCAGCAGGGCCGCTGCCTGCTCGCCGCCGTGGCCCTGCCCTCCGAGCGGCGCGTGCTGTGGGGCTATGCGCTCGCCGGCCGCGAGCACGCCGGCCTCGAGGGCGAAGGCACGCTCGCGCGCGGCGATGCACCGTCGCCGGCGCGACTGCGGATGGCGGTCAGCCGCAGCCACACGCCGGAGTGGACGACCGCGCTCGCGGATGCGCTCGGGTCGGCCGAACTCGTCCCCTGGGGCAGCGCCGGCTTCAAGGTCAGCCGGCTCGTGCTCGGCGAGGCCGACGTTTACGTGCACAGCAAGGGCTTGAAGGAATGGGACACCTGCGCGCCGGAAACGGTCGCGCGCGCGCTCGGCTGGAGCGTGTGCCGGTTGAGCGGCGAAGAGCACGGCTACAACCGCCCGGACCCGAAGAACCACGAGCTCGTGATCTGCCGACCGGCGCTTCGAGAGCGGGTGCTCGCGGCGATCCGGGGCTGCGGTGTCCTCCGCTGAGGCCTGACGCTATCGCTGCGCGGGGAATGCGCGTTCACCGATTATCCTGTTCGTGTGGACGCGAGAGCTGAGCCGAGCGGGAACCGAATCGCTGTCGCTTTCGAAGCGCGTGCTCTGCGCAAGCTCGCGGAGGCGCAGGACCGCAGCGAAAGCGAAAGCCTGGAGCGGCTCGGCGCAGTGCTCTCTCACGAGCCCTGCTCTGTTCCCGGAGCACAGGCTCAGGCGGACGCGGTCAGGATCGCGCAGGCACGGCTCGCCGAGCTCGAGCGGAGGCTCGCGACTTCGCTGGACGCTGACCGTGCCGACTACGCCATCGCGACGCCAGCCGCGCGCCGTTGGGTCATCCTGCGCGGAGTCTTCGATCGGCTCGCGCTGCGGAGCAGGCGACGCGCGCTGGCAAGCGAAGTCGAGCGCGCGCGGATCGAATTCGGACGGGCCGGCGTGGCGGCGGCCAACAGCGAAGCGTGCGCTCAGCATCGGGATTTGATTCGCGCTGCGCTCACGGCGCGCGCGGCCGCCGCTGACCGCCGCCGCGAACGCGAGGAACTGTTGCGACCCCACGGTGGCAAGGCGCTACCCGCGTGGGCCGATGCGCTGTACCGCGAAGGATCCCGCTTCGGGCTCTTCGTGATCAAGGAGCTGCGCACGCGACTGCTGCCGCGAGTCCCGGCTCTCGGTGCCATGGCGATGACCTGGTGGATCACGCGGATGTACACCGACTCGACGGTCAAGTCCTGGCTGCACGATCTGGGTCTGCGCGATGACGGCGCCTGGAAAGTCAGCAGCGAGACGATGCAGCGTTTGCGCTTCTGGGGACCGCTGCTGGCGGCCGCGGTGGTGGGCTGGGGCAGCGAGTACATCGCCCGGCGGATCCGAGCGCGCTACGCGCCGCCCGTGGCCGCGGATGGCGTGGCGGGATCGGGAGCCGAGGCCGGTCGCGCGAAGGGAACCTGAGTTCCGCGCGCGCGGCTCAGCCGATCGAACGGAACACGCCCTCGGCGCTCCATTCGCGGAACCATCCGGCCAGCTCGCGCTGCAGGCGCGCCAGATCCAGATCCTCGCGAGCGGACAGGCTCTCCAGCGCCGCGCCGAGTTCCGCCCCGGTCGCCAGAGCCTCCAATAGCGCGTGCTGTTCGCGCGAGAGGTTTGCGCGCCACACGATCCAATCCTTTCGGTACACGAGCGCGAAGCTCGGAGCGGGCTTCGGAATCCGCGGGCCGCGCCCTTCCTTCACGTCGACGTAGTAGCGATTCACCGGATAGCGGAAGGAAAGCACGCGCGTCGCGGGCACCCGCTCCAGCCGCAGGCGAGGCCAACTCTCGGGCGCGAGCCCCTCGAGCTCGACGCGCGAGAGCGCGGCGGCGCGCTCGGCGTCGAAGACCTCGCTCGCCGCGCGCTCCAGCGTCGCCAGTTCGGACAGGAAGGCCGCGTGACGATCGTCGCGCGATGCGACGAACCCGGCCAGGTGCCGCCCGAACTGGTTCAGGTTCGGGTGCCGGGACGGATGCGCTGCGATGTAGTCGCGAGCCAGCGCTTCGAAACGCCGCTCCCCGAGCGCATTCAAGAGCACGGAGAAGTCCTCGCGCAGGACGTCGAGCAGCCGCAATGTGTACATCTCGGAGTAGATCGAGATGCGTTCGAGGCCGCTCAGGCTGCCCGAGGGCGCGATCAGCCGCTCGAGCTCGTCGGGCACGATGTCGTACTCGGCCTTGGCCTCCTCCGTCCCCACCCCGGCCGCGACGCCGCGCGGGTGGGTGATGACGATCTGCATCCAGCGCTGCATGCGCAGCACCTCGCGATCGGGAGTCGAGCTCAAGAGGCCACCTTCGCCCCCTCGCTCGGCAGGTACGCGAGCGCCTTGAGTGCTTCTTCGTGCACGGTTTCGAAATCCGGAATCTGCTGATCCCATTCGAGCAGCGTCGGCTTGCGGCCGCCGCGTCGCATGGCTTCGGCGTACAGGTCCCAGACCTCCTGACGCACGTGCCCCATGTGCGTGTCGATGCAGTGCGTGCCGTGATCGGTGTGACCGGCCATGTGCACCTGCACGACGCGCGACCAGGGCATCTGATCGAGATACTCGCGCGGATCGAACCCGTGATTGCGCGAGCTGACGTACACGTTGTTGATGTCGAGCAGCAGCGCGCAGTCGCTGTCGTCGGCGAGCCGGCGAATGAACTCCTGCTCGGTCAGGGTCGAGCGCGAGAAGGCGAGGTATGTGGACGGGTTCTCGAGCACGAGCGGCCGCTCCAGGAAGTCCTGCACGATGCGCACGCGCTCGACGAGGTGGCGCAGCGTGCGCTCGTCATAGGGCACAGGCAGCAGGTCGTGGCTGTTGCGACCCGCGACGCCGGTCCAGCAGACGTGGTCGCCCAACCACACGGCCTTGGTGCGCGCCGCAAGTGCCTTGAGCTCGCGCAGGAACTCCCAGTCCAGCGGATCGGTGCCGCCGATTCCGAGCGACACGCCGTGCATCACGATCCTGTAGCGCTCGGCGATCTGGTCGAGGATCCACAGCGGCCGGCCGCCGGTCGCCATGTAGTTCTCGGACAGGATCTCGAACCAGTCGACCTGCGGCCAGCGGGCCAGGATGTGCGGGTAGTGCTGCGCACGCAGCGCCACGCCGATGCCCAGGTCGGGCAGGTTCCAGCGGTTGGATGCGACGGTGCTCAAGGGATGCCTTCGAAGGCACGAGCGGGCGAGCCCGGGCCCCCAGCCCGCGAGCTCGCCCGCTCGAGGAGCATGGCTAGTGCTGGACGGGCACGGCGCAACCGCCCTTGCCCTTGCAAGAATTCTTGCCGGCGCAGCCGTTGTCGCCGCTCTTGCAGCCGCCCTGCGCCTTGCAGGCATTCATGCCCTTGCAGGCGTGCTTGTCGGCCGTGGCGCAGCCGCCCTTGCCCTTGCAGGCGTTCTTGCCGGCACAGGCGTTGGCGTCCGTCTTGCAGCCGCCCTTGCCTTGGCAGGCGTTCATGCCCTTGCAGGCGTGCTTGTCGGCGTCCTTGACTTCCATTTTCTGGGTCTCGGACGCACAGGAGGCGCTGAAACCGGCCAGCAGGCCGGTCACGGCGAATGCGACGAGCGCGCCGCTCGCGACGCGATTTTTCGAGGTCTTCATGGTCAATGCAAATTCCTAATGGGTTGAGGTTCTGAGCGCCGAGATCGGGAGATCCGGGTCCTCCGAACGAGCGCGGGCTTCGATGCCGACGACCGCGGCAGGTTACTGACCGCAAGTACGGGAAGCAGCGCAATTCGGATGCGGAACTCTCTCGGCCCCCCCTGGGCGCCGCCGAATCCGGCCAGCTCCACGACCCCCGGGGGTATTGTGCGCGGTCCCGAGTGTCGATGTAGTCCCCCAGTCCATGGGAAGCCCCCCCCTTCAACCCGGACCGACCGGAGCGGAAGAGCAGCGGCTCGCCGAAGACCGCGGCCACATCCACAACTGGAAGCGCTGGGGCCCGTACCTCGCCGAGCGCCAGTGGGGCACGGTGCGCGAGGACTACTCGCACGACGGCGATTGCTGGAACTACTTCCCGCACGACCACGCGCGCAGCCGCGCCTATCGCTGGGGCGAGGACGGGCTGCTTGGATTGTGCGACCGGCAGGGCCGGCTGTGCTTCGCGCTGGCACTGTGGAACGAGCGCGATCCGATCCTGAAGGAGCGCCTGTACGGCGTCACGGGCGCGGAGGGCAATCACGGCGAGGACGTGAAGGAGCTCTATCACTACCTCGACGCGACTCCCACCGGTTCCTACATGAGGGCGCTGTATCGGTACCCGCTCGACGAGTACCCGTACGCGCGGCTGCTCGAGCAGAACCGTGCACGCGGTCGCGGCGAGCGCGAGTACGAGCTCGAGGACACCGGCGTGCTCGAGAACTCGCGCTGGTTCGACGTGCAGGTCGAGTACGCCAAGGCCGCGCCCGACGACCTGTACGCGCGCATCCGCGTCACCAATCGGTCGCGCGAGCGCCGACGCTTGCACGTCCTGCCGACGCTCTGGTTCCGCAACACCTGGTCGTGGGGACGCTCGGGCGAGGGCTACTGGGAACGGCCGCGTCTGGAGCTGCGCGACGAGCGCTCCGTTCACGCGCACCACGAGTCGCTGGGCGCGCATCGCCTGCGCGCCGATTACGGTCCCGATGGGCGGCTGCCCGACTGGTGGTTCACCGAGAACGAAACCAATTCGGAGCGGCTCTTCGGAATCCCGAACGCGACGCCCTACGTCAAGGACGCATTCCATGAGCGACTGATCGGCGGCCGCGCCGAGGCGGTGAGTCCGGCGCGCGCCGGCACGAAGGCGGCCGCGCACTACGCGCTCGAGCTCGACGGCGGCGCGAGTGCGGTGCTGCGGCTGCGCCTGTGCTCGGCCGAGGTCGACGACGAGCGCACGTTCGGGCCCGGCTTCGAGCGGCTGTTCGAACGACGGATCGCCGAGGCCGACGAGTTCTACGCGGCGCGCATTCCCGGCGGGCTCGCGCCCGAGCAGCGCAACGTCGCGCGGCAGGCCTATGCCGGGCTCTTGTGGAGCAAGCAGTTCTTCCACTACGTGGTCTCGGACTGGCTGGAGGGCGATCCGGCTCAACCGAAGCCGCCGGCCAGCCGCCGCCGAGGACGCAACTCGAGTTGGCGCCACCTGCACAACCGCGACATCGTCTCGATGCCGGACAAGTGGGAGTATCCGTGGTACGCGGCGTGGGACCTCGCCTTCCACATGCTGCCGATGGCGCGCATCGACGTGGACTTCGCGAAGCAGCAGCTCCTGCTGTTCCTGCGCGAGTGGTACATGCACCCCAACGGCCAGCTGCCGGCCTACGAGTTCGCGCTCGACGACGTCAATCCGCCGGTACACGCGTGGGCCTGCTGGCGCGTCTACAAGTTGTCGGGCCCGCGTGGAGCGCGCGACCGCGACTTCCTGGCGCGCAGCTTCCAGAAGCTGCTGCTCAACTTCACCTGGTGGGTCAACCGCAAGGACGCCGAGGGCAACAACCTGTTTGCCGGCGGCTTCCTCGGCCTCGACAACATCGGGGTGTTCGACCGCTCGCAGCCGCTGCCGACAGGCGGGCATCTCGAACAGGCCGACGGCACCGCGTGGATGGCCTTCTACGCCGCGACGATGATGGTGATGGCGCTCGAGCTCGCCTACGAGGAGCCGGCCTACGAGGACCTCGCCTCCAAGTTCTTCGAGCACTTCGTGTCGATCGCCGACGCGATGAACACGCTCGGAGGCAGCGGCCTGTGGGACGAGAAGGACGGCTTCTACTACGACCACCTGCGCTCCACCGGCGGTTCCGAGCCGATGCGAATCCGTTCGATGGTCGGCCTCGTTCCGCTGTTCGCGGTATCCGTGCTGGAAGAAGCGACGCTCGAGAAGTTGCCGGGCTTCCACAAGCGGCTGCGCTGGTTCTTGAAGAACCGCATCGAGCTGGCGCGGCACGTGTCCTACCAGCACAACGGGGAGGGCGCGCTGCACCTGCTGGCGATCCCGTCGCGAGAGCGCCTGGTGCGCGTGTTGCGCTACGTGCTCGACGAGAGCGAGTTCTTGTCGCCGCACGGCCTGCGCTCGCTGTCACGCGTGCACGCGAGCAAGCCCTACGTGCTGCGCGCCGACGAGCGCGAGTACCGCGTCGAGTACGCGCCGGCCGAGTCGACCTCGGGGATGTTCGGCGGCAATTCGAATTGGCGCGGGCCGGTGTGGTTTCCGCTCAACTACCTGTTGATCGAGGCGCTGGAGCGCTTCCACCACTACTACGGCGACGGGTTGAAGGTCGAATGCCCGACCGGGTCGGGCAACTGGATGAACCTGCAGCAGGTCGCGCGCGAACTCTCGCGGCGCCTGACCACGCTGTTCCTGCCGGGCCCGGACGGCAAGCGGCCGAGCGAGCCCGAGGCGCTGGATGCGCGCGGCGGCGACGAGGTCCCGCTCTTGTTCCACGAGTACTTCGACGGCGACACCGGCCGCGGACTGGGGGCGAGTCACCAGACGGGTTGGACGAGCCTGGTCGTACGCTGCCTGGAGGACTTGGCGAGCGGGCGGTCGAGGTAGCCGCGGGGCAGGCGCCGGCCTACTTCGCGAGCCAGCGCAGGAACGCGCCCTCGACCGTGTCCTCGCCGACCTCGGCCGAGCTGAACGCCTTCTTGCCGAGTTCCTTCGCGCAGATCGCCTCGAACTGATCGGCCGAGCCCGAGCGCCCCGCCGCCTGCATGATCCGCGCGAAGCGCTTGCGCGCCTCTTCCGGCTGCGACATCGACTCGTGCGCGAGCCAGTGCATGAACCCGACCTTGTACGAGCGGAAGAACTCGAGGTAGTCCCCCATGAAGATCTGCGGCGGCGGCTTGGTCGACTTCGCCGCGACGCCGAGGAACGGCGCCTCGACTACGTGCGACCCCTTGTTGTCATCGCCGCGGATCAGGAAGCACAGGTTCTTCTTCTTCGGATTGCGGCTCTTCTCGCGGCCGCTCTTCAGGTTCTGCTTGAGCACCGGAATGAAGTGGTCGGTGCCCTTCTTCTCGCGCCACTTGCTCTCGAGGTTTGGCGCGGGCAGCGTGCCGCCCTCGGAGGCGCCGCCGGGAATGAAGATCTCGGTCGGCGGGACCGACTTGCCGCGCAGGTCGCCCTCGCTGCGCGTGTTGTCGAGCCCGAGCGCGCCGATCACGAGATTCATCGCCAGCCCCGAGGCCATCACGTCCGGGAACGAGTCACCGAAGGCCTGGTTCAACACGGCCAGCGCGCCGCGCTCGGCCGCGTACTGATCGACGCCGGTCTTGTCCTTCTCGTCCATCCGAATCTGGTCGGTGTAGTCGCTCTTCTTGCCGTTGGTCTCGGCGAACTTGAGCGAGATGACCCGGTACTCATCGACCTTGCCCTCGGTCCACAGATCGAGGTTGTCGAGCCAGAAGAACTGCTGCAGATCCGGATCGAGGTAGCCGGCCAGCGCGATGAGCTCGCAAAAGCCCTTGCGGTTGGGCATCACGACCAGCGGCGCCGGCGCCTGCCCCGGCCGATTCACGCCCAACGGTCCCCCCGAGGCGAAATGCTGGTTCATGCGCAGCAGCGCCTGCTTCTGCGGCTCGTTGGGATCGAGCGCCTTCGCGAGATCGGGTTCCTTGGTCACGTCGAGGCGTTGGATCTGGTTCGGAGTCCAGCTCTCGACCCACTTCAGCACGGTCTCGAGGTCCTTGTCCGGACTCTCGGAGTCGCCGCCCGTGCGTCCTCCCGCCTCGGCACCGGTCGAGGTCCAGCGCAACCACTCGCGCTGCACCTTCACGACGGCGGTCGCGCAGCGCAGAAAGTCCTTCGCGTCGTCGGTGTCCTTGTTCTCGTTTCCAGGCAGGTGCAGGATCAGCGCGCCGAGCTGCACGCGGAAGAAGCGCTTGCGCAGCACGTCACCGAAGGAGAGGTCCGTCAAGCGGGCCTTTTCCAGACCATGCGCAGCGAGCGCAGCCTTCGACATCGCGGCGAAGTCGAGCTTCACGTCGTCCTCGACCACGCTCGTTTCCAAGACGAGCGGCGCGGGCTCGAAGAGCCCGCTGTAAGCGGCCTGCCACGACAAAAACAGCTCTACGAGCATCACGAGCTCAACTCCTTGTGCCCATCTGCCAATGGGCGGACCCGAGTCTAACGCGTTCGGTTCAGCGCGCGGTCGGTCCCGACGCGGATTCTCGTAACAAGATCGTCATAGCTTCGCGCAGTTCAGCGGCCGGTCCGGGCTCCAAGCGACGGCAGAGCGCCTCGACCAGGGCCGCGGACATCCGCAGCGTGGAGTCGCGGCCGCCATTGAACCGGCTCCAGATCTGTGCAGGATCGGGGCTCGAGCGCAAGGCCTCGGCCAGCGTGCGCAGGTTGTGCAGCTTGTCGGCCGCTTTCACCAGCACCGCCTCGGGCGCCAGATCAGACACGTGGTCGATCGCGGCTTGCTTGCGCTCGATCCACGGGCGCGACTTGTCCTCGGTCAGTTGTCCCACGATCGCGGCGACTTCGGGGCCGAGCTCGCGCTGCAGCCGCGCGAGGCTCCAGCCCGCGCAATCCTCGGGCACGTCGTGCACCAGGGCCGCTCGCTGCACGACCGGCGCCGCGCCCCAACGCGCGAGGATCCACGCAACGTGCAATGGATGCACCGCGTAGGGCGCTCCGCCTCCCTTGCGCGTCTGACCGGCATGGGCCTCCAGGCAGATCTGCAGCGCGCGCTCGGTTGCGGGCTCGAACATCGCGTCGCCTAGATGGAAACGCCCAGCGGCTTCATGGCCGCGGCGCCGAAGAGCATCGCTGCAACGAGGAAAACGAGCAGCACGCCGCCCGGACCATCGGGCATCCAGCGCAGCTCGCGATCGGGGTAGGCGAAAGCGACGCGCTCCAACGGCGAGCTCGCGGCAAAGGTCGGCTCGGCCGGCCAGAGCCAGGAACTCCAAAAGGTGCCAACACGTTCGGGCTGCATGCGACGCTCGGGCGTGGAGCCGGCGACGAAGCGTTTGGTCTCGCGGATGCCGCCGGGAAGTTCGAGCGCGATGTCGAAGGCACCGACGCGTTCCGGGACGAACTCGACGAGCACGCGGCCCTCTTCGGGCAGGCGCACGACCGGCGAGAGCGCCCGCAGCCCGTCGGGCAGCACGATCGAGACCTCGCGCGCGCGAGCATGCGCGCTGGAACGCAGGCGCACGTCGAGCAGCACGCCCTGTCCCGGCAACAATGCGGCCTCGGCCGCGACCGGCGCGACCGGTGCGAAGCCGTAACGCACGACGAGTTGCGCGGCGACGAGCGTGAACGGCGCCGCCAGAGGCAGGATCGGCCCGAAGTTGAGCAGCAAGTACTGCGCGTTGCGCAGCAGGATCTTCCCGATGGCCGCCGCGACCACGAGCAGATCGTCCTGATAGATGCGGATCTCGATCAGGTGCCCCTTGATGCGGTCCTTGGTCCGCGCGATGCCCGCCTGCCAGGAGATGTACTTGAAGAGCCACAGCGCGAGCACGCCGAACACGCCGCTCGCGAGCACGAGCGCCCACTCCGCGCCGAGCAGGTCGAGCGGATAGAGCAACGCGTCGAAGACGGCGTTGAAGGCGGCGTGGACGGAGTTCATCCGGGCTGCGGAGCTGGCCGAAACCGCCGGCTACGAAATGTAGCCGAGCCCGCGCAACTTCTCGGTGATCTCCGCGTCGGACTGCGCGCCTTCGAACTGCGCGAGCTCCTTCTCGATGATGTGCACGATGAATTCCTCGTGCGACGCGTAGCCCGCGAGCTGGGCGACCTGCTTGCAACGGGCGATCAGGTCCTTGTCGAGCTTGATCTTGTTCTCACTTCCGAACATGGGTGCTTCCTGTGGGACTTTGGTTCGTCGTAGGGTTCATTCGAGCACGGGGTGGCCGCGCATTCCCGCGCCGGGCGGCAGGCCGAATTGTCGCAGGACCTCGACGGTGAGATCCTCGAGCGCGTGCGCGCCCGGTCGCACGGGTCGATTCGACAGCAGGGTGCCGGGAACGACGTCGGGCGACATCAGGTGGCTGCCGTTGAAGCTGCCGCCCAGATTGTCCTCGAGCACCGCGGCCGGGATGCGCCCCTCGGTCGAGGCGTCCGAATTGCCGTAGTTCGCGTCGAAACCGACGACCAGATCGGGCGCTTCCGCCACGCGCGCGGCACTGTAGATCTCGCGCGCGAGGTCGCAGCGCTGCACGACGCGCGCGCCGTCCTTCGGATCGCGCAGCGCGAGCAGCTTGGCGCGGATTTCCGCGAGCAGCGCGCTCGCGTCGCTCGCGGAGACGATGCCCGACTCGTCGTGCGCGGTCGCTTCGATGTCGAGCTCGCGCCCCTCGAGATTCAGGTACAGCCCCTGGAAGCCGACGCCGTACGCACGCGTCCGCGACCAGTCGACCAGCGTGTACGGATCGGACAGCGACTCGCCTTCCCCGACCGCGGCGCCGACCTCGACCGACACGCGCGTCCCGGCGGGCACGATCACGTGCGTCACGGCCCCTTCGGCGGGCTCGATCGACACGCGCTTGCCTCCGCCGGCGCTGTCCTCGATCGCGCTGATGCGCCCCGCAAAGGGGCTGCGGGTCTCGAGGATCTCGAACACGTGCCGCTGGGTCGACGCATCCGGGCTCCCCGTCGGCGCTTCGCGGTCGCAACCCTCGCGCAGCACCAGGTAGCCCTGCTCGAACAGCCATGTGTTCAGGCTGAACGCCCGTCGGTACGGAGCGAAGCCGTGGTCGCTCATCAGGATCCAGGTCGCATCCTCGCCGATGCGCGCCCGCATCCGCTCGAGCGCGGGATCCATCTTCAACACGAGGTCGAGCACGACATCGCGCCACGTCGAGCCCGGCCGACGCGTGAACCACTCCGATACCTGTGCCGCCAGCGCGGGGTCATAGGCCGGGTGCTGCGCGTCGGTCAGCCGCCACATCATGTGGCTGGCCAGGTCGACCGTGGAGAAATAGAAGAACAACAGGCCGCCGTCGCCGCGCTCGACGTATCGATCGAGCGCGACGTCGAGCATGCGCAGGCTCTCGTCGTAGACCAGCTCGACCTGGTGCATGAACTCGTCCTCGCGCAGCAGGCGCCGCTTGAGCGCGCCGACGTCCTCGGCCATGCCCTGCGTGTAGAAGGGCCCGATGCGGCGCGCGACCTCTTCCGACGCGTCGCCGGGCTCCGAGACCGACATCGCGGGCGCCGACGGATCGATGTTGACCGGCGACGCGTACAACTCGAGCTCGGGCTCGATCGAGCGCAGATAGAAGCGCACGATCCCCTGCACGTCCTGCGCGCCGGCCGGCAACAACCCGAAGACGACGGGGACGAACTCGCTCCACTGTCCCGGCCGCAGCACGAGCGTGCGCGCGTCGCCGACATCGAGCGCGATCGCGCCGGCCTCGCGATCCGGCCGGATCAGGAGCGGCACCTTGGCGGCCGGCATGCCGACCTTGAAGGAGTTCTGCGGGCCGGACAAGGACGAGGTGTACACGCCCCCGCGCTCGTTGAGTCCTTGGACCTTCGCATATCCGCCGTAGGACAGCGCATTGGTCGTGTAGAGCGTGCACTCGCCATACGCCGAATCCAGCGCCGGCGTCATCATCCCCGAGAAGGACCAACCCTTCGACGGCACGACCGGGAAGTTCGCCGGCATGCGCCAGATGTCCGCAGGCACGCCGGCCTTGGCGAGCAGCGTCCAGAACGCCTCGCCCGTGCGATTGGACTCGGTGCTCCCCGCCGCCGTCAGCGCGTAGTCCCCCGGCAGCGGCAACTTCGCGAGCCAGCGCGTCGCGAACCCCGGCGCGCTCTCGCGCGTGGTCGAGGCGATCGGGCCGCGCGAAGTCGGATCGCGATGGATGAAGTCGAAGATCCCGTGTCCGCCCGGGTCGAGCCCGGTCGTGAAGTTCGACCAGGCGACGGGGCTCTGCGGCGGGTTCGACGTGCCGAGCCGATGCACGCCGCGCTCGCCGACCAACCAGCGGAATCCACTCGTGCGATCCGGATGCAGACGCAGCGCCTCCTCGAGAATGTCCGGATCGAGCCCGTCGATGCCGATCACGACCACGCGCGGATGGCGCGGCGTTGACGCCGTCGTGCCCGGCCCCGCGCCCTCGGCGCGCGCATTGGCCGCGCCGGCGTATTCGTCCTCGGTGATCGACGGCACGAAGGCCATCGGCAGGCCGAGCAGCACCACCAGCGCCGGGTAGACCGTCCAGCGCGGGAGTTTCAAGCGACGGCTCCCGCTTGCCGCGATCGCGCGACATCGGCCGCCGCGGCCGCGCGGCCGCCGAACAGATTGCGACCCTGCATGTACTTGGGCGGCTCGACGCCGAACAGGTCGAGCACGGTCGGGGCGAGGTCGAGCAGCGCCGGCTCGGCGACATCGATCTTGCGATTGCACCAGAACACGCCGGGCACGAGCCGCGGATCGACGCAGTGGTCGCCCGACCAGCTCTTCGTGTTGTCGGTGAAGACGTCCTTGGAGACCGCGCCCGTCGCGCAGTCCCACGAATGCCGGAAGCCCTTGTGGTAGCCGACGAGGATCTCGGGAGCCATGTCCGCATAGGGCCCCGCGTGGATCTTGCGCGTGAGGAAGGCCTCCTTCACGACGCGCTCGCCCGTGGCCGGATCGACCAGCGCCTCGAGCTTCGCCTTGATCTCCGCGCACAGCGCGTCGAGCTCCGGCCCGCTCTCGACGATGCCATGCGCCTCGCGCCCCTTGCGATTGATGAACAGGCCGGTGAGCCCGAGCGTGAACGCCTTCGTCCGCGACCAGTCGACCTTGGCGAACCAATCCGGCGAAGTCTCGGCGCCTTCCTTGAGCACGAGATATCCGTGCTGCATCAGCCACGTGTTCAAGTTCACGCCGCGCCGGAAGCTGGTGAACCCGTGGTCGCTGATCACCATCAGCACCGTGTTCGGATCGTCGCCGATCTTCGCGCGCACCTCACCGAGGAAGCCGTCCATCCGCGCATACAGGTCGCGGATCACGTGCTTGTGGGTCTCGACGTCCTTGCCGGCATTCGCCGGATGATCCGGCTCGAGATAGCGGTAGAACATGTGCGAGATGCGGTCGGTCGTGTCGAACACGACCGTCACGAATCCGCGCTTGGTCTTGTCGAGCACGTCCCACAGCTGCTTCTTGCGCTCGTCGTAGATCAGCCAGGCCTGCTTGAGGAAGGCATCCTCGTCGATCACGCGCTCGTTCAGCGCCCAGGTGTCCTCGGCCAGCCCCAGCGTCGCGTACTGGCCGAGCGTCTTGGCGAGGTAGATCGCGTAGACGAACGGGTGTGAGATCGCCATGCCCGGCGCATCCGGGTTGATGTTGATCGGCGTCACGTAGATCTCGACGTCGCGCTCGTTCCAGGTCTGCACGTAGAAACGCGCGATCCCCGTCACGCCGTCGAAGGGCACGACGAGCCACGGCGTGTACTCGCCGGGCGCGACGGTCGCGCGCTCCTTGCCCACCTCGAAGGTCGCGCGGCGCTTCGCGTCGTCGAAACGCACCGTGAACGGGCACTTCATCGCGTGCCCGTCCTTGCCCTGCGGTCCGGTCAGGTTCGAGTGCACGGCACCGTCCTTGAGCTTGACCGTGTACTGCTGTCCGCCGATGTGCGCGCCCGCCGGGCGCGGCTTGGTCGAATAAAACGAGAACGAGCCCTGCGTCCCCTGCAAGTCCGGCACGCACATCCCCGACAGCAGCACGCCGTTCTTGAACGGCTGCGGCGGGAACGTGATCGGCACGCGGATGATCGACGACCAGACGCGGTTCTCGCCGAGCAGCTTCCAGAACGGCTGGCTCTTCTGCATCAGCCGCATCACGGTCTTCTTGCCGAGCGGGATCTGCGCGAAGCCGAGGTTGAGCGTCTTCGGCAGCACGTGCGACTGCGTCGACGACAAGGTCGGCATGTAGTTGCACGGATCGCGCGTCAGGAAGTCGTAGATGTTGTGGCGCGACGCATCGACGCCGGTGGCGAAGCTCGACCAGGCCACCGGTGAGATCGACGGGCAGGCCGTGCGCAGCGGAGAGAAGCAGCCCTCGGCCGCCAGCTTCGCGAAGTTCGGCATCAGGCCCTCGGCGCCGAAGCGCTGCGCGAGCCCGGGATCGAAACCGTCCAGGCCGATGATCACGGCGCGCTTGACCTTGGGCTTGGACCCCTTGCGCGGCAGCGCGAGCCGAACTGCGGCCTTGAGCGGCCAGATCAGGATGATCCCGAAGGCGAGCAGGAACGTGCCGAGCAGGATCAGCACGCTGCCGGCGGCCGCGAAACCCGCTCCGGGGCCGATGTACGCCAGGGCCGGGCTCGCCAGGCCCGTGGCGGCCGCCAGCACGAGCAGTTGCCGCCCGATGCGGGTTGGAAACCGCGATCGGAGGGGCGGGTGGGGCCGGGAGGGGGGCATCGAGGCTGGAACGAGCGGAACGGGTCGGATCGCGGAGTCTACAGCAACGGAACAGCGTGGATCGACGTTGGCGCGGGCACGCTGAAGTCACTTCGCGAAACAAGCGCCCGTGCACTGCGAAAGCCGCCGAGACTGGAAGCTTCTTGATATCAAACTACGTACAAAACACCTTCAATTGGATGGACTTCTTGGTCCTAGCCTCCCACCGGACCGGTCGAGGACGTCGCGGGTCGGGCCTAGGGCCCGATCGAGATCGACAGCCCGCGCGAGCTCGCGAGCCCGAAGGCGGAAGGATCACAACTCGATGTCGAGTCCCAGGGCCAAAGCACCTGCAGCGGAACGGCGACCCCCGTCAGCAGGGGGTCCTGGGGAATCGGGAACCACCGCGTCGCAACGCCAGCCGCGTCGGCCCGCAACCCGAACAAGAAGGCCGGCCCGGCGAGCAGGTCGACGTGCAGCGTCACGCCCAGCCCGAACGGGTCCGCGCCGCCCGGCAGCGGCGCGACCGCAACGACGCCCCAACCCTGGCCCTGGGGCGGCGCGCCGCTGGTGACCATGCGGACGGAACCGCCCGGCTTCAGATCGCCGCTCGCGCCGATGCCGCCGCGACCCAGGCAGCCGCTCGTGCCGACGCCGAACGCACTCGCTCCAACCGCGTCGGCGCGCGCGTTCGAATAGAGCCACAGCTCGCGCCGCGCGCTGTCTCCACACACGACCTCGAGGCGCCCGTCGGCATCCTGGTCCGTCAGCACCAGCCCGCGCGTCGAGCCGGGTCCGACGTGCTCGTGGCCGAGCGCGAAGCCCGACCCGCTCACTCCAAGCAGCACACGCAGTAGCCCGAGCCCGTCGTGCTGACCGACGAGATCGACGCGGCCGTCTCCGTCGACATCGCCCGCGGCGACCGAGCTCGTCAGCGCGCTCGAGCTCGTGCTCCAGGCGCCGAAGCTCCCCTGGGCACTCTGCAACGACCAGGCGGTCGCCGAGCTGCCCGCCAATACCAGATCGTCGTCGCCGTCGAGGTCGATGTCGGCCAGCGTGACCTCCTTCTGGAATCCCGGCTTGGAAATCGACTGCTGCGGGAATGCGAACCCCGGGCCGCCCGCCAGCACGCGCAGCGCGGCGCTGGTCGTCGGACTGACGACGATGTCGGGATACGCATCGGTCCCCGCGCGCCCGAGCGCGACGGCGCCGATCGAGACCGACAGCGCAGGTGCGAGCGGCGCGGAGAATCCGCCGGTGGTACCGGGCAGCACGGCCAGCGAGGTCGTGGCCGCGCGCGCCGCGGCGAGATCGGTGCGTCCGTCCTGATCGAAGTCCGCGGCACCGAGCCAGTTCGGCTCGAAGCCGAGGCTCGACGTACCGGCGCTCGCATAGCCGCCGCTGCCGTCGCCATGCAGCACGAGCACGCCGGCGCTCGTCCCACACGCGAAGTCCGGATCGCCGTCGAGATTCCAGTCTCCGGCCACCAGGCCGCCCCCGCTGTTCGCACCGAGCGGGGCGGCAGTGCTGCCGACGCCGCCCTGCCCGTTGCCGAGCGCGAGCACGAGTTCCTGCGCGGTGATGGCGGCAAGATCCGCATGGCCGTCGCGATTCCAGTCGCCGCGCTCGATTGCGAGCGGCGGGTCGGCGAGCGGAATCCTCACCGGCACCCCGAGCGCGCCGGCCTGCATTCGAATCACCGTGGCGCGCGCACCGGCGCCGGTGTGGCCGAGCACGATGTCGGGCTGGCCATCGCCCTCGAGATCGGTGACCTCGAGCGCGGACAGCTTCGGCAGCTCGGGCGCGACGAGTTGCGGGCCCAGCACGAGCCCGCCGAGCCCGATCCACCATTCGAGCGCCGGATCCGAGGCCGTCGCACCGTCCGCGGCCGCGAGCAGGTCCGCGCGCCCGTCGAGATTCACGTCGGCGATCGCGAAATCGCGCGCGCGCCGCGTAGTGAACGGCGCACTCGCGGGCGTGAAACCGCCGCTCCCATTGCCGAGCACCGTGATGGCGAGCGACGGCTCCTCCTGCAGCACGAGATCGAGGTCGCCATCGGCATCGAGATCGCCGGCTTGCCACACGTACAACGTGGCGGCCGCGTGCAGTACCTGTTGCGGCGCGATCTGCCCTTGCGCGTCCACGGAGCGCGACACGAGCTCGCCGGTGTGGAAGGTCGGACGCGTCGCGTGCACGAGCTCCGGGCGTCCGTCGCCGTCGAGGTCGAGACAGCGCAGCGCGCCGCTGTCCGGCACGGCGACGGTGCTGGAGATCGCGAACCCGAACGCACCATCGCCGCGTGAGACGCCGAGCATGCTGGAGCTGCCCAGCCAGGCCAGATCCAGCTTGGCGTCGCCGTCGAGATCCGCGCTCGCGATCGCGTCGGGCCCGACCGTGAAACCCGTCGCCCCGGCGGCCTGGAACCCGCCCGGCCCGAGCCCGCGGAACAGCGCGGCGCCGCTCGTCGATTGCGCGGCCGCGACGTCGAGCCATCCATCGGCATCCCAGTCGGCGACGACGAGTTGCTGACCGGGATTCGCCATCGACAGCGTCCACCAGGGCTCGAACCCCTGCTGGCCGTCGCCGCGCAGCACGAGGGGCGCGCTTGCGCCCGGCGCGGTCAGCAAGTCCTGCAGGCCATCGAGGTCGCAATCGGCGAGCGCGAAACCCGCCACTCCGACCGGCGCACTCGCGCGCTGTGGGTAGAGCGACTGGGCGTGCAAGACCGCGGCGCAGACCGCGGCTGCCGGCAGCGCCAGCGTCCGGATCCGACACAGCGAGGTCGCGCGCACTTGCATCCGTGCTCCAGGCTAGCGCGAAATGCCCGGATGCCCACCCCACCGCGACGCGGGCCCGCGCCGGCGCGCAAGGACCTCGTGCGCTTGCTGCTGCGCTACGGAGTCGGCTCGCGCGCGCAGGCACGCGAGCTCGTGCTCGCGGGCCGCGTGCGCGTGGACGGCCGGGTGTGCACCGATCCGCACGAGCGCTTCGACGAGCGTTCGCGGATCGAGATCGACGGGCAGCGCGCGGAGCAGCCCGAGCGCGTGGTCGTGATGCTGAACAAGCCGGTTGGTTGCTTGACGACCGCGCGCGATCCGGCCGGCAGACCCACCGTCTTCGCCTACCTCGCCGGCGCGCCGAGCGGTTTGCGCGCAGTGGGGCGACTCGACCTCGACACGAGCGGCCTGCTGCTGTTCACCAACGACACGCTGCTCGCGGCCCGGATTTCCGACCCGAGTTCGCACGTGGCCAAGCACTACGAGGTCCGCACGCGGGCGCGGCTGTCGGATACGCAGCTCGCCGAGCTGCGCACAGGTGTGCAACTCTCCGACGGACCCGCGCGCGCGTTGCGCGTCGAGCGCTGCATCGGCGCGCAGCGCGGTCGCTGGATCGAGCTCTCGCTCGACGAGGGGCGCAATCGCGAGGTCCGGCGCATGGTCCACACGGTGGGAGGCGACGTGCGTGAGCTGAGGCGCGTTGCGATCGGCGCGCTGCGGCTGGACGATCTGCAAAGCGGGCAGTGGCGAGCGCTCGCGGAGTCCGAGCTGCAGCTCCTTGGCCTGCCTGCGCCTGCGCGGCGCGGTGGCGCGGCCCCGCCGCTCCGCTGAGGCTCAGCCGAGCAGGCGTGCGCGCGCCGTCGCTTGCTGCAGCGTCTTGTACACGGCGTCTCGCGAGATCTTCAGACTCTCCGCGATCTGCTGCGGAGTGCGGCCGGCAAGATGCAGGCGCAAGATGTCCTGCTCGCGCGGCGACAACTGATCGAGCACGGAATGCATGTGCTTGTGCTCCTCGACTTCGATCAACTGCTCGACCGGCTGCGGCACGTCGGCGCGTTCGTGTCCGACCTCACCCTCGGCCACGCGCTGCTCGCGCCGCTTCGCTGCCACGTGCTGGCGACCGCGATCGGACGCCTTCCAGCGCATCTTGTTCATCAGGTAGGCACAGAACTCCGCCCGTGTGCGGAAGCAGAGGTCCGGCAGGCGCGGCAGCAGGTCTCCGATCACCGACTGGGCCACGTCGAGCTTGTCCAGTCGGCCCCGCAGCCGGCTCTGTATCGCGAGGTCGCCGATGCGCTCGATCTCGGGTTGCATGTAGCGCAGGAACTCACCGAGCAGTTCGCGATCTTTTTGGGCGCGCGGGTACACGACCTGCAGCACCGCGTCCTCCGGCGCGAAGCCGGCGGCAAGAGCGGCGGCCGCATCCGCGGCAGCCGGGGCCTCGCGCAACAACGCTCCCGAGCGCGGGCCGAGCCCTTCTGCGAAGGTGCGCAACGCGTTCAAGTCAGTGCCTCGACTAGCTGATTCGGACATCGGGGGGCAGAGGACCGCGGTCGGGCCTCCACCAGGAATGATCGCTCCCTCCCGCCCGATGCGGAAGGAGTGGGCGGCGATTCCGGGGGGCACTCGGCCAACGGAGCCGATGCCTGCCCTTGGACAGGTCGCGCTCCTTATGCTCTTGGCATGCGCGCCCTGCTCCTCGTGATCCCCGCTCTGTTCGTGGTCGGTTCGCTGCTGCGGCTCTCGTCGGAGCCACGACAAGATCCGCCGGTCGGTTATGCCGACACGCCGCATCTGCCCGGCTCTCCCTGGCGCGTTCACGACGGCACTCGACCGCAGCCGCCGGTCGTGACTCCGGGCAGCGGGGGCACGGCGCCTTCCGACGCGATCGTGCTCTTCGATGGGCGCGACCTGTCCCGGTGGAAGTCGGGCGACGGCCCGGCGCGCTGGAAGGTCGCCGAGGGCGCGATGGAGGTGAACGGTACGGGGTCGATCCGCACGCAACAGGAGTTCGGCGACCTGCAACTGCACCTCGAGTGGGCCGCGCCGGCCCAGGTCGAATCATCGTCCCAGGGGCGCGGCAACAGCGGCGTGTTCCTGATGGGGCGCTACGAGGTGCAGATCCTCGACTCGTACGAGAATCGCACGTACGCGGACGGCAGCGCCGCGGCGCTGTACGCGCAATACCCGCCGGATGTCAACGCGTGCCGCGCGCCCGGCGAATGGCAGAGCTACGACATCTTCTTCCAGGCGCCGAAGTTCGACGGCGACACGCTGGTCTCGCCCGCGCGCGTCACCGTCGTGCACAACGGCGTGCTCGTACACCATGCGCGCGAGTTCCTCGGGGCGACGACGCACCGCAATGTCGCGGCCTACGCCCCGCATGCGCCGACCGGCCCCATCGAGCTGCAGGACCACGGCAATCCGGTGCGCTTCCGCAACGTGTGGGCGCGCCGGCTGTAGGCCTGGCTTCATTCACTCGCCGGCGTTTCGATAGCGTGCGCATCGTCTGTCTCAGCGACACCCATTCGCGGCACGGCGACGTCGTCGTCCCCGATGGAGACGTGCTCGTCCACGCCGGTGACTTCACCAAGCGCGGCAGCGAGCGCGAAGTCGCCTCCTTCGACGCGTGGCTCGGAACCCTCCCCCACCGCCACAAGCTCGTGGTCGCCGGCAACCACGACTTCCTGTTCGAAAGCGCGCCGCAGGTCGCTCGCACGCTGCTCGCGCATGCCGCCTACCTCGAGGACTCCGGCTGCGAGATCGACGGCCTGCGCTTCTGGGGCAGTCCGTGGCAACCGCGCTTCTTCGACTGGGCCTTCAACCTCGAGCGCGGCGAGCCGCTGCGCCGCAAGTGGGAGCGGATCTCCGACCTCGTGGACGTGCTGATCACGCACACGCCGCCGCACGGCATCCTCGACCGCGTCTGGAGCGGCCAGGAGGTCGGCTGCGAGGAGCTCACGGCCGCGGTGGCGCGGCTGCGCCCGCGCTTGCACGTGTTCGGCCACATCCACGAGGCTCACGGCGTGCGCGAGACGCCGGCGACTCGCTATGTGAACGCATGCATATGCGACCTGGCCTACGAGCCGGCGCAGCCGCCGATCGTGATCGACTTGTAGCGGCCGGGCTGATCCGGTCGCGCTAGGCGAGCAGGCCGCGCTTCTTCAGGTAGTCGAGGATCTTCTTCGCGGACTGTTCGATCGACTCCTCGTGCGTCTTCACGACGACGTCGGCCTTCTCAGGGGCCTCGTAGGGGTCGCTGATGCCGGTGAAGTTCTTGATGATGCCGGCCTTGGCCTTCTTGTAGAGCCCCTTGGTGTCGCGATCCTCGAGCACGTCGAGCGGGCACTCGGCATAGACCTCGACGAAGTTGGTCGTCTTCGCGCGGATCTCATTGCGCACGTCCTTGTACGGCGAGATCGCCGCGGTGATCGCGACGACGCCGTTGCGCGAGAGCAGGCCGGCGACGTAACCGATGCGGCGGATGTTCGTATCGCGATCCTCCTTGGAGAACCCGAGACCCTTGGAGAGGTTTTCGCGCACCTCGTCGCCGTCGAGGATCTCCACCTTGCAGCCCTGCTGCTTGAGGATCGGCGCGATGTAGGTCGCGAGCGTCGACTTGCCCGAGCCGGAGAGGCCGGTGAACCAGAGAATGAAGCCTTGCGTGTTGGCCATGGAGGCGGAAGTGAGGAAGAGGGGTTGGGGAATCCGAGGTCGGGCTAGCGGAGCTTGCCTTCGAGGTACGGCACCTCGAAGCACTTGTCGTGCATGATCGGGCCGTGGCCGAAGTAGCCGTTCTCGCCGAACAATTCGCCGTGGTCGGCGGTGACGACGATCCAGGTGTTCTTCGGCACGAGGTCGTAGAGCTCCTCGAAGACCTTGTCGAGGTAGCGCACCGTGTCGATCTGACGCGCGCGCAGCTGCTCCATCTTCTCGGCGTCGAAGAACTGCGCGAGGGACGGGTCGGCGATCGCCTTCCCTTCGGCGTCGACGCTCTGCTCGAGCTTCTTGAACACGCCGTTGACGCCGCTGATGCGCGGCCACATCGAGCTGTCCTCGTCGGGCTTCGCGTACGGGTAGTGCGTCTCGCCGACGTTCAGCATGTAGAAGGCCGGCCTCGCGGAGTCGAACTTAAGCGTCGGCAGCATCGCGCGCATGTCGTTGTGCTTGTCCATCAGCTTGAACGAGTCGAAACCGCGATTGATGCCGGTCTTCTCGTTCATCACGGGCAAGGACACGCGCGCGTGCGTCGTGTACCCGAGCTTCGTGCGCAGGAAATCGGGCAGCCACAGGCCCGGCACCATGGACGAGAACTCGATCGCCTTGGCGCCCAGGCGCTTGTTGTAGTTGAGGAAGTCGTCCTTGTAGTACTCAGACGCGTAGACCTGCTCCGGGCTGGTGTGCGGCAACAGTCCGGTGAGCAGGTTGTAGTGCGACGGCGCGGTCCACGACGCGTACGAATAGCGGCGCTCGACCGGCCCCAGCTTCGTGATCACCTTCGGCGCGGCCGCCATG
>VGZE01000041.1 GCA_016872755.1 Planctomycetota bacterium
GTGCGCGGCGCGCCGGCGCTCGCGCGCCTGCAGCAGCTGTCCGGCGCGCCGCTGCCGGAGGTCGGCGCGCTGGCGCTGCGACGGCTGAGTCGCGCGGACGACGAGCTCGACGAGGCCTTGTTGGTGCGCGTGGACGCGACGAGTTGCGAGCTGCACCTGCACGGCTCACCCGTGTTGGTCGCCAGCCTCGAGCGAGCGCTCGCGGCGGGGACCGAGGAGCCTGCGAGCGACGGGATCGAGGCACTGGCGCTGTGCGACCTCGCGAGTGCGGTGAGCGAGGCCGGCGCTCGGCTGCTGCTCGACCAGGCACGCGGAGCGCTGCGCCGCAGCGCGATGCACATGGCGCGAATGACTCCGGCTCGTCGCGAACGCGCGTGGCGCGCCATGCACCAGCGCGCGCGAGTCGCCGATTTCCTGCTGCACCCGCGCCGCGTGCTGCTGGCCGGACCGCCCAATGCCGGGAAATCGACGCTGTTCAACCTGCTCGTCGGCTCCGACCGCGCGCTCGTCAGCG
Source organism: Planctomycetota bacterium (assembly GCA_016872755.1). Lineage (GTDB taxonomy): Bacteria > Planctomycetota > UBA1135 > UBA1135 > GW928-bin9. Next base: position 515 of record VGZE01000041.1, read on the forward strand.
CGCAGCCCGGGACGACCCGCGACCTCGTCGAAGGCCTTGCGCGGCTGGGGCCCTGGCCGATCGTCGCCGTGGACAGCGCCGGGCTCGACGCGGGCGGCGCGCCGAGCGCGGATCCGATCGGCGCACTCGCGCAGCAGCGCGCGCTGGCGGAACTCGCGCGTGCCGATCTGGTGCTGTGGTGCGATCCCGGCGCAAGCGCGCCTCCCGAAGCAGGATCGCGTGTCGCCGTGCTCGCGACGCGCGGCGACCTTCCCGGGCGCGCGGCGGCGCTGGCGGCGCTCGAGGATCCCGGCGCGGCGCTCGAGCGGATCGAGGGGGTCTATCGCGCGCGCTTCGACCTCCCCGCGCGCCTGCTGCATCCCGGATCGGCCGCCCCGTTCCGCGCCGCGCAACTCGAGGAATTGCGCGGTACCGCACTCGGTTGGCTCGGCGCGGCACCGCCGATTGAAGGCCCGCGCGGCTTGCTTTAGGCTGTCGATCGTCACGCGGCTCCCTGCGAGCCCGCGCGTCGCCATGGGCGGTCTCCGACATCTTGTTTCCATCGATGACCTGTCCCTCGCCGACATGCAGCTGCTTTTCGCGCAAGCGAAGCAATTCTCCGAGCAGCTGGCGGGGTCGGCCGATACTTGCCGCGGCATGATCACCGCGAGCCTCTTCTACGAGGCTTCGACGCGCACGCGACTGTCCTTCGAGTCGGCCATGCTGCGCCTGGGCGGCGGCGTGATCAGCGCGGCCGACATGAGCGTCTCGAGCGCCAGCAAGGGCGAGTCGCTGGCCGACACCGTGCGCGTGGTCAGCGGCGGCTATGCCGACCTGATCGTGCTGCGCCACCCGAGCGAGGGCGCCGCGGCGCTCGCCGCGCAAGTCTCGTCGGTCCCGGTGATCAACGCCGGTGATGGCGCGCACGAGCACCCGACCCAGACGCTGTGCGACCTGTACACGCTGTGGATCGAGAAAGGCAAGATCGAGGGCCTGGATGTCGTGCTGGCCGGGGATCTGCGCTACAGCCGCACGATCCACTCGTTCATCTACGCGCTGGCCCGTTTCGGCGCGAACATCGTGTGTGTGCCGCATCCCGGCCTGGAGCTGCCGGACTACGTGCTGCAGCGACTGCGCGAAGAGTATGGCGCGGAACCGGTGCGCGCCGACGCGTCGCGGCTGGGCGAGATCGCATCGAGCTCCGATGCCGCCTACATCACGCCCAAGGGACCGCACCAGTTGTCGCTGTTCACCGAGGCCAGCGGCCTGACGGTCGATCGCGTCGATGCGCTGTACATGACCCGGCCGCAGACCGAGCGATTCGGCTCCGGCGACCAGGTCGCGCCCTTCGTGCAGATGAACACGAAGGCGATGTCCGCGGAGCCGCTCAAGCACGCCGTCGTGATGCATCCGTTGCCGCGCCGCGACGAGATCAGCGCGGACCTCGACTCCGATCCGCGCAGCATCTACTTCAAGCAGGCCTCGCGCGGCGTGCCGGTGCGCATGGCCCTGCTGGCCGCGCTGCTGGGTCGCTGCGAATTGCGCCTGGAGGGTGCCCGCGCGGTGCAGCAGTCCTACCGCGTGCCGGAGGGGGAGAATCCCTGCACGAACGAGCGCTGCATCTCCAACACCGAGAAGCGCCACATCCAACCGGCCTTCCGGCTGGCTTCGCGCATCCCGCTGCGCGCCAACTGTGGCTACTGCAGCCGTGTGCTGCGTTCGGCCTTCGTCGGGTGCTCGACCTCGCGGCACGTGCACGCTGCCGACGCGCCGAGCGCGCGCAAGATCCGGCCCGAGCACCTGGTGTTCTTCGGGGACCTCGCCGCGGCACTCGCCCACGGTTTCACGGTCCCGCGCGGCGCGGTGGTGCCCTAATCGTCGTGCGCTTTCGCACGTCACTTGCCAAGGACTCGAACGGGGCCGACAGGCCGGCATCGACAGGTCTCCAGGCTTGGAGCCCAAACGCCGCCCAAAGTGGCCGTTTCTGCGCGTCGATTGCCTGATAACCGACGCAACCGGTGCGTCCCGCAAGAGGCTGACCCTTGGCACGCCGTTTGCCCCCGAGTCGGGCGGGCCGCCGCGCTTCCGCTCGGGCCGGAGCCCAGGCCAGCATCGGATCTGCCACCCGGGATCCTCGCCTGGACCCGATCCAAGTCAGGAGGTGGGGACCGGCTCGCAGCGAGAATCGAAACTTCACGCTCGACCGAGGGCGCCCAGGCGCCCAAACGGGCGCATTTCTTGACCGGGTTCGGACACCATGAAACAATCGATCGGCGCATCGCTAGGCCACCCCGGATTGCCGGCGGCCACGACCTGCTCGAGCCGGTTTCGACCGGCTCCGGGTGGGTTCGGCGTCGGTGCCATGGAGACGCCCGCGTGGCGCCTCCGCCGTGTGTCCCCCCTGCGCTCCGCGCGCCCCGATCCAAGGGGTGGCGGATCGCGTTCTTCGTGCCCGCCCTCGACGAGCTCGCGTGCGATCCTCCTGCAGCATGCCCCTCCCGCGCTGCGTTGCCGAACCGGCATCGCGGCAGGCGCCCACACGCCGTGCCGGCTCGATTCGCCAGCCCTCGTGCACACCCGCCGCGCTGCCTGATGCACCGCCTGATGCAAATGCCTGAGCGCAAGCCATCGTCCGAGCCTTCCGCAAGACCCAGCACGAAGTCCGCCCACTCGATCTCCATGGACAACACCTCCGCCACCTCGGCCTTCTCCTCCTCCGGCGCGGACTCCAGCATCCGTCCAGCGCGCCTCTCGCGCAGCTTCGGCAGGCTGATCCTGCTCTCCGCTCTGACCTGCGCCTGGCTGGGAGCCGCGTGCGGTGGTGGGGGCGGCGGCGGCAGCTCGGGCACTCCCGGTAGCGGCGTCGGTGGTGACTTCGACTACCCGCCCGGGTTCGAGATCAGCCCGGCCGGATTCATCGTCGATCCCAACCAGGGCGGCAAGTCGAACGACTTCCGGCTGATGGAGATGTTCTGGGGCCGCCTGGTCGATGTTTACGACTATGACGCGCTGACGGGCTTGTCCGCGCTCCAGCACCGCAGCTTCGTGGTGGGCGAGGAGGTGTTCAGCGACGGCGTCGACTACGAACTGGAGATCAACGCCGTGACCGAGGTCACCTCGTTGACGGTGCTCCACAAGGCGGGCACGCCCGAGTACAAGGCGGCCTTCGACCGGATCGACGACAACGTCGGACCGATCACGCCCAACGGCTACACGTCGAGCGGGCAGCCGTTCAGCTTCATTCCGCGCAACGGCGTGCTCGTGCTGCGCTTTAACGATTTCGTCGATCACACGACGATCTCGAGCAACACGATCCAGACGCGCACGGGCCTGCCGCCGATCCAGCCCTTCGAGGCGCGGCTGGTGCCCGATCCCAACCACGGCGGTCTGATCAACGCGAGTAGCGGCAAGGAATTCCGCACGACTCGAGTGATCATCGATCCGACCGTCTCCGAGCTCGAGGCGGAGAACAGCCCGGTTGCGATTCCGGTCAATGCGCTCGGTTTTCCGGCCAGCGTGACGACCTCGGCCCCCAACATCGCGGTCTTGATCCCGACCCAGCTCTCGTTCTCGACAGGGCAGTTCAGCCTGCTCAAGGGCGGATCGAACGAGTCGCTCTCGCCTGCGACCAGCGCGCCGGCCGACTTGACCTCGCCTTCCGCCGACGTGCTGCGCACGATGCGCTCCGGCGGGACCGGCTCGATTTCCGCCGATCAGAACAACGGGTTCCTGCTCGACCTGATCCCGCCGCGTATCGTCGGGACCCAGCCGATCAGCGTCACGTCGATCCTGCCGGCGAGCGGAGTGGGTGATGACGCATTCCTGATTTCGATCGTGTTCCAGTCCTCGGTCTGCAAGTCACAGCCCGAGGCCGGCGACGTGATCCAGATGCCGGGCGTCTTCGCGGAAGTGATCCAGACCGGCACGCCGCCCGACGGCAACGGCCTGGTCAACGGACTGCTCGTGCGCCTGCTCAGCGGCGATTCCGGCTCCTTCGTCAACGGCGCGGGCACGTTCCTGTCGACCTTCGATCCCGCCAAGGATCTCTCGCGCTGCTTCGTGCGCTTCTCGCCGGTGCCGGCGAAGTTCCCCGTCACGGACGTCCAGCCGAACTCGGTGGTTTCGGTGCGCTTCAGCGAGCCGATGGACCCGGGTTCGGTGAAGCCGTTCGATACGTTCATGATCACGCGCACGCCGGCCAACTTCACGCCGAGCGACATCTTCGTCGGTGAGATGTTGCCCTCGAGCGACCTGCGCGAGTTCCGCTTCTCTCCGGTCTTCCCGTTCAGCCACTCCCTGGGCTCGGCGGAGAAGTACTTCTGCTCGCTCGTGGGGGGCGCATCGGGAGTGAACGACCTGGCCGGCAACAAGCTGGCGACGCTCGGATTCACGCCGCCGGTCGAATTCACCTTGCTTGCGGCCGCCTCCGACCAGCGCAATGGCGGCATCGTGCTGCGCTTCAGCTCCGCCAACGAGGATGGAGACCCGGCCAACAAGCCCGAAGTGCGCGGCGGGCAGGTACTGTTCGATTTCCAGAAGGGCGTGCTGAAGCCGCGCCCCGTGTCGCGTTTCTCGGCGGTCGCTGACCGCACGACTCCGATCGTCTCGAACATGGTCGGCGTCGGGGGCATCCTGACCCCGATTTCGCGCTACGGCAGCCGTCTGATGCACGTGTACCGCTACGCGGATGTCGGATTCACGATCTCGGACGAGACCAACTACAACATCGACATCGAGCGCATGGCCTGGGTGCCGCTCAACGGCCTGATCGTCTCGGACTTCTTCCCAGAGTACGAGATGCGCCTGACGCACAGCAAGTTCCTGCCCGATGAGCAGGTCGACGGCGCGCTGCTGCCGCAGTACCCCAATTCAGGCTTCAACGACGACGGTTTCGATCTCAATGTGCTCGACGACCCGAAGAACGAATTCAAGGTCGTCAGCCCGAAGCAGGACGGGTACGTGCTCGATCCGACCGCCATCTTCCTGTCGCCGACGAACACGCTGATGTATCCGATGCCGATGAACCTCGGCAACGACCCGGAGTTCTACAAGTACTTCACGTGGCGTGACACCGCGATCCAGGCCGTTGCGGCTCCGTTCGGTCAAGGCACCGACTACGGCGTGCTCGAAACGGTCGGATTGATCCCGCCGATGGCGGCGGGCGATTTCTCCTTGAAAGAGTTCACGCCCACGATCGGACTGCCGCTGCTGGTCGAGCACAAGTGCTATCCATCCCAGGCGATCGCCCTCACGCTGCTCGACACGTCGATCGCGATCAACTCGTCATCGATCCCGAACTTCCGGGTCTTCTCGACCGGCGGCATCAACACCGCGGGGGATCCGGTCAACAAGAATCCCGACACGGAGTTCGTTCCGGATGGCGGGTTCTGCGGCAACCCGACCGTGTGCTCGCTCGGCGCGCCGACTCCGGGTGATGACAACCTGTTCTATCTGGGGCAGTTGGAGGTCGTCTTCCGGGTCACGCGGACGATCACCATCTGGTTCGACACGTTCGATCCGGACCCCGACTATGCGCAGCCCGTGCTCGAGCCTCGTCCGGACGACCAACCGCTCGGTACCTCGGTCGTGCTCGCGTTCCGGGGAGCCGCGGGCTTCGCGCCCGGCAAGAAGATCGTCGACGCTCAGATCCTGGACGTCTACGGCGACGAGAAGGCGGTGGTGGGCCCTACTTCGACGCTGCAGTACGGCAGCCCGACCGAGAAGAACTCTTCGTTGGCCACCAAGGGCTTCTACCAGTGGTTCGACCAGATCAATCAGATCGACGGCAAGCAGCTGTTCCAGCTCCGCATCTCGTTCCTCAGCAATACGAAGACCAATACATCCCCCGAGTTGTCCGCGGTCGGCGTGCCCTACCTGAAGTAGCGCATTTGCAACCCGAGCCGCGGACTCCTTCCAAAATCCACGTGTCCGTCCCGCCAGCCAGTCACTAGAAGTCGTGTCGGCACCGTCTGGTCTGCGCGCCCGCCGGCAACTCGTTCGAGCCCCTCCTTCGCCTACCGCCCATCCATGTTGCATTCGCTTCGTTCGCCGCGTTCCACCGACCCTTGCTCGTCCGGCGCTCGCTCGTCGGGGGCTTGCTCGTGTGGGGGGTGCTCCTCCGGGGCTTGCTCAGCTGGGATTCGCTCGTCGAAGGCCGGCGTCTCTTCACGCGGACCCGTCGCGGCCCGAGGCGCCCAGTCGCTGACGCGTGGTGCTCGGACATTCTCGCGGTCCTGGACCTCTCGCGCGGCGGCCGGCTGCCTGGCCTTGGGTTTGGCTTTCGGCCTGGCGGCCTGCGGCGGCGGGTCCGGGGCAGGGCAGGTGGGCGTCCCGAGTTCGTTCGTGCCTTCCACCCAGTTCGCCTACCCTTCTTCCATCCAAGGCAGCCCCGCCGGCTTCTTCGTCGACGTCAACAAGGGCGGTGCCGCGAGCGAGGTCCAGCTCATCGAGCTGAGCTGGGGGCGGCTGGTCGATGTCTTCGATCGCAACGCGACCACCGGCGTCGAGACGCTGCGCTTTCGCAACTACGTGATCGGTGAGGAGGTCCAGACGGACGGGATCGATTACCGACTGGACACCAATGCCGTCACCCAGGCGCAGAGCCTCGTCATCCTGCACGCGTTCGGAACCACGGCCTTCTCCTCGGCCTTCAATGCGGCCGACGCGAACCTCGGGCCGGTGAATCCGCAGAGCGACCTGCCCGGCACGCTTCCGCCCTTCTCGTTCGTGCCGCGCAACGCGGCGCTCGTGCTGCGTTTCAACGACCTGATCGATCCCAACAGCATCAGCAACTCCACCATCCGAGTGCTGACCGGCAATCCGCCGTCGCAGCCGTTCGAGCCCCGCGTGATCGCCGACCCGAACTTCGGCGGAATCGTCAACAGCGGGGGCCAGGCCCAGTTCCGCCCGACACGGCTCATCGTCGATACCACCGTGTCCGAGCTCGACGCGACCAGCGCGAATCCGCCGCTTTCGATCAACATGCTCGGCCTGCCGGCGGCCGTGACCACCTTCCTGCCCAGCGCGTCGGTTCGCATCGCGACCAAGCAAGACTTCGCGTCAGGACAATTCCAGGTGCTGACGAATACGGCGGGGAACCCGCTCAGCATCGCCAACAACAATCCGGTCGACATCGGCTCGGCGACCTTCGATGTCGTGCGCGCGCTGCGCGCGGGGGGGCCCGAGGGCATCACCGGCGACTCGAACAACGGGTTCCTGCTCGACGTGACTCCTCCGCGCGTGCTCGGGTTGTTCCAGATCGGCGTCGGGACCGTGATCGCGGACACGACGGCCGGCCCGGGCAACTTCCTGGTCGATCTTCAGTTCGCCACCGCCTCCTGCGCGCAGAACCCGTCGATCGGTGACGTGATCGAACTGTCGAACGCGCTAGCCGTCGTGACGCAATTGTCGGCGCCGCCCGTGCTCGGCACGCTCAACGACGTGAAGGCTCGCTTGATTTCCGGCAGCGAGGCTGCGTTGCTCGCCGGCGGCCAGGGGGTTTACAAGACCGCCTACGATGCGAGTGAGGACGTCGCGCAGGCCCCGTGCTTCATCGGGTTCTTCCCCATTCCGGGCCAGGCGCCGGCTTCGAAGGTCGATCCGGCCTCGCAGGTCGTAGTTCGTTTCAGCGAGCCCATGGATCCTGCCTCGGTCGATCCATTGGATTCGCTGATGGTCAGCCGGATTGCCGCCAACCAAAAGGGCAACGACATCGTCGTCGGCCAGATCCAGAAGAACTCGACCTTGGACGAGTTCGCACTGCAGCCGTTGCTGCCGTTCCACCACGTTTCGGGTACGGCGGAACAGTACTTCGTCAACCTTGCATCGGGGACCGGAGGCGTTACGGATCTGGCAGGCAATGCGCTTGCGTCGACCTTCCCACAGGTGGTCTTCACGCTGAACAGCGCCGCCCCGACCGGCCGTCGGGGCAACATCGCGCTGCGTTTCCAGACCAACAGCGACCTCAAGGAAGGGACGGGCGCGACGGCAACCGACACGCAGCCTGAGCTGCGCGACAGCGGAATCGTGCGCGATTTGCCCAACGGCATCGTCCGCCCGCGAAGTGTTTCGCGCTTCGCAGGTGTGCTCGACCGCACGCCTGGCACGATCGGCGCTTTCGGCTCGCCGCTCTTCGTCGACGGCTCCACGCCGACGGGGCCACCGACGAGTACTACTTCCTTCTTCACACCTCCCGGCGGTGCGGGAGGGCCGACCTACACACCCTTCGCCGGCGGATTCCGCGAGCCGTTCAACCACCTCGGCTCACGCATGATGACCGTGCTGCGGTACTGCGACATGGGGCTGCAGTCGCAAGACGAGTCGACGATCAACATCGACATCGAGAGCATCAGTTGGTCGCCGCTCAACGGCAACGTCGTCGGCGAGTACTTCCCGAGCTTCCAGATCGAATTCGCGCACTCCGCGCGCTTCCCGGACGAGTTCATCGACCCTGCCGGCTGGGCGCCTGCCATGTGCGCGACGTTCGCCGTTCACTTCCCGCTCTCGGGCCTCGTCAAGACCGCGTACACGGACAACGTGCTGGCGGATCCGTCGAATCCGCTGACGGTCGTGCACCAAAAGGGGCTCGGTTACCTGATCGATCCCCTCGAGAAGTACCTCGATTCGACGAGCGGCACGGCATTCATCCGCTACCCGCTGAACCAGGGCAATCCCAACACCTGGAAGTACTACACCTGGCGTGATTCGGCGATCCTCGCCACCGGCGGCATCGCCAGCTCGGGAATCGAGCCGGGCATCGTGGCCTACGGCCTCACCGGACTCACGACGCAGGCGGATGCCACCTACTGCGGCTCGGCGGGTGTCGAGGGCGACCTCGAGGGCAAGATTGCCAGCGCCACGCCGACGACCGGAGACATCCCCAGCATCTACTTGCCGCTGCTGCTCGACTTCAAGTGCTTCCCGACCGGCAGCGCGGTATCGCTGAATGCCCTCGATGGCAGCTTCGTCGACATCTTCGGCAGCGGAGTGTCGAGCTTCCCGTTCTTCACGCTGTACTCGGCGGGAGGCACGGACACGCAGGGCACGCCGATTTCGAAGTTCCCCGACCAGGAGGCCGTTCCCAGCTACGGATTCAACGAGAATCCGCTCTGGTCCGGTCCGGAGGGAACGCCGACCGGCGGGGGCTGGGAGTCGTTCCGTCTGAACCAGCGCGCCGAATTCGTCGTGCGCATCACGCGCGTTCCGACCTGCTGGTTCGACGCGACCGCCGCCGCGACCTTTGCGACCCCGGTGGTGCTGCCGGACAATGCCGACCAGCCGTCGGGAACCTCGATCGTGCTGGCTTTCCGCTCGGCCTCCAACGTCACGGGCTCGGCCACCAATCCGCCCAACGTCGTGTTGACCGATGCGAATCGGCTCAATGCCTACGGCGACGAGCCGGCGCCGAACGGGCTCTTCGGAAACCCGAACATCTTCGTTGGAACCGAAAACGCGTCGGTCACCTTCCTGGGCGGCGACAAGTCCTGGAAGAACTCGATCCAGCAGATCAATGGCAGCCGGTTCTTCCAGCTGCGACTCACGTTCATCAACAATCCGCAGAACGACCTTTCGCCGATCCTCGATGGTCTGGGCCTGGCCTGGACCCTGCCCTGATCGCGATCAGCCGCACTCTCGGTTTCACCCCCCTCGTATCGACCTCTCTCGACTCGACCCTTCACGACCAGCGCCTCCTGGTTCCGATTCCCCCGACGAACTCCAGCGCGCCACCTCCCGGCGGCACGCCACATCCCGTCCTCAGCAGTCCATGAAGATCCTGTCCCTCTCCGAGCTTCGTTCTCCCCTCAGCAGCGGTGCATGCCTGGTTGCGATGGCACTCCTTGCCGCTTGCAGTGGCGGTGGCGGTGGGTCGTCCGGCCTCGCAGGGCAGGGCGGCTTCCAGATCACCAGCATCTCGGTGTCGGATGGCGCGATCTGGAAGATCAACCGCCCGATCACGTTCACGTTCAACGTGCCGATCAATTTCTCGACGGTGAACCTGAGCACGATCAACATCAGCGACACGACCGGACTGCCCGTCACCGGCGAGTTCACGCTCGACAACCCGACCAGCGTCACGTTCCAGCCCACGTGTCCGACCCTGGACGACCTGTCCGATGCCGGTTTCCAACCTGGCGGTGTCTCCTACCTGATCCGAGTCTTGGGTCAGGACAGCGGAGCCGCACTGACGGTGAAGTCCTCCAGTGGTTCGGCCCTGGTCAACTCCCAGACGCGCACTTTCGTCACCCCCAATTCCTTGGTGCCGGCCCAGATCTTCGTCGACGGCGTGATCGGGCCCCCCTCTCCCGTCGTGCAAACGACGACGTCGCTGCCCACCGCCCCGGGAACCTATCTCGAGCTGGGGGATGACCCCGACAATCGCGTCTATTTCAAGTTCAACCCCCAGACGCAGGCGTTCACGACGCTCACCGACATTCCGCTGAACCTGTATTCGGACAGCTCGACTCGCGTCGCTGCCTATCTGGAGATCAACCAGCCCGTCAATCCGGACGCCGACAACATCAACGCCGAGCGGCTGAGGATGGAAACGTTCGAGACGACCACGGGCAACTGGCGCCCGGTTTCGACGATCGTCGAACTGCTGGCCAACTGCACGACGACCGGCGCGACGATTCGCGTCCAGCCTCTCGGCATCCTGCCGCAGAGCACGCTGCTGCGCCTGGTGATCACGTCGAGCTTCGAGGACATCGTCGGTGAGCGGAACCTGCTCGATGTGAATCAATTCGGGCAGTTCTCGACGGAAGCTGTTTCCTTCCCGACGCTCGTGCCCGCGACGGACCTCGCCGACGAGATCTTCGAGAGCTTCGACCTGAGCGGTGAATCTGCCGCTTCGCTCGAGGACACGGCGGCTGCCTTCGCGGAGCCGCAGGCCAAGTGGGAGAACGGCAAGCTGAGCCCGGCCTTCGATTTCACTGGAAACGGCGGGTTCGACGGGGCTTTCGACCTCAACCTGTCGGGCCCCAGCGGCACGCAATTCTCGTTCAACTCCTCCTCGCAGTTCTTCCAGGGCGGCACCTTCGCCAACGGGGATCCGGAAGCGGGAGCCTTCACGTCCGGCAAGTCGCAGTCGGTCATCGGCGGCATCCTGAACGTGCGGCACATGCGCATCGCTCCGGGGGTCACCTTGCGGGTCCTCGGGCCCAACCCGGTCGTCATCCAGGCCACCGGCTCGATCATCATCGAGGGCACGATCGACGCGACGGGATTCGATTCCCAGGACGTCGCGACCCTCAACACGGGCAATCAGTTCGAAGAAGGTGGAGCGGGTGTTGCCGCGGGCGGCAAGGGCGGCACGGGCAATTTCCTGACGACGACCTCCACACCGCAGGGTGGCAATGGCCTCGGTGCCTTCAACACGCCCAATCTGGGCGGATTCGGAGGCGAGAGCGGCTATGACACGACGGCTTCGACGAATGTAGACCGACGGCGTCCGGGGGGCGGCGGTGGTGGCGCCTTCGGCGCCAACGAGGGTGCGGCCTCGCTGACCTCGCTGCTGGTCGCCAACGCAGGCCGCAACGGCGGCGCGCTCGCGACCGGCGCAATCACCGGCCTGTTGGTTCCCAAGGGGGGCCTGGTCGGCCTGCGGCCGTTCTTCGACGGCAGCTCGACCAATGACTTCTTCGGACGGCTCTTCAACAGCGTGACCGGTGCGATCACGATTGGAGAGCTGGATCAGCCCTGGGCCGGTCAAGGCGGCGGGGCGGGTGGTAATGCCTGCGCCGGCCCCACCTTCCCGACGCCGAATTGGACGATCTCGAGCGATGAGAAGGGCGCCGGAGGCGGCGGTGGCGGCGGCTCGCTGCTGATGCAGGCCCTGGACAGGATCAAGATCAAGGGCGCGGGCCGGATCATGGTCGACGGCGGCGATGGCGGCGCCGGTGAGAACACGATCGGACTCAACCACGTCGGCGGTGGTTCGGGTGGCGGCTCCGGCGGGCACCTGATCCTGCAGGCCGGCAAGAAGATCGATTTCTCCGCGTCGACCATCAATGATTCGCTGACGTCCAAGGGCGGCAGGCACGGCAACGGCCAAACGACGGCGGCCGACTCGACCGACTCCGGCGGCTCGGGCGGCCCCGGCATCATCCAGCTGCACACGCTGGCGGGTGCGAGCGACATCGTGTTGCCGGCGGCCAAGACGCTGGCCCAGATGACGGCGCCGGACGCGCTGCTGCTCGTGCCGACCTTCGGGGCGCGTTCCAAGGCGCGTTCGAAGTGGATCCCGGTGGGCGGCGCCGGACTCGAGATCGGCGGCGGGCCCAACGCGATCGAGTTCTTGTTCGAGGGCGCGAACACGACTACGGGGCTCGTCAACAAGACCAGTGGAGTCGTGGACGATGCCAGCGTGATCCTTCCCGCGTTGACCCTGGTGTCGGGTGACATCCAGCCGGATGGCCGCACCGTGATCGTCGACTCGACCTCGATCGAGAACACGCCTGCGGATATCTACCTGCGCAATCCGGCGCTGCTCAACCAAGCCAAGCTGCGCCTGCAGTCTTCCCTGAATCCGAACGCGAAGAAGACCTTCGACGTGGCCTCCGCGACGTGGAACGCCCAGACCAGCAAGTTGGCACTGACCGTTTCGAGCTCGGGAGCATTGCTGACGTCGTTCAACCCGGGCGCGGGTGCCTCGACGCAGCTCGTGCTGCTCCGGCGCTACTTCCGAGTCGTTACGAGCAACACACAGGATTCACTGCCGGCGAGCGCGAACATCTCGGTCAAGTTCGAGGGCGCGGCGGCCAAGCTCGACGGCACGCCGGATACCACCACTCTGCTCGTGCCGAAGACGGCCAATATCGCGGACTTCAACACACCCTCGACCTTGGGCAAGATCCAGTTCGTGCGGTTCGAGGTCGAATTCGACATCGATGCGCTGTCGACCGGCTTGTCCCCTGCGAGCCCGCGACCCGAACTCGAGTTCCTGCGCATTCCGTTCCGCTTCTAGGCACGGAAGCAGACCAGGCCGCCAGTCTCGGCCAAGAGCACGTGGGCCCACGTTTCCCCGGAACGCGGGCCCACGCGCCGTTGATGCGACGCTATCGCTCGCGGGCCCGCGCCCCGAGCTCGAATTCCTGCACCTTGCGTCTGCTTCCAGGCACGGCGGCAGGTCCGGCCGCCAGCCCTGGCCAAAGGCACGTGGGCCCACGTTCCCCCGCGGCAGCCATTCGCGACGTTTCGCCCTTGGCCTCATGAGTAGGTCGGGCTAGATCTCGCCCATGGATCCCCTGCGCACGCGCCTGCTGAACGACCGTCCCGCCAACCGCGGCGGTGACTACGTGCTGTACTGGATGAGCGCGGCGCGTCGGGTCCGCTACAACTTCGGGCTCGAGCGGGCGGTGGAGCTCGCCAATGAACTCGAGCGCCCGTTGCTCGTCTTCGAGGCCGTTCGCGCTGGATACCGATGGGCCAGCCTGCGCCACCACGCGTTCCTGCTGCGCGGCATGCACGACAACGCGGCGGCCTGCGCGAAGGCCGGAGTCACCTACTACCCCTGGGTGGAACCGGCGCCCGGCGCCGGGAAGGGACTGCTCGCCGCCCTCGCTGCGCGCGCCTGCGCGGTCGTCGCGGACGAATGGCCGTGCTTCTTCCTGCCGCGCGCGACCGATGCGGCCGCCAAGGCCTGCGAGACGCGCTTCGAGCTCGTCGATTCCATCGGGCTGCTGCCCATCCGAGCCGCCGGCTCCTGCTTCGTGCGCGCCTACGATTTCAGGCGCTTCCTGCAGCGCGAGCTCGCCCCACACCTCGAGAGCGCGCCGCAATCCGACCCGCTCGCGCGTCTGGGCCGACATGGCAAGGACGCGCAACCCCCGGCCTCGGTCTTGCGTCGCTGGCCGCGAACGCCGCCGACCTGGCTCGACGCCCCGGCGCGTCACTGTCGCGTCGAGGGCCTCGACGGTGAAGTGACGCCCGTGCCGATGATCGGCGGCTCCGCGCAAGGGACGCAGCGGCTCGAGCAGTTCCTCGAGCAACGGCTGAGTCGCTACGCCGAGGAGCGCAGCGACATCGACGATTCGGCGGCGAGCGGCCTCTCGCCCTACCTGCACTACGGCCACGTCGGCACGCACCAGGTCTTCGCGGCCCTCGTGCGCCGCGAACGCTGGAAGCCCGCGCAGCTGGCCTCGACGACCAACGGCCGCAAGGAGGGATGGTGGGGAATGAGTCCAGGAGCCGAGAGCTTCCTCGACGAGCTCGTCACCTGGCGCGAACTCGGCTTCAACACCTGCCTGCACCGGCCCGACTACGACAGCTACGATTCGTTGCCGAACTGGGCCGTGCGCACGCTCGAGGAGCACGCGAAGGACGCTCGCCCGCACCGCTACACGCTCGAGCAACTCGAACAGGCGAGCACGCACGACGAGCTGTGGAATGCCGCGCAGCGTGAGCTGGTCCGCACCGGAGCCATGCACAACTACCTGCGCATGTTGTGGGGCAAGAAGGTGCTCGAATGGTCCCGCAAACCGCGCGAGGCCTTCGCGAACCTGGTCGAGCTGAACAACAAGTACGCGCTGGACGGGCGCGATCCCAATTCCTACTCCGGCATCGCCTGGTGCTTCGGTCGCTACGACCGTCCCTGGGCGCCCGTGCGGCCGATCTTCGGCTGCATCCGCTACATGTCGAGCGCGAACACCGCGCGCAAGTTCTCGGTCAAGCGCTATCTCGAGCGCTTCGCGCCTTCGGCGAGCCTGCCGTTCGGTTGAGACCGCACAGACCTTCCTCCATCGCCGGCTCGCTCGCCCTCGCGAACCGGATGCACTCGCCGTGCTACGCCGGCCGTGCAGCCAAGGCTAGCATGGGTTTCCGCCGCTGCCGGCCCCAGCCGCGAAGCAGCCCGGCTCATCCATGATTCCCCCCAATACCCCGAGCGAGTGGGCGCTCCTGCTCAAGTCCACTTGGGAGACGCGCGCCCGCTCGGCGGCGCGCGACTTCTACGTGGCCTCGCATCCGGGCTGGAACGACGCGGCGGCCTGGGAGCGCCAGGCCCGCGTGGATCTCGACCTGTACCTGTACGGCCTGGATCGCGCGAGCCTGCGCTCCTGGGACGTGCTGGAGATCGGCTGCGGCGTCGGACGGCTGGCGGGACTGCTCGCGCCGCTCGTGCGCAGCTACACCGGGCTCGACATCTCGCCGGGCATGCTCGAGGAAGCGCGCAAGCGCCTCGCAGGCACATCGAACACGCGCTTCCTCGAGACCGATGGATTGGGCGTGCCGAGCACAGCCGCCGATCGCCGCTACCAACTGGCCCTGGCACCGGCCGTCTTCATCCACTGTCCCAGGCCCGTGATCGAGCGGATCGTGCGCAGCACCTACGCCGTTCTCGCGCCCGGCGGTCAGTTGCGGCTGCACCTGCGTGGGGACCCGGAAACCGAGGACGGAATGGACGCCTCGAACCTGCCGGCGATCGAACAACAGGTGGCGGAACAGACGCACGTCGAGAATCAGGCCGGCCCAACCGAGCGCGTCCTGATCGACGGCCACTACTACATGGGGGACGTGTTCTCTTACCGCGACGCCCAGCGCTTCCTCAAGGTCGAACCGGAAGCGGACGTCGTGCTGTACCGCCCGGACCGCGCGAACCTGTTCGGCTGGGTCGAGCGGCGCTAGCGGACCTTGGCCTAGCTGGCTGCGCGGTTCAGGGGGGGATCGGCGCGGAATTGCGGGCACAGGCCGAGCAGGTCATAGGTCGGCAGCAGTCCCGGGAATAGCCCGAGGGTGCTGGCGGCTGATTGCCCCGGACTTCGGTTGATCATGCGCCGCACGTAGTTGCGGAATACGACCCACACCCACAGGTGCTTTTCCAGCTTTTCGCGCTTCTTCGCGGCCGCCCAGGTCCTGCGGACCAGCCTCGACACCCCATCGCGCATCATCGCGAGCGTGCGGTTGATCCGAAACAGCGGGTTGTCCATTCCGCGCGGCTCCTCCGACGAAATGCGCACGTGCGTCATGCCTTCGGGCAACGAGCGGTGTTTGAGCCGTACATAAGTCTGCTTCTGATCGGTACGCAACATGCCGCCGGCGCCAGGCGCGAGCAGCGGCGCGATGTTGGCAAAGCACTTGCCGACCGCCTCCGTCGAGCCGCTGCGGCGTAGTCCTGATCGCGCGGCGAGCTGATCACGGCGGATCCGGTCGGGCTCACGCAATCCGCCACGCGAGGCCAGCGGCGCGACCTGCACGTCGAGCACGAACCAGCTCAACTCGTGCAGCAGTACGGGCACGGTCAGTGGTTGCAGGCGCCTGTCGGTCTCGTAGGTCTCGAGCTCGTCGAGCGCGAGATCGGGCGAGAGCGTTCCCTTCAGTCGCTGTAGCTGGCGCGCATGGAATTCTCGGCAATGACGACCGAGCAATTCGAGTCGATGGTGCACGGTGCCGCGATTGCAGCGCAGCAGTCGCGCGGTCTGCCGATGCGTGACCTTGGAGGCGAGCATCCAGAAGACGGGCTCGGTGAGCTTGGGTTTGCGCAGCCGATAGTCGAGTCGAAAGCTCTGATCGGAGAAGAACTTGCCGCAGACGCCGCAGCTGTAGCGCTGGACGAGCCGGTCATCGAGAGCGCGGTGGAAGGACCCGCGACACTGGTAGGTGAATGGCTGGCCTTGGTGGGACGAGCAGAGGGGATTGGGACAGCAGGGGGGTGTGAACATCGAGGGCCTCCGTGCATGCGCTGGATCGGGGCGTGAGCTGCCCCAGCCCTGGATGCACGCAACCCGGGGTGGTGGCGCGGATTCCCCAATTCCCCGCGCAGCCAGCCAGGCCAAGGTCCGGCTTGTCTCGGCTACCCCGACACGGCGACAATCCCCCGCCCCACCCATTCCCCTCGCCACCGTCCAGGAATCCAAGCCACCATGCCGTCCCTCAGCGTCTTCGGTGCCCAATGGGGCGACGAAGGCAAGGGCAAGATCATCGACCTGCTCGCGCGTGATGCCGACTTGGTCGTGCGCTACCAGGGCGGTCCCAACGCCGGACACACGGTCGTGGTTGGCGACCAGACGTATGTGCTCCGCCTGATTCCTTCGGGAATTCTCAATCGTGGGACGTTGAACATTGTCGCGAACGGAGTGGCGCTGGATCCGCTCCGCCTGTTCGAGGAGATCGATGAGCTGCGGGCGCGCAGGGTGCCGGTGGAGCCGGAGAATCTGCGCGTGTCGGCCGGCGCGCATGTGATCTTCGAGCACCACCGCAAGCTCGACCAGTTGGCAGAGCGCTGGCGCGGCGCGGGCCGCATCGGCACGACCGGGCGCGGCATCGGGCCCTGTTACGCCGACAAGACCGCGCGAACCGGCTTGCGCGTGTGCGACTTGCTCGACGCGGATTCCTGCAAGCGCCGCCTGTCCGCGGCGCTGGTGGAGAAGAACGCGTTGTTCGAGAAGGTACACGGTGAGGCGCCTCTGCCGGTCGAGGAGGCGGTGGCTCGGTACGTCGCCATCGGAGAGCGCCTTGCGCCGTTCGTATGCGACACCGGCGGGCTCGTGCGCAAGGCCTATGCAGCGGGAAAGCGCGTTCTGTTCGAGGGAGCTCAGGGCGCGCTGCTCGATCTCGACCATGGGACCTATCCGTACGTGACCAGTTCCAGCACCGGTACCGGCGGCATCGCCGCGGGCTCCGGATTCCCCGCCGCGAAGCTCGAGCGGGCGATCGGCATTGCCAAGGCCTACTGCACGCGCGTCGGTGAAGGACCCTTCCCGAGCGAGGACTTCGGCCGCGACGGCGAGATCATCCGCGAGGTTGGGCACGAGTACGGTTCCGTGACGGGACGTCCGCGCCGCTGCGGCTGGTTCGATGCGGTGGCGATGCGCTACACGCTCGACTTCAACGGCGCGACTTCGTGGATCGCGACCAACCTCGACGTGCTCTCGGCATTCGATCAGATCAAGATCTGCACGAGCTACCAGCAGGGAACGCGCAGGTATGCCGAGTACCCGTCGGATCTGCCCAGCCTCGAGGGGCTGGGGCCGATCCACGAGACGATGCCCGGCTGGCGCGACGACATCACCGGCGTTCGTCGCTACCGCGATCTACCCGCGAAGGCGCGTTCGTACGTCGAGCGCCTCGAAGCCCTGGTCGGGGTCCGCACCGAGATGCTCTCGGTCGGACCCGAACGAGATCAGGTCATTCCGCGCGACAGCTGAGCGTTGCATGGCCAAACACAGGATCGAGCGGCCTGACTTCGGGGGGGCCTTCCCCGAGCACATCGCCGTGATCATGGACGGCAATGGGCGCTGGGCCCAACGGCAAGGGTTCAAGCGCGTGCTCGGACACCGCGAGGGCGTGCGCTCCGTGCGAGACATCACGACCGAGTGCGCTCGCATGGGGGTGCAAAGCCTCACGCTGTACGCGTTCTCGATCGAGAATTGGAAGCGGCCGCGCGAGGAGATCGAATTCCTCATGCGCATGCTCGAGCAGTTCCTCGTCGACGAGCGCGGGACCTTGATGGATAACGACGTGCGCCTGATCGGGATCGGCCGTATTCAGGACCTGCCGAGCGGTCCGCTGGGCAAGCTGCGCGAGACGGAAGCGCTGACCGCGCGCAATCCGGGCATGCTGCTGCGACTGGCGCTCTCCTATGGAGCGCGCACCGAGATCGCCGAGGCGGTGCAGCACATGATCCGTGACGCCCAGGCGGGCAAGCTGGATCCGAGCGCAATCGACGAGGAGAGCCTGCGCGCCTACCTCTACGATCCCCGCACGCCGGACCCCGATCTCTTGATCCGCACGGCCGGAGAGATGCGGCTCTCCAATTTCCTGCTCTGGCAAGCCTCGTATGCCGAGCTCTACGTCAGCGACGTGTGCTGGCCTGAATTTCGTCGCGAGCACCTGCTCGCGGCTCTTCGCGAGTACGCCAGGCGCGTGCGCAAGTTCGGCGGGCTCGTCGAAGGCGAGTCGAAGCAGTCCGGCGTGCGCGGATGAGCGCGACAGGCGCGAGCCCGGCGCCGTCGAAGCGCGCGAAGATCTGGCGTCGCACACTGGTCGGCGGCGGGCTCGCGTTGGCCCTGGCGGCGCTGCTGTGGACTGTTCACGCTACCCAGAGCAATCTGCTCGTGTTCGCCGTCGGCGCCGTCTTCGCGGGGCTGTGCGTCTACGAAGGCACGCACCTGCCGAAGATCCGCAATCTGCACCTGCAAGCACCGGCTTGGGTCGCGTGGTTCGTCGCGGTCGCGCTCGGGACGCGCGACCCGCGCGTCGCTCTTCTCGCGCTCCTGCTCGCGCCATGGGCGGCCTCGCTCGTCGCGCTCGGGCTGGCGGCCTTGGACCACCGCAACCGCGGTCGCGCCGATCGTTGGGTCGGCAACGCGCGCCTGACGCTCGCGGCGCTTCTCGTGGCGCTGGTCGCAGCGACCGCGGCGGGACGCGGATGGGCGGCGAACTGGCTCAATGCTCCGCGCGCGGGTCTGTGGATCCTGCTCGGAATTGCGCTGACGAGCTTCAGTCTGCACGCCGAGAGAGCGCACCTGCGTCGAACCGCGTTCTGGATGAGCATGTGGCTCGTGTTGCCGTTCGCCTGGTTGCATCTGGTTGCCGACGACTGGGGAGTCGGCGGACTGGTCGCGCTTGCGATCCTCTCGAAGATCGGCGACACAGCCGGCTACTACGCAGGCAGCGCGCTTGGGCGGCACCACCCGTTTCCCTCGATCAGTCCCGGCAAGACCACGGAGGGGTGCCTCGCCTCGCTCGTCGCCGGAATCGCGGCCGGTGTCGGGCTCGTGCACTGGGAAGTGCTCCCGGCGGGGCCGCACGGCCTGCTCGGCGGTGCGGCCGTCGGCGCGGTCACGAACATCGCTGCGCAGGCAGGAGATCTGTTCGAGAGTTGGGTCAAGCGCAAGGCGGGCGTCAAGGACTCCGGGACCTGGTTCGGCCCTTCCGGCGGAGTGCTGGACCTGGTGGACAGCTTCCTGTTCTCGATACCGGCAGCCCTGCTGCTGTGGCCGCTGTTGATGAACGCGGCTCCAGGGGGAGCAGCCTGAGGCAGGGCCGGCGCCGCGCGCAGGTCACGAGCGCTGGTCGGCCACCTTGCGGGTCAGGTCGACCCTGGGGTGCTTCGCTGCGCGTCTACCGCCGACTGTGGTCCGCTCGTCGCGCCGACCCGCATTCGCGGTGGATTTCTGGCCAGCGCGCAGCCAACTGGGCCAAGGTCGATCCTGTGGACCCTGGTCTGCTTCGCTGCGCGTCTACCGCCGACTGTGGTCCGCTCGTCGCGCCGACCCCCATTCGCGGTGGATTTCTGGCCAGCGCGCAGCCAACTGGGCCAAGGTCGATCCTGTGGACCCTGGTCTGCTTCGCTGCGCGTCTACCGCTGACTGGGGTCCGCTCGTCGCGCCGACCCCTACCTAAGGTGGATTCTTGGCCAGCGCGCAGCCAGGTGTGCCAAGGTCGGTCCTTTCCTCGTGGGCGTGCGCGGCGAGCGGGCCTGAGGCGATGGAGCGTCCTGCGGCTCGCCTCGTCCTCGCGGGGTGCGTAGCGGTGATGCGCATTGCGCGGGGGCGCACTCCGGTGCGGCGCGCAGTGACGCGACATGGGGGCATGGTGCGATCGGCCGACGGGCATCCTGCGCCGGGCCGCATGGCGATGGCCCGCCCAGGAGCAGGCGCGCCCCGTCGAAGCAAGTCCAGCGCCCGCGTTGACGGTCCGTTGGCGCTCGCGCATCCTTGGGGAGTCGCCGAACCGACACGCCTGACCCCACGGATCCATTGATCGAAGCCATCATTCCGCTGCGCTCGCACGACGAAGCGATCCTCGTACTGGGGCCCTACGATCGACACGCGAAGTTGCTGCGACAGATCTTCGACCTGGAGATCACGACGCGCTCGGGCAACTTGCGCCTGAAGGGGGCCGAGGGCGATGTCGGTGAGGTCAAGCGCCGTATCGAGCACCTGCTCGGAAAGTCGCGCAAGGGTCGCGAACTCGAATCGAAGGAGATCGAGGCGATCTTGATCGGCCAGAGCCTGGCCGCGCCGGCGCCGGCGCCGACGGCGTCGAGCGAGAAGCCGACCAACGGCTCGAGCAGCACCACGCACGCCGCTCAGTTCGCGCGCCGCGTGGCTCCGGGCGATGGCGCGGCGATCGTGCCGATGACGTTGCGAGTGCATCCGGTCGAACCGCGCAGCGCGAATCAACGCGCTTATCTCGATGCGATCGAGCGCAACCCGCTCGTGTTCGGCGCGGGCGTGGCCGGGACCGGCAAGACCTTCCTCGCGGTCGCGGCGGCCGTGCGTGCACTGCGCGCGGGGGAGTGCAAGCGGCTGGTGATCTCGCGTCCCGTCGTCGAGGCCGGCGAGCGACTGGGCTTCCTGCCCGGCGACCTCCAAGCCAAGCTCAATCCCTACATGCGGCCGATCTACGATGCGCTGGCGGACATCCTGCGCTTCGAGGACGTGATCCGGCTCGAGGAGCAGGGCGTGATCGAGATCGCGCCGCTTGCGTACATGCGGGGACGCACGCTCAGCCATGCCTTCGTGATCCTGGACGAGGCGCAGAACACGAGCGTCGCGCAGATGAAGATGTTCCTGACGCGCCTGGGCGAACGCTCGCGCATGGTCGTGACCGGCGATCCGTCCCAGATCGACCTCGACAAGGGAGTGCGCAGCGGTTTCGCCGATGCGATCCGGCGCCTGCGCGGCTTCCAGGGGATCGGCTGTGTGGAATTCGACGCGCGGGACATCGTGCGCCACCCGCTGGTCGAGCAGATCGTGCGCGCGTACGAGCTGCCGGGGCGCGGCGACGAGGGCGAGGGCCTGCCCTTCAGCGCGTGAGCGTCCGGGTCACCTGGAGCGCCGGGCCCCGGCTGGCCACGAGCGCCCAGATTCGCCGAGCGGTGGAGGCGGCCTTGGCTCACGGCGGGCGTGCCGGCATGGAGCTCGATGTCGTCATCGTCGGGCAGCAGCACCTGCGCCACCTGCACGAGCAATGCCTGGGTGATCCGACACCCACCGATGTGATCAGTTTCGACCTCTCAGCGGACCTCGCGGGACCCGCAGGCGAGCTCTACATCAGTGCCGAGCAAGCGCGTGTGGTCGCGACACGTCGCGGCCTCGATCCCCGCGGCGAACTCCTGCTTTACGCCATCCACGGCGCGCTGCACTTGTGCGGTCACGACGATCGTCAGCCGGCTGCGCGCCGTCGCATGCGACGTGCCGAGCGTGCGGTTCTGCGCGCGCTCGAGTCCGCGCCGATCGTCGGAGGTCGAACGGATGCGCGCTCGCGTTCCTCGACTGGGGCCTTGAATCGCGTGCGCCGGAGGAGTACCTAAGAGTCCGTGCGAGCCCCTTGCACTTGCTCCTGCATCGCAACGAAGCCTGTCGAACTGCGCATGCATGGGATTCGAGTCCGATCGATTCGGCCTGCGCCGAGTCATCTCGCATGAGTCCGCTTGCGGCCACACCGTGTCCGCAGCCACGAGCCGGAGCCGGCTCCCTGCTTGATCTGGTCTGGGACGCCTATCGCGCGAATCCCAGCGACACGACGCGCAATCGACTCGTCGAGCACTACCAACCGTTCCTGCACGAGCTCGTGCGCCGTTTCGCCGCGCGGCTGCCGCGCGCGATCGATCGCGGTGACCTGGCGACGGCGGCGAACGTGGGACTGATCGCGGCGATTTCGGGCTATGACCCCAAGCGCGGCGTGCCGTTCGAGACCTACTGCGAGCTGCGCGTGCGCGGCGCGCTGCTCGATGAGCTGCGCAGCGAGGACTGGCTGACGCGACCCATGCGCGCCCGATTCGAGCAGCACAAGCGCGTGGTCGGCGACCTGCGCGCCGAGTTCGGCCGCGAGCCGCGCGACGAGGAAATCGCGCTGCGGATGGGGATGGAGCTCGCCGACTACGAAGTGCTGTTCGGCGCGGGCCTGCCGGGCATGCCGACGCGCTCGACGGCCGCGGCCAGCGACGAGGAAGGGCAGCTCGAGGTCGTCGAGGACCCGCGCGCGGCGAGCCCGGACGAGGCGCTCACGCGCGGCGAATTGCTGCAGTTGGTGGCGCACCGGTTGACCGAGCTCGAGGCGCGCATCGTCTACCTGCGCTACTGGGAGAACCTGCCGATGCGGGAGATCGGCCAGTTGCTCGATCTCTCCGAGTCGCGGATCAGCAAGGTGCACGCTCGGCTGCTGCAGCGACTGCAAGAGCGCTTGCAGGGCGGCGCCTAGCCGGACTGCGGCCGCGCGCGCTCGCGGAGCGAACTCGCGCCCGGACCTGCGCGTCAAGACTGCGCGTCAAGACTGCGCGTGGCGATCGACCGCGGCGAATCACGCGCGCGTAGCCGGCGCTCGGCCCGGGCGCGCGAGCCAAGCGCAAGAGTCCGGCGTGCGGGTCAGACGTACGAGTCAGGTGCGTGAGTTGGGCGCACGGGTCAGGCGCACGGGTCATTCGTCTACTGACGCGGCGAGTCACGCACGCGAATCACGGGCCCGAGTTGCGCGGCGAGCCCTGCCGTGTCGACCGCGTGCGTCGGAGCCTCAGCGCTGTTCTCGCCGAGCTTTCACGCGCGCCTGTCGCAGAGTCTGCAGCTCGCTGCGTAGCGTGGCGCGTTCCTGTGGATCGAGCTTTCCGTTCTGGTCCACGTCGTGGCGCTGCTTCAGTTGCTGGAGCTTGGCGCGCAGCTCGGAGCGCGCCGCTTCTCGCTCGGCCGGTTCGAGTCGGCCGCTGTGGTCTCGATCGAACTCCGCGCGC
>VGZE01000042.1 GCA_016872755.1 Planctomycetota bacterium
TTAGCGGTTCCAGGTCGTAGCGGTTCCAGGTCGTAGCGGTTCCAGGTCGTAGCGGTTCCAGGTCGTAGCGGTTCCAGGCCTTAGCGATTCCAGACCGCTGCGGTTTCATGCCGCTGCGGCTCTCACCGACGCAGAGTGCCCTCGAACACGCACGGCACGCCCGCTCAGCGCGGCTCACTCCACGCGAGCACACGCTCGTCGATGCCTATCAGTCCCTCTCGCCGCCATCCCACGGTGAGCAGCCAACTCGCGGCACGACACACTACCGGCGCTCGTGCGGCCATGCGCCGTACGAAATCGGCGACGCCGGGATGCTGCGCAACGCTCTCGATGAACCCGCGAAACCACGCTCCAGACGAATGTGGGTCGATGCCGGAGCCGAAGGCCCCGTGGCGCCGTGCGTTGTGCAACACGTAGGCAAGCGCGCGCCTCACCTCCCGCGGCGATCGCAGCGCGCGTGCGTGGAAGCGATCCGGAAACACCTGCCCCTTGCGCCCCCACCACTTGTTGAGCTGCTTCGCCAGCCGGACGAGCAAGCCCTTGGCGCCCCGCGTCAACGCCTCTCGATCGGGCACCTCGACGAGCAGGTGTAGGTGATTGGACTGCACGGAGAACTCGATCAGACGAAAGCCGAAGCGATCCGCCCCCGCGCGCAGTGTGTCGAATACGAGCCCGTGCGTGTCCGAGCGCCGCAAGCTGGGCAATCCGGCCCGAACACGCGTGGACAGGTGGACTGGATGCCTGGCGGATTGCCGAGGACGCAGATCGTGCGGATGCATCGCAAGCTCGCCCTTCGGCTTGCGACCGGCGCCACGCCTGGAACCGCCCCATCCGCTGCACGCGAATGGCAGCTGTGCCGTCGACAGCGTGACTTTCGAGCGAGCTCGCGATTCTTCCTTGCCGTAGCCACCTGCACGCCCCACGCAGGAATCGCCCGGAACCTGCTCGTGGCACGTACCACCTCGACGCTCGCGCCCAGTCACGCGGAGCCCCATGCCTTCCCCCCCAGCTCTCCGCGCGAGCCACGAGCCGAATCCGCTCCAAACTTCTCACGGTCGATCATGCTCAGGATCCCTCCAACCGTATAGATGCGCGCCGCTCATGACGGTGGCGAAGAAAACTGGAAACTCTCACCGCGATCCCGCGCGGTCCGCCCGCCATGTCAAATGTCCGCCGATTCAAGTCGGTCGAATCGGAACGAACGGAGCGGGGAGGACTCTCGGTTCGGCGTGCAGCCGCTTCGGCCAGGTTGGCGGCTCGAGTCAGCCACACGACCCGAGGTTGATCTCGAATTCGACCAGTGATGGGTGGCTTGTTCGAGAACTAGGCATCGGTGGGGCTACCGAATGCGGCAAGGACCCTGTCTTGATTGACTGCGCGCCAGTTCGAACGGCCCCACCTCTGGGGGTAGCCGCGGTCGATTGACCCCCGTCGGTCGCGGACGCGTAGTCAATCAGACCAAGGTCTGCGGCGCGCGGGCGATCTTGATTGGGCGGACATTTGTCGTGGACCGTCAGTCGTGGACCGTCAGTCGTGGACCGTCAGTCGTGGACCGTCAGTCGTGGACCGTCAGTCGTGGACCGTCAGTCGTGGACCGTCAGTCGTGAATGACTGGCCCTCAGGGGACAGCCGCACGAACGAGGGCCCTAAGCTCCTAGGACGCAGGGCGGCGAGAGTGGGATGCCGTGGCGAGTGACGCGCCTGGTAGCGATTGGCGCGACCGAGGGCGGGTGATCCAGATAGTGACGATTGGCGCGGCTGGTGGCGAATGGCGCCGTCGGGGGGGGATCGCGGTTGGGGCTGTCGGGGGGACGATGGCTCAGAGGACGCGCGCCGATGCCCAGCGCTCGAGGAATCCTCGCACGACCGGCGTCTGGGTGGCGGCGGGCACGAGGGATCCGTCGGGAACGTGCAGGAACAGCCCGGCGCAGCCGAGCGCGCGCGCGTGGCCGAGCAGGAGGTGGTAACTCGCCTCGCACACGAAACCGCCCGCGTCGTCGGACACCTCGATCGCTTCGGCGCCGCTGTCGCGCAACCACGCCGCGAGCGTTTCCCACGACGCTTCGTTGGTCCGCTCGTGGCCGTCGGCCAGGATGATTCCGTTGCCCGCGACTCCCGCATTGTCGAGCGAGGTCGAGCCCAGCCTGCCGCGCGCGCGGCGTTCGAGGCGGAAGCTGCGTCCCGCGTGCATACCGAGCCCGAGCAACAGGTCGGGCCGGCGCATGCCGCGACGGGCGACGAGATCGGACCAGGCGGGCCCGACGCCGGCGAAAGTCACCGGCAGGATGGTGGTGAGGAGTTCGAGCCCGCGCGGCGGCGCCCGCTCGAGTTCGGCGACGATGTGCGCGGAGGGATTCTCGCCGGTGCGGAAGTACGGGCCGAAGCCGGTGACGAGGACGAGCGCGGGATCACGGCTCATGGGGCGAGGGTACTCGCGGCCATGCCCGCCGAGTAGACTGCCGCGCCCGCATGAGTTCTCCCAAGCGATCCAAGGTGCTCGTGGCCAACGGCCAGGGGTTTTGGGGCGATTCGATCCTCGGACCGATCCGCCTGGTCGAGGAGGGCCCGCTCGACTACCTGACCCTCGACTATCTGGCGGAGGTCACGATGTCGATCATGCAGAAGCTGCGCTCGCGCCGGCCCGATGCCGGCTACGCGACCGACTTCGTGGCGCTGCTCGACCGCATCGCGCCGCGCGCGCACGCCAAGGGCATCAAGATCATCGCCAACGCCGGCGGCGTGAACCCGCGCGCGTGCAAGGATGCGGTACTCAAGGTGCTTGCGAAGCACGGCTTGAAGGGCGTGCGTGTCGCGGTGATCGAGGGCGATGACATCCTGAGCCGACTCGACGAGCTGATCGCCTCCGGCGAGCCGCTGAAGAACATGGATACCGGCGCGCCTCTGTCGAGCGTGCGCCAGCGCGTGACCAGCGCCAACGTGTACATCGGCGCATTCCCGGTCGCCGAGGCCCTGGCCCAGGGCGCCGACATCGTGATCGCCGGTCGCCTGACCGATCCGGGCCTGGTGCTCGGTCCGCTGATCCACGAGTTCGGTTGGCGCTCCGACCAGTGGGACCTGCTGGCGGCCGGTACCATCGCCGGGCACATCGTCGAGTGCGGCGCGCAGTGCACGGGCGGCAACTACACCGACTGGCGCAAGGTGCCGGACCTGGCGCGCATCGGCTATCCGATCGTCGAGTGCACGAGCGACGGCAGCTTCGTCGTGACCAAGCACGAGGGCACCGGCGGGCTGGTCGACGTCTCGGCGGTCGCGCACCAGCTGGTCTACGAGATGGGCGACCCGCGCAACTACATCACGCCCGACTGCGTGGCCGACTTCACGTCGATTCGGCTCGAACAGGCGGGCCGCGACCGCGTGCGAGCCAGCGGCATCCGCGGCAAGCCTGCCACGCCGACCTTCAAGGTCTCGCTGAGCTACGAGAACGGCTACAAGTGCGCGGGGCAGTTGACCATCAGCGGGCCCGAGGCGCTCGAAAAAGCGCGGCTGTGCGCGTCGATCGTGTGGAAACGCCTGGAACTGGACGGCTGCACGTTCCGGCCCGAGGAGCGCCTCGAGGAATACGTCGGCGCGAACGTCTGCCACGCCGGCATCGCGGCCGCGGAAGTCGCTCCGAGTGAAGTCGTGCTGCGGCTGGGCGTCAAGTGCGCTGACGAGGACAAGTGCGACCGCTTCGGCATGGAACTCGTGCCGCTGGTGACCAGCGGCCCGCCGGGCGTGACCGGCTTCGCCGGCGGGCGGCCCAAGGCCACCGAAGTCATCGGCTACTGGCCGGCGTTGCTGCGCAAGGAAGCCGTGCGCACGCAAGTCACCGTGTTCGAAAGCTGAGCGCGATTCCGATGAGCAACACACAACGAGTGCCGCTGTTCCGCATCGCCATGGCCCGCTCCGGCGACAAGGGCGAGGGCAGCAACGTCGGCGTTCTCGCGCGCTCGCAGGCTGCATACGAATTCCTGGTGCGCGAACTGACGATCGAGCGGGTGCGCGCGCACATGAGCGGCATCAACCACGGCGTCGTCGAGCGCTACGAGGCGCCGAATCTGCGCGCCCTGAACTTTATCCTGTCCGACAGTCTGGGCGGCGGCGGGTCGGCCTCGCTCAAGACCGACGCCCAGGGCAAGACGCACGGGCTGGCCCTGCTGCGGATGGAACTCGACGTGCCGCCAGCAGTGCTTGCGACGACACCCGAAAGCTGATCGCGAGCCGTCGGACTCG
The DNA here is from genome assembly GCA_016872755.1 of Planctomycetota bacterium. Lineage (GTDB taxonomy): Bacteria > Planctomycetota > UBA1135 > UBA1135 > GW928-bin9. Next base: position 4,234 of record VGZE01000042.1, read on the forward strand.
GAAGCTATTTCCGCTGCGCGAATCCCCGACGTGGGGTAGGTTTGAGTGCGATGTCCCTTTCCGCCCAAACCCTGCTGTGCGCGACGGAAACCCTGTGGGCGCGCATCGATTTCGATGCGGATGGCCGCCGCGTGCACGCTCAGGTGCTGCGTGCGGGCTCGAAGGATGCCGCGGCGGCCGTGCGCACCTTGCTCGCGTTCGGGCCGCCCGTTCAAGCCGCTTGCGGCATGCTGCTCGAGGGCGTTTTTGTTCGCACGCTGACCGTGGAGACGCGCGCTTGTGAACTGCTCCCCCCGGCCGAGGTCGCTCGCTGGCTCGCGCTGCGCGCCGAAGCGCGTTCCGAGATCCCCGCCGAGCGCGCGAAAGTGGCATGGAATCGGCATGGCGTCGGCTTCGGCGAACGCCACCTCGTCACTCTCACGATCGCCGACCGGCTCGTCGTCGATGTGCTTGCGCACGCGCTGAAGGACGCCGGCGCGAAGCGCTGCTGGATCGGCTCGCCAGCCGGACGCCTTGGTCAGTACGCCGAACCGGTGATCGAGGTCTGGGACGGCGCTACCTGGTGCGGTGGGGCTGCATTGCCGGTCGCGATCTGCGGACACTCCACGGGTGGCAAGGGCTGGCGCCGACACGTGCTGCGCTGGCTGGAGAGCGTTCCGCACGCTCAGGTGCGCTTCCACGGCTCCCGCTCGCTGGCGGAGGAGGTCGGCGACAAGCGCCTGCAGCACGCCGGTGCCGTCGTCGAGCCCGAGGTGCTGATCGAGCGACTCGAGCAATGCGCGCGCGTTGGATGCGCGGAGGACGCGCGCCTGGAATGGAACTGGTCGCCGGCAACTGGCGATGACACGACCTCCGTCGCAGCAGCATCCGCCGCGGCCCCGGCCGTGCCGGTTGCCGCAGCGGCACTTGCCGCAGACCCGGCCGTCCCAGCTGCCGCGACGACGACTTCCGCGCCTGCCTTTTCGCTCCCCTTCACGCCGCCGGCCTCAGCGGCTGCGCAGACCCAAGCGCCCGCCCGTGTTGCCGGCGCGAACGGCGTCGGTGCGGCCGCCGCTTCCCGCGCTGCGCCTTCCAGCCCCGCATCCGAGTCGAATTTCCTCGAAGCCTGCGCGGCGGCAGTGCTGCTGTCGGTGCTCGTGCTGTGGTTCCAGTGGCCGAGGGTCACGGGTGGATCGCCCGCTGCCGCACAAGCGGCGACGTCGGTCCCGCATCCGGCGCAGGCAAAACTGGAGCAAGCGCGCGCGCATTGCAGCAAGTTGACCGACGCGTTGTACGGCGAAGTCGGGCCCGACGAGGCGATTCTGAGCCTAGTAGCCCTGGGCACGGGCTACGAATTGCAGGGAGTGGCTCTCGACTCCGCGCATGCCGAGCGGTTTTGCAAGGCGATCGCAAAGCGACTCGCCGCCGATGGCTGGCAACTCGGGCCGACCGAAGGTCGGACCGAGCCGGACAGCGGCGTCTGGTACTTCAAGCTGTCGTTGATTCCGCAGGGAGTGGGTCAGGTAAAGGAAGTGGGTAAGTGAGTTCCGGCACCAAACTCCTGTGGATCGCGCTCGGTCCTCCGGTGGCCTTGTTCATCCTCCTCGAAATCTGCGCGCGCAGCCGTGCCTCCGAAGCGCCGCGGGTCGACGAGCCGGCGATCGACCGATTGCAGCGCGCACCTGACGGCAAGGCCGATCCGCTGGCGTTGTTCGCTCGTCACGGTCTGGAGGTCCTCCAGACGCGCGAACTCGACCAAGGCGATGCGCTGCCCGCAAGCGCGCGCGACTTGCTGCGCGCCTGCGAAGCAGGTTCTTCGCGAGTGCTCGAATGCGAAGTCCGCGGCAAGGCCGGTCGCGTTCCTGCCGTCATGCGGGAGCTCGCTTCGGAACACTCCGGAATGGTCCTGCTCAGCGTATCCCTCCAGAGCGGAGAAGATTACGAGACCGCCCGCGCCCGTCTGTTGATTTGGATCTAACCATGACCCTCCGCCCCTCTCGCCTGTGGTGCGTGCCGCTCGTCGGCGCCGCGATCTTCGTCCCCACGGCGCTGCTGCAAGAGCCTGCGCAGCGCAACCCGTTCGAGCCGGTGGACCGCCTGCGCAAGATGCTGACGCCGGCGCCCGTCGTGGTCGAGAAGGAGGTCGTCGTCGAGAAGCCGGTCATGGTCGAGAAGCCGGTCGTCGTCGAGAAGATCGTCGAGAAGATCGTCGAAGTGCCGACACCCGCTGCGGGGCCGGCGACGGCTCGGCCCAGCGAAGCGGTGATGACCTACTCCGAGCCTCAACCCGCCTACGGAAACGAGGAGACGCGCGTACACACGCTGCTCTATCCGAACGCCCTCGACGTCGCGCTGGCGATCCGCAGCCTGTACGGCTCGCGCGCACGTCTGGCGCACGACGGCAGCGCCCGCGCCGACGAGTTCGACGAGATCCGCAAGCGTTTCGAGCGCCTCGAACTGCTCGAGGAGCGCGTCAAGCCCGTGCGCGAGCTCAGCGAGCCCAACGGGTTCGTCGGCATCGAGCCGCGCGCCCCGCAGGCCCCGTCCGAGCCGCTGTCGGGTCCGCCGATCCATCTCGCGCTGTTGCAGAAGAACAACCAGCTCGCCGTGCGCAGCAACGACATGCGCGCGCTCGCCGACATCGACGCGTTGGTGCGCACGCTCGACGTGCCGACACCGCAAGTGCTGCTCGAGGTCAAGATCCTGTCGCTCGACCTGGGCGACTCGTTCTCGTCGGCCTTCGACTTCCTGCTTTGGGAGAACGGGCCGAACGCGGCTGGTTTCACGCGCGGCACGCCGACAGATTCGAACGGGTTGCCCGACACCACGGGCCCTTTCATCTACAAGCTCGTGGACGAGCACGTGCGCCTGCGACTCGAGCTCTTGCAGAACGAGAAGCGCATCACGACCATCGCGACTCCCCTGTTGCTCGTTGCGAACAACGAGGTCGCGCGGCTGTTCGTGGGCGAGGAACGCCCGATCGTCCGCAACGTGAGCTCGCAGACGACGCTTTCCGAGAACGTCGCGCTGACCAATCCGACCACCGAGATCGAGATGCGCGACGTCGGCACGTCGCTCCTGCTGACGCCGAATATCAATGCCGACCGCACCGTCACGCTGCGCGTCGTGCAGGAGACCAGCGACCTGCGCCCGGGCGCCGCGACGATCCCCGTGGTCGGTCGCAACGGCCAGGTCACGAGCACGCGTGTCGACGTGGTCGGCTCGCGCTCGGTGTCGGGCACGATGGTCGCCAAGGACGGCCTGACGCTGGCGATCGGCGGCCTGATCGAGGAAGCAACCGGCTCGGGCCAGCAGGGCATCCCCTTGCTGATGGACCTGCCGATCGTAGGAGCGCTGTTCCGCCGCGAGATCAAGGGCCGTGCGCGCAAGGAGCTGGTCGTGCTGATCCGTCCGTGGGTGCTCTTCACGGCCAGTGAGAGCCACGAGCGCTCGCAGACCTTGGCAAACGAGCTGCAGCATCCGTCCGCCGCCTCGCTCGGCGCGCCGTTGCGCACCTTCGATCCGGACGAGGCGCCGCAAGGCGGCTATGCGAAGCAGCCGTTCCTGGAGATGTTCAAGTACCAGAGCGGATTGCCCGATGGGCAGTAGCGTGCGCCCACGCCTGCTGCTCCTCCTGATCCCCTCCGCCGCGCTCGCTTCCTGCTCAGCTCCGGCCCGCGAAGCCTCTCCCGGCGCCGCGCAGCCCAAGGTCGTCGTCGAGGGTCGCGTCGTCGGCCAGTCCGACACCGAAGGAACGCTGCTCTTCCTCGCACGAGTGCGCGACGCGGAAGCGCTGGCCGGCGCGCGAGCCGTCGAGCGACTCGTCGAGCGCGAGCCGGATCGAGCCGCGGCCGCGCTCGAGTCGCGCGCGGCCGATTCGTTCTCTCCGCTCTTGCGCACCAGCTTCGAGAGCGGCGTCGGCCCGCGTTGGCGCGCGCTGAGCGCGAGCGTGGTCGAGTTGGAGCGCAGTGGCCCGCAACCGGATCCGCTGCATTGGGGCGCCGTCCTCGACGAAGCCCTCGCGCTGCGCGATCCGGCCTTGCTCGCGCGCGTCGCCGAGCGCGCGCCGCGCACGGCCGATCCCAGCCGCGTCCAGCTCGCGTTTCGGCGCGTCGGCGAGTGGCAGCTCGAGCGCCGCGCAAACGGCGAGGCCGTACTGGCCGTGCGGCGCGGCCGAGCTCTGGCGGGTGCCGCCCCGGACCCGAACCTGACCTGGATCGAAGCGCGCGCCGCGCGTGCGCTCGGCCAACGCGGACGCGCGCTCGAACTGCTGGGAGAGCTCGACGGCTGCACGGACACCGCGATCCGCAACCAGGCGCTCGCGTTGCGCGGCGTGATCGCGGCCGAAGCCGGGGACCTCGTCGACGCGCGCCGCTGGCTGGAGCGCGCGCTGGCGGAGGGCGACGCGTGGAACGGCGCGGCTCGTGCGCGGCACGACCTCGCCGGCATCCTGTTCCAGCTCGGAGACGACGCGAGCGGCGGCGCGGAGCTGAGGCGCGCAGCCGAGCTGGCACATGCCAGCGGGGACTACTCCACGGAAGCCAATGCTCTGCGCATCGAGGCTGCGTGGCGCGCCACGCGTGGCGAACGCGAGGCCAGCGAGCAGTTGCTGGCGCGCTGGCGCGAGGTCGTCACGCGCCACGGGATCACCGACGGCTGAGAGCGCAGGATCACTGCGTGCCGAGCAGCGCGTTGGACGAACTGAATCCCTGCGCCGCGCCGCTGTCGAGCGTCCAAGCCTGCAGCCAGAACCGAGTCAGCGCTCGACAGTCGTGAGCGTGCCGCTTTCGGAATTGCGCCATGCACTGACGTCCTGCGCTCCTTCGGTGAGCGGTTCTCCCTCGGTCGACGTGACCAGGTTGTGCTCCCCGTCGGCATCGAGGTCCACGGCGGCAACGTCAACGTCCTGGGTATTGGGCCGCGCCTCCGCTCCACCGGCCAATCACTGGACCGGGGTCCAGTCCTTGGAATTGCATGTAAGTACTTACGGATCTTGTAGTTTACATATGCCGTCCTGAGCCGTGCAGAATCGAAGTGCCTGTCATTCCCCCGCGAGCTTGACGGCTGGACCGCGATCGAGCGGCGAGGAGCCCTGAGCACCGACCGTACAATCCCGAGCCTCGTACGCGCCCGTAGCTCAGCTGGATAGAGCATCGGTCTTCGGAACCGAGGGTCGGGGGTTCGAATCCCTCCGGGCGTGCCATTTCGCACGCCGCGGCGAGCAGCGCGATTCCATTCGGGATGGAATGGAACCACCACTCGGCGGGACGCGTTCTAAACTGCTTGTGGACGTTTCTCGCCCACAAGCTCCCCCCCCGACCCCCCCGAGCTTCTCGAGCCTCTCGAGCCTCTCGAGCCCCCTGAGCCTGACCCGAAGCCAATCCAATCCATGATCTCCTCACGCTTCCTCTTCCTCCTTGCTCCCGCCGCGCTCTGCGTGGCGAGCGCAGCCGCGCAGGTGCAATTCCCCGGTGTTCCCACCTCGTCGTGGGCCGGCCTCCCCCCGCTCCAGAACGCGGTCGCCATGCCGGCGCCCGACGTCGCCCAGTACATGGCCGAGGACGAGGCCAACGGTCACTTCCCGTTCCGCTTCGGCGCGGTGATCGGAACGCACCTCGACGCGCGCCAAGAAGGACAGTGGGACGTCGCTTCCGACGGCACCAAGGTCTGGCGCCTGGAGATCCACTCGCCCGGAGCGAAGTCGCTCGGCATCGAGTTCTCGAAGTTCGACCTGCCCGCGGGGGGCACGCTGTTCTTGTACGACCAGCAGCAACGCGAAGTGCTCGGTGCGTACACCGAGCTGAACGAGAATCCGGACGGCCAGTTCGTGATCCAGCCCTTCGCCGGTGACGTCGCGGTCCTGGAGTACAACGAGCCGCAGGACGTCACGCGCTCGGCCGAAATCGTCGTCGGCGCCGTAATCCACGACTATCGCGGCGTGCTGGGGGTCTTGAAGGGCGTGCCCGACAGCGCGCTGGCCGGCGGCGCCGACGGCGCCTGTCTGGTCGACATCAACTGCCCTCAAGGCGCGAGTTGGCAAAACCACAAGCGCGCATCGATGAAGACGGTCTCTGGCGGCGGGCTCTGCTCGGCTGCGCTGATCAACAACACGGCCAACGACGGCACGCGCTACGTGATCACGGCCAACCACTGCGGCCAGTCGTCGAACACGGTGTTCTATTTCAACTACGAGACCTCCGGTTGCGGCACGGGCAGCGCCCCGCAGAACCAGACCGTCAGCGGAGCAACCGTGTTGGCGACGAACGGCACCTATGACGGCCGTTTCATGCGCATCAACAACGCGATCCCCAACGCCTACGTGCCGTACTTCTGCGGCTGGTCCCGCTCGACGAGCGGTTTCACGCAGGGCACGAGCATCGGCCACCCCAGCGGCGGGCCCAAGAAGATCTCGATCGACAACAACGGCTGCACGCTGTCGAGCACGGTCTGGAACGCGACCTGGAACACGGGGCTGCTCGAGGGTGGTTCGTCCGGCGGTCCGATCTACGACCAGAACGGTCGATTCCGCGGCCAGGCGTGGTTCGTCAATAGCTTCACCTGCGGCGTGCAAACCGCCGGATACGGCCGCTTCGACCAGTTCTGGAACGCGGTCAACCTCGCACAATGGCTGGCGCCGGGCGGCGGCACGGCGCCGACGACCCTCGATGCGTACGACCCGTTCGGGACGCCGCCTGCGCCCCCGTCGGTCACCACCGTTTCGCCGAGCACCGTCACCGCCTTCGAGCCCGGGCAGGTCACGCTGACCGGCACGAACTTCAACTCGGCAACCTCCTTGACCGTCGGCTCGACCATGCTGGCTCCGCCGCTGGGCTTCACGATCGTGTCGAACACGCAGATCACGTTCTTCGCGCCCCAACCCTCGGCGCTGGGAACGGTCAACGTGACGGTCACGAACTCGATCGGAACAAGCCCGGCGAAGACGCTCACGTACACGGAAACCGTGCCACCGAAGCTGGCCGTGTCCCCGTTCGGCCTGACGGGCACCCCGCTCGCCTACTCGTACGGTGGCGGAAGCGGGGACATCGCCGTGCTGGTCTTCTCCGGTTCGTCGACGACTTTCCCCTTCCAGGGCTTCAACGTGCTCACGGGGGCCTTCGTGTTGAAGGTTCAATTCCTCAGCGCCACGGGGCTCGGCAGCTTCAGTAGCGCGCCGGTACCGGCAAGCGCGATAGGGTTGACCATCCACTCGCAGCTGATCGACGTGAACGAGCTGAACGGAGTGCTCGTCGGCGCGACGAATCCCGCCACGACGTCGTTCTTGTTCTAGGGACTGTTATCTCCGCAGCGCGGAGCGAACGAGCGGCCGGTCCGTCCAGCGTGGCGGACCGGCCGCCGCTATTTCGCGCCCGCCCGCGACCCGACTATCATGCGCGGGAACATGGATCTCGTGCTCGAACTGCAGGAGAAGTCGCGTCGGCTGGGTCGGCGCATCGTGTTGCCGGAGGCGCGGGATCCGCGCGTGGTCCAAGCGGCCGCCAGGCTCGCGCAAGCGGGCCTGTGCCGTCCGGTCCTGATCGAGGCGGCGGGCATGGGAGCTGTGCCGGAAGGCGTCGAGCTCGTTCGCCCCTCGCGCGATCCGCGCACAACCCGCTTCGCGGATGAACTCCACGAGTTGCGCAAGCACAAGGGCATGAGCCCCGAGGAGGCTCGCAAGCGCGTGCAGGATCCGCTGATCTTCGGCGCGTTCCTCGTACGCAGCGGCGATTGCGCGGCCGGCGTGGCGGGCAGCGAATCCGCGACGGCGGACGTGATCCGTTCCGGACTGTGGGTGATCGGCCTGCCCGCGGGCATGGCGACGGTGTCTTCGTGCTTCCTGATGATCTGGAAGGACCGCGTGCTGACCTTCGCCGATTGCGGCGTCGTTCCCGATCCGACCGCCGAGCAGTTGGCCGACATTGCGCTCGCCTCCGCCGAGAGCCACCGCCGGCTGGTCGGTGAGACTCCGCGTGTCGCGCTGCTGTCGTTCTCCACGAAGGGCTCGGCCGAGCACCCGCGCGTCGACAAGGTGCGCCGCGCGACGGAGCTGTTGAAGAAGCGGGCTCCCAATCTGAGCTGCGACGGCGAGCTGCAGGCCGACGCCGCGCTCGTGCCACAGATCGCCGAGAAGAAGTGCGCGGGTTCGCCGCTGGGAGGTCGCGCCAACGTGCTCGTCTTCCCGGACCTCGATTCGGGCAACATCGCCTACAAGCTCACGCAGCGCCTCGCCGGCGCAACCGCGCTGGGCCCGCTGGTGCAGGGACTGGCGAAGCCGTACATGGACCTCTCGCGCGGTTGCAGCGCCGACGACATCGCCAACGTCGCCTGCATCGCGTCGATTCTCTCGGCCTGAGAGCTCCCGCCACGCGCGGGAAATTCGGGCATAATCGGGGAAGCCCGCTATGCATCCCGTCGCTTCCGCCGGTGTCGCCTGGTCGCTCGCCTCGCTCCTCCCCCTCGCCGCGCAGGTCGCGCTGGACGGGACGCCCGCGAGTCTCGAATCCCGCCTGCCCGCGCCGGAGCGCGAGGTCGTGCTCGCTGCGCCGGACGTCGCGGCGCTGCTGGCACAAGACGAGCGCAACGGGCCGTTCCCGCTGCGCTACGGCGTCGTGGTCGACACGTGGATCGACTTCCAGCAAGCCGCGCAGTGGGACCTCGCCGCCGACGGCACGCTGGTCGCACGCGTCGCGATCCGCTCTCCCGGCGCACATTCGCTGGGCCTGGAATTCGCGCGCTACGACCTGCCGCCGGGCGCGCGGCTGTTCGTGTTCGATCCCGCCGCAACTCGCCGACTCGGCGCGTACGCCGAGCACAACGAAAACCCGGACGGGCGCTTCGTGATCGAGCCGCTGGCCGGCGAGACCGCCATCGTCGAGCTCGACCTGCCTCCCGAGCATCAAGGATTCGAGCTGATCGTCGACGGCGTGATCCACGACTACAAGGGTGTGTTCGGGATGCTGGACGGACTGCCTGCCGTCGCGCAGGGAGGCGCTGACGGCGCCTGCTTGGTCGACATCAGTTGCCCGCAGGGCCTGAATTGGCAGCACGTGAAGCGCTCGATCATCCGCACGCTCGCCGGTGGAGGCTTCTGCTCGGCCGCCTTGATCAACAACACGCAAAACGACGGCACCGGATACGTACTGACCGCGAATCACTGCGGGCAGGGCGGCGACACGGTGTTCCTGTTCGGCTACGAAGCCCCGACCTGCGGAGCGGCCGGCGCGGGTGGACAGTCAGTGAGCGGATGCACGGTGCTCGCGACGAATGGCGGCAACGACGGACGCCTGCTGCGCATCAATGGTCCGATCCCTGCCGCCTATCAACCGTACTTCGCCGGTTGGTCGCGCAATACGCATGGTCCGGCACAGGCCACGTGCATCGGGCACCCCAGCGGCAAGCCGATGAAGATCTGCGCGGATACGGACGGCGCGAGTGCGGGGACCAACACGTGGAACGTGAACTGGGCCTTCGGGATGCTGGAGGGCGGTAGTTCGGGCAGTGCGCTCTTCGACGAGGGACAACTCGTGCGCGGACAGGCATGGTGGGTCGGGAACTTCATCTGCGGCGCGCAGAGTGCCGGCTTCGGGCGCTTCGACAAGTTCTGGACCACCAACGGCCTCGGCCAGTGGTTGTCGCCGAACACGACGGCTCCAACCTACCTCCAGGCCTACGACCCGTACGTGACGACCGGAGCGGGCCCCGCGCTGACTTCGATCGAGCCCCCGGCCGTCCCGGCGTTCCAGCCGGGGCTGGTGACGCTGACGGGCGTCGGATTCAACGGCGCAACGCAACTGACGATCGGCGGCAGCGTGCTCAGCAACCCGGGCGGATTCACGCTCCTCTCCGACACGCTGCTCGAGTTCAACGCGCCGACGCCGCTTGCGCTGGGACCGCTCAACGTGACGGTGACGACGCCGTCGGGCACGAGCGCGCCCATGGCGCTGATCTACAAGCAGACGCTGCCGCCCCAGCTGGCGGTCGCGGCGAGCGCGGCCGTGCAGACGCCGCTCGCGTACTCGTACGGCGGAGGCAAGCAGGACATCGCGATCCTGGCCTGGGCCCCGTCGAACACGACCTTCCCGCTGCTCGGCGCGAACGTGCTGCTGGGCGCGCAGGTGCTCAAGGTCCAGTACCTCGACGCATTGGGCCTGGGCAGCCATGCGCCGCTCGTGCCTGCAAGCGCGCTCGGCCTGACCATCTACTCCCAAGTCGTCGACGTGGACGAGAACACCGGCGCCGTGGTCGGCGCAAGCTTGCCGCTCCCGACCACGTTCACGCCTTGAGCCGGGCGCGCAGACCGTCGCGAGTCAATCGCGCGGCAGCACGACCAACGATCCGGGCTGGACCTCGTGCAGCGCCAGCGAGCCGGCGGGATTCCAGACGGGCGGGAATGCAAGCCGGCCGATTTCGAGCGCCTGCGCCGAAGTGAAGTGCAGTCGCACGCGCTCGTGCCGAAACCGAGCGCGGGCCTGATCCTGCTGCCCGCCGGCATCGACCTGTCGTGAAGAACTTGCGCGCGCGAGCCTCAGGCCGCGCGGTGCATCTCGTCCTTGGCAATCGAGTCGGCCACGTGAGTTGCGCACCAGGCCTCCGGCTTGATGCGCACGTGGAAGCCATGGCCAACGACCATTCCGGAGAGCGCGCCGACGAAACGCGACGACTCGTGCTTGCTGTCGCCGTTGGCGTCGACGTGGACGGTCACGGCCTCGAGGCCTTGTTGTTGCAGGAGCCCCGCCGCCTCGAGGCTCAAGGCGACCTCGCGGAACAGCTTCTCGGCCAGTGATCGACTGCGCGGCGCGCGCTCGCGCCGGTACAGGATGCGGCCGCCGAAGCCGGGGTCGAGTACCGCGATCACGGTCACGTAATCGGCGCTCAATGCGCGCTGCTTGCTATCGGTTCCGATGTGGATGGCCTTGCCGCCGCCCGCGCAGAGTGCGCGCACGGCGGCGGCTATGTCCGGTACGTCGTCGCCCGTGAGCGTCTGCCACATGCCCTACCACTGTCGCCGCCGCAATCGATCTTGGGAAGGGGGTCGACCGAACGATGGATTGCCAGGTTCGCGGAGAGCGGCGACAATCGAGGCCTCCGGCCTGCCCCCATACTCCGTTCGACCTCGACCTCCATGCTCCTGCGCACCCTCCCGTTCGTCCTACTGCTCAGTTCCGTCGCCCTCGCGGACGTGAAGACCTACCAGAACGACTCGCTCGGAACGGGCGGCACGATCGCGTGTCAGGCCGGCTTCGCCGCCAACGAGATCGGCGCTGCCGTCTACACGGTGCCGGCTGGTGACGGTCCGATCATGCTGATGCAGGCCCAATGGTTCGTTTGCGACGGCTCCGGCTTCGGGCTCGCGCAAGCGCGGCCGATGCAGGTTCTCGTGTACGCCAACGGAGGTCCGAACCCGGGCGCCCCGATCTACACGTCGCCGACGGTGAGCGGCACGCCGGGATTCCTGACCGCCTTCGACCTGCCGCCGAACATCGTCATGCAGCCCAACCAGACCTTCACGGTCGGTGTGAGGCTCCTCAACGGGACGCTGTTCCAGAACTTCTCGACCCTCGCGACAGACGCAGACGGGTGTCAAGCCGGCAAGAACTTGATCTTCGCGATACCGCCTTCGTCGTGGACCAACGCGTGCTCGCTCGGCGTCTCCGGCGACATGATCGTGCGAATCCGGGCGTTGACGGAGGGACCCGTGCAGTACGGCAGCGGCCTGGCGGGCACGAATGGCGTGCCGAACATCTCATGGACGGGCCCCTGGACGATGGGCAGCTCCCAATTCGCGCTCACGGTGTCCAGCGTGAAGCCGGTGTCGCCAGGCATCCTCGCCTACTCGGCTGCGCCGTCGTCCATTCCGCTGTTCGGCGGCACGCTGCTGATCGACCTCACTTCGCCGACCTTGATGAACGTCGCGTCGAACGCCGGCGGCAACGTGACGAAGCCGCTGGCGATCCCGAACCTGCTCGCGCTGGTCGGGGTGCACGTCTATTTCCAGGCCGGCTTCCTCGACGCGGCCGCGCCCCAGGGGATCTCCCTGACGCGCGGCCTGGACGTCAAGATCTCCGCGAATTGAGCGGAACGCGACGGCTCACTGCGTCTCGATACGCAGGCCCGCCGAGCTCGACAGCAGGTTGCCGCCCTGCCCGTCGAGCGCGAAGAACTGCGCATAGGCGCTGATCCCGGCCGGCACGCCGGCCGGCACCGGCAGCGCGGCGACCGCGCAGCCGGCGGCATCGGTCGGGCCGCTCGCCAGCACGAGCACGCTCCCGAGCACGTTCACGTTGCACAGGCCCGGCAGCGCCAGCGGCGCGGCCGGCGCGGGATCCGTCGTCAGCGCGATCCACGAGAGCGTGCTCGCCGGCGCGCCCTTGCCCGCGACGAACAGCGTCGTGCCCGCGAACGGCACCGACAGCGCGTGCACGCTCGGCACGCCGAGGGAACCCGGCGAACCGGCCCCGTAGCCGAACGCGAACGCGCTCGGCGCGGTGCTCGTGAACGACTGCGGCGCCGACGCGCCGGTGTTGCCATGCTCGTCGGTGCTGACGTAACGCCAGGACACGCCGCCGCTCAGGTTCCCGGGGAACTCCGCGCGCGAGACCTGCGTCGCCTGCACGCTGGCCTGCAGGTCCGGCAGCGCACAGCCGTCGACCGACAACTCGACTCGCGTGTGGTTCGATTCCACGAGCCGCAGCGACGAGTTGTCGTAGACATGGCCCAAGGCGAGCACCGGGGCGGCCGTGGCGACCCGGTCTCCGATCGCCAGCACCTTCAGCAGGTACGGCGCTTGGTCGTCGTTCGTCCCCGGCTGCGTGTTCAGCCACAGGATCTCGTTGATCCCCGAGTCCTGCGCGATCAGCACGTCGTAGTCGCCGTCGGCATCGATATCGCCGGCGCGCGCCATCATCGAGCGGAAGCTGCCCGCGATGCCGGATTGTCCGGACGTGAGCTTCGTGAACGCGATCGCAGCCGGCGTTCCGCGGTACACGCCGTCGCTCGACGCAAAGCCCGCGATATAGACGTCGAGCGCGCCGTCGCCGTCGAAATCGCAGATCTCGACGTCCTGGTCGTCGTTGTTCGAATTGGGCAACTGCACTGCTCCGCCAAAGTGCCCCGCGCCGTCGTTCGCGTAAGCGACCTCCGCAAAACCGCTGTACCCAAGCCCGAGCAGATCGACATCGCCATCACCGTCCATGTCCGCGAATTCCTGCTCGTAGTGGGCACTGCCGGTGATCAGTGCCACCGGCATGTCCGCTCCAGTCTGATCGATGTAACGACCGAGGAAACCGAGTTGTGCAAAGCGATTGCGGAAGAGCCGCGGGATCAAGACGCGCTCGCCGAGTTGCACGTCGACGTCGAAGTCGCCGTCGCTGTCGACCGCCTCGACGCCGACCGCGGCGGTTGCGATGTCGCAGAACGTCCCGCTCGTATCGAGCGTGTTGTTCATTTGTGTGCCCGCGCACCACAGACCCGGCGCGCCGTTCGGGAGTACGATCGTGCCAGGTGAGTAGCCGGACGGATTGAACTCGGAGTAGTAACCGAGTCCGTCGTTCAGGAAAATTCGAGTGGGCACGTTGCCGGCAAAAAACCCGCCTCGCGACGAGTGCAAGAGGTCGACATCGCCGTCCAGATCGAAATCGGCAAAGTCGGAGTCGCTGGTTCAATCGATGAAGCCGCCACCTGGCAGCAGGGCCGCCGGTGAAACTGAGGAGCCCGCTCCACCCACGCCGATCCAGCGCGTCGAGGTCTGATCGAGATAGAACCCGGCCGCGCCGCCTTGGATTCCTCCGTTGTTCACCCAGAACCGACATGCCTGGTTCAGGATGTCGGACTCGTTCGAAGCATGCAGGTCAGGATCGCCGTCGCCGTCGATATCGGCGAACTCGATATCACGGCTGTGATCGGATATCGCAGGTGCTTGCGCGGCGGTCACATCCGCGTAGAAGCCTGGACTCCCCCCCTGCTGACCGCCGAGGTTGACCCAGATTCTGTTCTGGTCCGTCCCGAGATCGCCGCCGTCGGCGAGCGCGGCGTCCCAGTCACCGTCTCCGTCGATGTCGGCGAAATCGACGGCTTCGGTGTACGAACCGGTGGCGGGGATCTGCGCGCTGCCATTCGTGAACAGTTGAGCGCGAGAAGGAACTGCGAGCGCGACCATGAGGGCGACGCCCGCGACGAGACGATGCGCGGAACGGATCATGCAAGCCCACTCTTTCTCGGATGGGTCTGAACCGCGGCGGCCGAACGCGGCCCCATCGCTCATTGGATGGTACACCTGAATGCGTCGAGTGTGTGCGCTTCAACGACTTGCCGACGCGTTGCAGCCCGGAAGCCCGTACGACTTGCGTATGCGAAACACCAACGCCTCGGCTGGAAGGAGCGGCATCTCCAAGCGAAGATGGGCGTTTCATGAGCCCATCGCCCCATGTGCTTCACCTCGCCGGCCTGCGCAAGTCGTTTCGCTCGCCCGACGGCAGCGTCCAGCCGATTCTCGACATCGACTCGTTCGCGTTGGCTCCCGGCGAACAGGTTGCCCTGGCCGGGGCCTCGGGCACCGGCAAGACGACGCTGCTCCACGTGATCGCGGGGATCCTGACCGCGGACTCCGGCGTGATCGAGCTGGCGGGCACCGACCTCGCTCGGCTGTCCGAGGCCGCGCGCGACCGGCACCGCGCGCTGCACCTTGGGTACGTCTTCCAGACCTTCCTGCTGCTGCAGGGCTACAGCGCACTCGAGAACGTGTTGCTGGCGCAGATGTTCGGCGCCGGCGCCGATGAGCGTCGCGCACGGGAATTGCTCGACCGCGTCGGCCTCGGCGATCGCATCCACCACCGCCCGGCGCAGCTCTCGGTCGGTCAGCAGCAACGCGTCGCGGTCGCACGTGCACTCGCCGGCAAGCCGAGCCTCGTGCTCGCCGACGAGCCGACGGGCAGTCTGGATCCGACGCGAGCCCGCGACGCACTCGCGCTGCTCTGCGACGCGTGCCGCGAGCAAGGCGCCGCGCTGCTCGTCGTCAGCCACGACCGCGACGTGCTCGCGCGCTTCGAGCGCGTCCACGACCTCGCCGAGCTCAATCGCGCCGGTCGCGCAGTGACCGCGGGAGGGAGCGCGTGAGGGCGCTCTTGCTGATGGTCCGCCGCGGACTGGCGCAGCACAAGCTGTCGAGCTCGATCACCGCGGGCTCGCTGGCGCTGGCCTGCGGGCTCGTGATGGCCGTGTTCGCGCTGCGCGAGCAGTCGTACGCGGCGTTCACGGGCGGATCGACGGCCTTCGACGCCGTGCTCGGCGCGCGGGGCAGCCAGCTGCAGCTCGTGCTGAACACCGTCTTTCACCTCGAGACCTCCCCGGGCAACCTGCCGTGGTCGCTCGTTCAAGCGATCGAGCGCGATCCGCGCGTCAAGGCCGCCGTGCCCTACGCGGTCGGCGACAACTACAAGGGTTTCCGGATCGTCGGCACGGGCGCGAACCTGTTCAGCGATTTCGAGGCGCGCAAGGGCGACCCGTGGCGGGTGCAGCCGGGAGGACGCTTCTTCGAACCGACGCTGCGCGAGGCCGTGATCGGCGACTTCGTCGCGCGCCGCACGGGACTGCGCGTCGGCTCGCGCTTCCAGCCGTACCACGGCCTGACCTACGTCGAGAGCGCCAAGCACGAGGAGCAGTACCTCGTCGTCGGCATACTCGAACCGACCCGCACGCCGGCCGACCGCGCGATCTGGATCCCGATCGAGGGCATCTTCCGCATGGGCGGCCACGTGCTGCGCGGCACCGGCGAGGCCTTCGACGCGTCCAAGGTCGCCGAGATCCCCGACGAGGCGAAGGAAGCCAGCTCCGTGATGTTGAAGCTGAAGAGTCCGCAGGCCGGCTTCACGCTCGACGCGGAGATCAACAAGCAAGGCAAGGTCGCCACGCTCGCGTTCCCGATCGGGGGAGTGATGGCCGAGCTATTCGACAAGCTCGGCTGGATGAACCGCGTGCTCGAGGCGGTCGCGTACCTGACCGTCCTCGTCGCCGCCGGCTCGGTCATGGCGAGCCTGTACAACACGATGAACGAGCGCCGCCGCTCGCTCGCCATCCTGCGAGCGCTCGGTGCGCGCCGTACGACGATCTCTGCCGCGATCGTGCTCGAAGCCTCGGCCATCGCCGCGCTCGGTGCACTGCTCGGATTCGCGGTCTACGTCGCCATCCTCTCCGGAGCCGCCGAGCTCGTGCGCGCGCGGACCGGCGTCGTACTCGACGCCTGGGCCTGGCACCCGGCGCTCGTCGCGGCACCGCTCGGGATCATCGCGCTCGGCGCGCTCGCTGGCCTGCTGCCGGCGCTGTCCGCCTATCGCACGGACGTCGCGCGGAACCTGCAACCGACCTCGTAGCCCGGGAGCCGGGCCGCAGGGGCAGCAGCCGTCGCAGTTGATTTCTGCCGCACGTCGCTGGCTGCACGTCGCTGGCTGCATGTCGCTGGCTGCATGTCCCAGGCCGCACATCGCCGGCTGCACGTCCCAGGCCGCACATCGCCGGCCGCACATCGCCGGCTGCACGTCGCCGGCTGCACGTCGCCGGCTGCACGTCGCCGGCTGCATGTCGCCAGCTGCACGTCGCCGGCTGCGCGTCGCCGGCTGCACGTCGCCGGCTGCACGTCGCCGGCTGCACGTCGCGGCCGCACGTCCCAGGCCGCACGTCGCAGGCTGCACGTCCCAGGCCGCACGTCGCAGGCCGCACGTCGCAGGCTGCACGTCGCAGGCCGCACGTCGCTGGCTGCACGTCGCTGGCTGCACGTCGCAGGCTGCACGTCGCAGGCTGCACGTCGCAGGCTGCACGTCGCAGGCTGCACGTCGCAGGCTGCACGTCGCAGGCCGCACGTCGCTGGCTGCACGTCGCTGGCTGCACGTCGCAGGCTGCATGTCGCTGGCTGCGCGTCCCAGGCCGCACGTCCCAGGCCGCATGTCGCCGGCTGCATGTCGCTGGCTGCACGTCGCTGGCTGCACGTCGCCGGCTGCGCGTCGCAGGCTGCACGTCGCAGGCTGCACGTCGCAGGCCGCACGTCGCAGGCCGCACGTCGCAGGCTGCACGTCGCAGGCCGCACGTCGCAGGCCGCACGTCGCAGGCCGAACGTCGCAGGCCGAACGTCGCAGGCTGCTCGTCGTCGGCCGCGCGTCGGCCGGTGCACGTCACCAGCCGCAGCGGTCCGGCTAGCAGTCCGTTGAACAAGTCGCGTCGCGAGGCGCAGCACGCGTTCGTGATGCAAGGAGAGCGACAGAGGGCCGGCGCAGGCGGCCTTTCTGGCCGCTGAGCACGGCCCGACGAGCTCGACGCCGCAGCGCGAGCGCGTGCTGCGCCGCAGTAGCGACTTGTTCAACGGGCTGCTAGCGGCCTGTACCAGAAATCCGCATTCGAACTCGGCGCTCTCGAAGCTCGGGCGGCATTGCCGCTCCTCCAAGTATCGCAGCGAGATACGCGTCGTCACGGTGCATTGCCAGCACTCCGGCGAGCATCCCATTTCGAATGCGGGTTTCAGGTACTGGACACTAGAGATCGCCGGCAGCCGTTCTCTCGCCGTGAGCACGCCTTGCGCTCCGCCAAGCGCTAGGCTCGGATCGCCAGCATCACGACGAATCGCCAAGCGACGTCGCGCATCTCCTCGATGCAACGATGTTCGCCGAATCAAGACGGCGGTTCGAGGAAGCCACGAAATCGGCGGGCGTGCTTCGGCCGTTCGCCGGTCATGGGCGAAGTTGATTCGGCGGACATTGCCCACGTCCTTCAGGGCTCAGTCGACGGAATTCCGGATCTTCCTGCCACCGTCCGCCTCGCCGCGCATCCAAGACGATGATGCCGCACTCGCTCTGCCACTCGTTGCACGACTCTGTTCTTCTCGGCTCGACGTCGTCGCGAGCGATGCACCGGCACTCCACTACCAAGTCGGCCGCGCGCTCCGCGTCTCGAGCCGCGGCAGGACGCCGCACGCGAGCAGGTTCGTACAGACGCGGGAGAACGCGCGCCGACGCTGCGCCAAGGATCGAGTTGCCCTTCGAGGGGCACAACTGGGGCGGCCGACGCGCCGGTGCTGGCCGCAAGCCAAGTGGTTCGCGCGCCCTGCACACGCACCTCGCGCGCCCGGAGCGGTGCGCGCGATTTCCCCTCCATATCACGACCCGAGTGCGGTCCGGCCTGCCGAGCCTGCGCCAGAGGCGCACTCTCGCGCTGTTGGTTGCGATCCTACGCGACGGCTCCGACAGGTTCGGATTCCGGTTGATCGAGTACTCGGTGCAATCGAATCACTTCCACATGCTCGTTGAGGTCTCCAACCAGGGGGCGCTGACGCGTGGCACGAAGGGTCTCTTCGTGCGCCTCGCCAGGCATCTGAATCGCCTGTGGGGTCGCAGAGGCCAAGTCTTCCCCGATCGCTATCACGTACGCGAGCTTCGCTCACCCACAGAGGTGCGGCGCGCACTCGCGTACGTGCTTCACAACGCGCGCCGACATGGGGCGTTCGGACGAGGCATCGATCCATTCTCGTCGGGGCCGTGGTTCGACGGGTTCGCAGGGCGTGACCTCAGAAACTCCGGCGTGGCTTCCGCGCCGGCGCACGTCCGCTCGCGACCGGCGCTCGTCGAAATCATGGCCCATTGGCCGCGCGTGACGTGTCGCCCCCGGTGCTGGTTGCTACGCGTCGGCTGGCAGCGCAGCGGGCTCATCCGCATCGACGAGCGCGTGCTCGCCTGGATCGACACGACCTAAGAGCCGTTCCATTGCGAACGAATCGGCGTCACGAATCTCCGCCAGGGGGAAATGATACGTCACGCCGCGCACACCGCGCTCGCACCGAACCCTGTGCACTCCGTGGACCCCGCGCACCATGCGCGCCCCGCGTCCCCCGCGTCCCCCGCGTCCCCCGCGTACGCCGCGCACGCCGCGCACGCCGCGCACGCCGCGCACGCCGCACACCACCC
>VGZE01000043.1 GCA_016872755.1 Planctomycetota bacterium
TTCCCCGGTGCCGGCATCGAGCTCGCGGTCACGAGCCTGCCTCAGGCCGTGCGCGACGAGTTGGCCGGCTACCTGCCCGCGGGCACGCGCCTCGAACTGCTCGGCGGACTCGCGCTGCATGGGCACGACTTCGACCTCCCGGTCGGAGCCTCGAGCCTGGATCCGGCCCTGGTGCTGCCTCTGACCAATGGCGACCTCCGGATCGAGCTCGGCTCCATCCGCTACGTCGATGGAAGCCTGGAGCGCATGCAACAACAGCTCGAGATGACCGACGCGCGAGTCGAGCTCTCGATGCGCACGGCCGAGCCGCTCCAGATGCGCGCCACTGCGAAGCTCGCCGGTGCCTCCAGCGGCACGTTTCAAGCCGCGGTTCGCGTCCCCGAGCCCGCGCGCATGGCGACGCTCGCGACGGCCGGCATGCCGCCGGTCGATGCCGACCTCAGCGTGGCCGGTCTGTCCACCGCGATCCTGGACGCCTGGACCGGGCGCGCCGGCATGATGCCGGACCTGCTCGGCGAGCGATTGGACATCGAGCTGGCGGCGCGCGGCATCAGCGCGAAGAGCGGAACCCTGCAGGCGAAGCTCGTGTCTCCGCTGGCGAGCGCGTCGTTGTCAGGCAACGTCGGTCAAGCGCTGGTGTTCTCGGTCGAGGAGCAGCGCACAGACCTCTCCTTCGCGCTGACTCCTCTGGCCTCCAAACGCGTCGTCGGCGCGCTCGTGCCGATGCTCGTTCAAGTCAATCCGGTCGAAGCGAACCAGCGCGCGTCGCTCGTGTTGTCGCAGTTCCAACTGCCGCTCGACGGCGACCTCACCAAGCTGAACGGCACGGCGACACTGGATCTGGGCAGCGTGGGCTTCGGTTTCCTGCCGGGCCTCGCCGAGCTGTTCGGGCCCGAGCTGCGAGCGAAGGCCCAGCGCCTCGGACCGTTCGCGCTGAAGATCCGCAACGGCGTCGTCTCCTACGACCGGCTCAAGATCGACGTCGGCGGCAAGCCGGTCGCCTTCAGCGGCTCTTGCGATCTGGGGCGTTCCGAATTCGCGCTCGAACTCGCGCTGCCGTTGTCGCTGGCGGGAAGCTCCGTCACCAAGCAGCTCGACAAGTACAAGCACCTGTTGTCGCCGGACCTCGAACTGCCGCTGACGCTGCGTGGCTCGTGGTCGAAGCCCAAGATCGGCCTGGCCGACGGCTTCATCGAGAAGCTCGCGAAGGACGCACTGAAGGGCGGCCTCCTCGAGGGGCTGCTCGGCGGCAAGAAGAAGTAGTAGGACCCGGCCCGACCGGGCCGGCGAAGTTCAGACGCGCACCGGGTGCCCGAGCTTCGCTTCGAGCAGGCGCGCGATGTTCGCGTACAGCTCGTGCCCGTCGCGGTCGTCGACCCAGGTCTTGCGTGACTCGTCCCAACCGTAGTGCCAGGCCCGGGCTCCCGCGGCGAACCACATCTGCGTCGCCGCCTCCTGACGATTGAGCACGTAGGCGGGCTGCCCGGGGAACTCGATCTTCACCACGCCGTCGGAGGTGCTGAAATCGACGAGGTCGGGATCGAAGGCTTCCAAGGCTCGGATCACGCGCTCGAGGCACTGATCGGCGAGCCGGCGGTATGACTGGCGGTCCATCGGCGCTCCAGCATGCGCGCTCGGCGCGCGGATGCCAATCGTCCTTGCTCCGCGCCGAGCCAGACCCGAACATGGGCCACGTGACGCGGCCGAGCCGCGTCCGGCTATCGACATGACCGCCACGGCCGCGCAGCTCCTGGTGTTCGACCCGCGCACGGCCTCCGCCGCGGCGTGGTGCGAGGCGGTCGTCCAGCGCTCGCAAGGGCGCATGCAAGCCAGTGCCGCGGTCACGATCGACGACGCGCAACACGCACTGGCCACGCGTCCGATCGCGGCGGTACTCATCTCCAGTGACGGCCTCCAGGCCGGCTTCGACCTGCTCGGCATGCTGCGCCGCGTGCTGCCCGCGATCCCGGTGATCGGCGTCGGCGGCGAACCCGCGGGCCAGCGGTTCCTGCGCGAAGGGGGACACGACTGGATCGAATGCCCGGACGGCTTGCCCGATGCCTGCGGGCAGTTGCTGGTCGAGCGCGTGCTGCGCTTCGCGATCGAGCGCGCGACCATGCTGGCCGAGCTCGAGCGCCAGCGTCGGCTCAGCCTGCACCTGGCGCACCATGACACGCTGACCGATCTGCCCAACCGGCAGTTGTTTCGCACGCAGCTTCGGCAACTGCTGAATCAGGCGCATCGCAGCCCGCGCTCGCTGGCGGTCATGTTCCTCGATCTCGATCGTTTCAAGCAGATCAACGACTCGCTCGGACACCGCATCGGCGATCTGCTGCTGGTGGAGGTGGCCAAGCGTCTGCAGTCCTGCGTGCGCGAAACCGACGTGGCCGCGCGACGCGGAGGCGACGAGTTCACGGTGCTGCTCGACGGGATCCGGCGCGGCCAGGACGCGGCGCGCGTCGCGAAGAAGATCCTGTCGGAGTTCGCCAAACCCTGCCTCATCGAAGGGCACGAGCTGTTCATCACCGCGAGCATCGGAATCAGCCTCTTTCCCGCCGACGGTGCCGACTCCGAGGCGCTCGTGCGCAACGCCGACATCGCGATGTACCGCGCCAAGGCGCGCGGCGGCAACACCTACCAGTTCTTCATGCCCGAGATGACCGACCGGGCCATGGAACGGATGGAGATGGAGCACAGCCTGCACCAGGCGCTCGAGCGCAAGCAGTTCGTGCTCTATTACCAGCCGCAGGTCGACCTCACGAGCGGGCGCATCGTGGCGATGGAAGCGTTGATCCGCTGGCAGCATCCCGAGGCCGGCCTGATCTTCCCCGACGAATTCATCCCGCTCGCCGAGGAGACCGGCATCATCGTCCCGATGGGGGAATGGGTGCTGGCCGAGGCCTGCCGCCAGGCTCGGCGCTGGGACGAGCAGGGACTCGCACCGGTCGTGCAGGCGGTCAATTTCTCGGCGCGCCAGTTCCAGTTCCGCCGGCCGGTCGAGCGCATCCGCGAGATCCTCTCGGAAACGGAGCTCGATCCGGCCCGTCTCGATCTCGAATTGACCGAGAGCGCGGTGATGAAGGACCCCGGCTTCGCGATGGAGACGCTGCGCAAGCTGCGCGACATGGGGCTCTCGGTCACGATCGACGACTTCGGCACCGGTCAATCGTCGCTGGCGTACTTGAAGCGCTTCCCGATCAGCAAGCTCAAGATCGACAAGACCTTCATCCACACACTGCTCGCCGATCGCAAGGACGCCGCGATCACGAACGCGATCATCTCGATGGCGCACGAGCTGGAGCTGAAGGCCGTCGCCGAAGGGGTGGAGACACCCGAGCAACTCGAGTACCTGCGCGGTCCGGGTTGCGACGAGGTGCAGGGCTACCTGTTCTCGCGCCCGGTGCCGGCCGAGGAGGCCGGACGGCTGCTGGCGAGCTGGAACACGCCGCTGAACTAGCCCGGGAGGGCCGGGGCAGGCTCGGCGCGTGCGCGGGCTGGACCGCCGGGCCCGTGCTCCATCCGGGGCTCTAGTTCAGCGCGAGCGATCTCACTCGACGCGATCGCGCGAGCCGATCCCGCGCGTGCGCGCGCCGGTCGCGTCCGTGTCGATCAGGGTCAACCCGCCAGTCGACGCATCCACCCCGTAGGTCAACAGCAACTGAGCCGGCACGGACGCGTCCGATTCGCAGGCGGCGTACAGGGCCGTGCCGGCCGCGTTCATCCGGATGTGGCGGACGGGTTGGGCGACGCTAGTCGTCGCCAGGAAGAACAGGGCGCCGTCCTCGGTGGCATTGATCGGGTTCGTGTTGATCAGGTACTGCGTGATCGTCTGCGGCAACTGGTCCGCCACGTACAAGAAGCGCCCGTTCGGGTGCACGGCGACGTCGAAGGTGTCGCTCCAGCCGGCCGGCGCGGCACTCGCCAGCGCGGTCAGCGCGCCGGTCGTCGGATGGATGCTGAACATCGCCAGCGTGCCATCGGCCACGCCGGTCACGCCGGAGCAGGCGACGTAGGCCAGGCGACCGGTCGGATCGACCGCGACCGACTGGGCCGCGGACCCCGCGTTGATGGTACCGACGACCGTGAGCGCGCCCGTCGAAGCATCGA
Organism: Planctomycetota bacterium; assembly: GCA_016872755.1. Lineage (GTDB taxonomy): Bacteria > Planctomycetota > UBA1135 > UBA1135 > GW928-bin9. Next base: position 4,108 of record VGZE01000043.1, read on the forward strand.
TCGAGTACTGCGACACGTTGCCGGAGAACTGGTTGGCGACGTAGAGGAACTTGCCATTGGGGTGCACAGCCCCGCCGCGCGGCTGGTCACCCGCGGCCGCATCCGTTCCCGCGGTCAGGGCGCCGGTGACCGCATCGATCGAGTACGGAGTGACGCGGCCGGGAATGGCGCCACCCGTCAGGTACGCGAAGCGTCCCGAGGGCTCGATCAGTGTCGCGAAATTCACGCTCACGGTGCCGTGGTTTGCCGCGGCCGTGGCGACGCCCGAAGCGTCGAGCGAGAAGCGCTGGATCGACGTGCCGGCGGTGTTGAACAGCGTCACGTAGAGCACGTCGAGAGTCGGGTGGACCGTGGCCCAGTTCGGTGTCGGCAGTGACCCGACCTGCGCCGGGGCAAGCGATGTCAGTGCGCCGGTCGTCGCGTCCGCGGTGAATTGATTCACATCGGCGTCGAGCTGGTTCGCCGCGTAGACCGCGTCGGTCGTGAACGTCGCGCTGCTCAGGCCGGGAGCGAAGGCGATCGCGCGCGGCTGCGCCCGCGTGCGCGTCTCGAACGGCGCAACCGCCGTCAGTGCCGCTCCGCCGCCGATGCTGTACGAGCGCAGTTCGGCGTCGCCGAGGTTGAGCGAGTAGAGGAACGCTCCGCTGAGATCGGCGGCCACGGCGACGGGAGCCGTGCCGGTGGCCGTCGGGCCGCTCGAGGTCAGCGCGCCCGTGCCCGTGTTGCGCGAGAAGACCGAGATCGACGCGCCGCCGACATTGGACACATAGGCCGCCGCGCCGTCGGCAGTGATCGCGATGGCGACCGGATCGACACCCGTGGCGTACGGGCTCCCCAAGCCGGTGAGTTCCGTCAGCGCGCCGGTCGTGGCGTTGATCGAGTAGGCGCTGACCGAATCGACGGCGCCGAAATTGACGCAGTAGAGGAAGCCGCCGGTCGGGTCGATCGCCACTCCCAGCGGGTCGTCACCGACGGGGAAGGGGCTGCCGGCCAGAGCGGTCAGATTGCCGTTGGCTGGGTTGATCGAGTAGCCGTGCGCGTCGTCCGAACCGGTGTTGACGACGTACACGAAGCGCGCAAGCGGATCGACGGCGATCGCGGCCGGCGACGTGCCCGCCGTGACGCTCGGCGCGGAGGTCGGCGTGAGCTGGCCGGTGCCGGAGCCGATCGTGTAGGAAGTGACCGTGCCGCTGGAGTTGGCCGCGTACAGGTAGCGGCCCAAAGGGTCCATTCCCAAGGCAATGGGATTCGCCGTGCTGGTGACGGCGGTGCCCGAGACCGTCAGGCGACCGTTGGCCGGGTTGATCACGTAGGACTGGATCGTGCTCGAATTGTTCATCGCCACGAACGCGAACGTGCCGCTGGGATTCGTCGTGACCGCGCGCGGAGCCGTATCTGTCCCCGTGAACAGGTAGCCGTTGTGCCACAGTTGACCGGTGGCCGCGACTTGCACGAAGAAACTGACCGTGTTCTCACTCTGGTTGCAGACGTAGGCGCCGCGCGTCGAAGGCGAGGTCACGCCGATCGTCACGACCGCCACGGCGCTACCTCCCGCGCAGCCCGAGGCGGTGATGGTGACCGCCGCGGCCGACTGCGTGAGCAGCGGCGTGCCCGACAGGGTCCCCGTCACCGTGTCGAGCTCGATCCCCGTGGGCAACGTTCCGGCCGTCACGGCGTAGGACGAAGCCGCGCCGCTCGCGAGGGTGGTCACGTTCGGCGTGATCGGGAATCCGACGCGATAGGTCGGCGCCGCGTCGGCGTAGGAGAGGCCGCTCGGTGCGCTGGAGTTGACCGTGATCGTGAGCAGCACGTTGGCCGAACCCGCTGCATTGGTCGCCGTGATCGTGTACCCGGCACCTACGGCCGCCGCGGTCGGCGTCCCGCTGATCACGCCGGTGATCGTGCTGAAGGTCAGCCCGGCCGGCAGCGCCGGGGCGATCGAGAACGAGGTCGCTGCGCCACCGGTCACGGTCGGCGTGTTCGGAGTGATCGCGACGCAGGCCGAGTATGTCGCGGGGCTGGTCGAGTAGGAAACGCCCGTCGGCGCACCGCCGCCGCCACCACCTCCGCCGCCGCAAGCCGTGAGCAGGGAGAGGCCGAGGGCCGCGAGCAGACCCAGCAGGACTTGGAACGACGGACGGGCTTGCAGGCTCTTCATGGCGCGATGGGAATCAGTCGGATGCGTGCGGCCAGAAGGCCGCAATGGACGCGTCCCGAATTTTTCCAGAAATCAAGCAGGCTCAGTAAGTTTTTTTTCGGATGGGGGCTCTACCCCTTTGAACGGCCCTGCCGGCGGCCTTGCGCGAATCAGGTCAGCCCGAGGGAGTCGACACCTGACTCGTCGAACCCCAGCGCGTGTCCGAGCTCGTGGTAGAGCGTGATCCGGATCTCCTCGATCAGCTCCTCGCGCGTCGCGCACATGCGCTCCAGATTGCGCTGGAACAGATAAATCGTCGGGGGCAGCTCCAACGCGTCCGCCTCCGTGCGCGCGAGGTCCGCGCCCACGAACAGGCCGACCAGATCCGGCGGCGTCTCGGCGTTCTCGCGACCTTGGAACATCGACGGATCGGGCATCGGATCGAGCACCACGGGCAGCGTTTCGAACGTCTCGCGAAACGCCTGCGGCAACGCCTGGGCCGCCGCCTCGACACAGCGCTCGAACTCCTCGTCCGACAAGCGGGCCGGCCTCGGCAATTGCGGATCGACGACCGAGGCGCGCGCGAGCAGCTCGTCCGCCCGCTGGTAGTCGCCTTCCAGATCCGCCAGCAGAGCCAGCCGCTCGAGCACGGCCGCGTCGTCCTCCTGACGCGCCAGCGCCTCGTACGCGTCGCGGGCCTCGTGCAGTCGCCACTGCGACAGGCGCAGCTCCGCAGCGGCCCACAACAGACCCGCGTCTTCCGGATCGAGCACACGAGCGGCCTGACCGAGCGCAAGCTCGGCGGAAACGAGGTCGCACAATTGCGTGTGCGCCAGGCACTCGGCGGGCCAGCGCTCCGGCAGCGCGTCGGCGATCGCGCGCAGCGGCGGCAGCGCATCGGCCGGGCGGCCGTCCTCGAGGCAGGTCCAGGCCTGGTCGAGCAACTGCTCGGGCGACGGGGCCGGCGATGGCGTGGAGCGGGGCATGGCGGTGCAGCCTATGGATGCGCGAACCGCGCATCGGTTGCGTGGGGGGGTGTAGGCTACCTCTGGCCGATGGCAACGCAGAAGCCGACACCGGAGTCTTGCACGCGGGAAGCCTGGGGGCGCTTTGCGTGGCTCGTGATCTTCGGGCTCGCGCTCGGCTGGTTCGAGGCCGCGGTCGTCACCTACCTGCGCGTCGCGTATTACCCGGATGGGCTGCACTTTCCACTCTCGCCGCTGCCGGGCAAGCTCCTGCAGGTCGAGTTCGCGCGCGAAGCGGCCAGCATCGTGTTGCTCGCGGCCGGCGCGCGCCTGGCCGAGTAGTACCGAGCCCGCCTCGAATCCGGCGAGTTGGCAGGAAATGAGCCCGCCTCACGTTCGACGGCTTCGTTGCGCGAAGCCGTCGAACGTGAGGCGGGCTCATTTCCTGCCAACTCGCCGGATTCGAGGCGGGCTCGGTACCTAGCCGAGCGGCGGCGCGTCCGGGCTGACTTCGGGCCGCCGTCCGGCCTCGGCGAGGTGCGCCGTCATTCGCGCGGCCATGTGCGCGTGATCGCCCGGCTGCCAGCGCAGCGCCTCCCAGCAGCTCGAGTAGCGCGCGCGCAGCGCGTCGAGGTACGCCTCGCCCTCCACGCCCGGTGGCACGTGCGTCACCACGGGCTGGATCATCATCGTCTCGGCGAGGTGCAGCACCTCCCATCCGGCGACCTGCAGCATCGCGCGGATCTCCTGCGCGGTGCTGAACTGGTTGCGGTGCAGCGGTCGGTCGGCCTTGGTGCGGTAGAGCGCGCGCTCGACCTGCCAGCGCAGCCACCCGATCGGGTGCGCGAGGTTCCAGACGTCGAAATAGAAGAGGCCGCCCGGCTTCAGCACGCGCTTCGCGTCGACGATGTACGAGTACAGGTCCTCCTTGTCCATGTGGATCATCACCGCATGGCAGTAGACGGCGTCCGCGAGGCCGGTCGGGATCCCGGCGAGATCGCGACCATTCCCGGCGACGAAATGCGCGTTCGGCAGGTGCGCACAGCGCTCGCGCGCGATCGCGACCATGTTCTCGGAGACATCGAGCCCCCAGAACTCGCGCGCGTGCGGCGCGATCTCGCGGCCGAGGCGCGCGACTCCGCAGCCGATCTCCAGCACGACGGCGTTCGTCGTGATGCCGAGCCCGCGCACGAGGTGCGGTGCGAGCTGCCGGCCGCTGGCGACGAGTTGCTCCTCGCTGGTGCTCTCGTCGACCAGCTCGAAGGCGTGCTCGCGCACGTTGGCGATCGCGTTCCAGACCGACTTGTAGTCGGACGCGCCGAGACTTCTCGGGATCCGCTCCTGCAAACGCTCCTGTTCGGTCCGCTCCGGTTCGGCCATGTCCTTCATCCTAGCCCCGGCCCGCTTCGCGGGCCGCCCACGAGCAAATTCGGCACAGCGCCGGCTCGTGCGCGCGCGCCGGACAGTGCTGGCGCCCGAAGTAGATGATCTGCAGGTGCAGCTTCTTCCAGTCGCCCTCGTCGAACAGCGCCTTCAAGTCGCGTTCGGTGCGCTCGACGCTCGAGCCGTCGGAAAGGCCCCAGCGCTCGGCCAGCCGGTGGATGTGCGTGTCCACGGGAAAGGCCGGCACGCCGAAGGCCTGCGTCATCACCACGCTCGCGGTTTTGTGGCCGACGCCGGGCAGCGCCTCGAGTTCCTCGAAGGTCCGCGGCACGCGTCCGCCGTGCAGCTCGACGATGCGCCGCGACAGCTCCCGGATGTGCTTCGACTTGGCCGGCGAGAGCCCGCAGGGCTTGATGATCGCGCGGATCTCGTCGGCCGAGAGCCGCGCCATGGCCTCGGGCGTGCGCGCGAGCGCGAAGAGTCGCGGCGTGACCTGGTTCACGCGCTCGTCGGTGCACTGCGCCGACAGCAGCACGGCCACGAGCAGCGTGTACGGGTCCGCGTGCTCGAGCGGAATCGGCGGATCCGGGTAGAGCTCCTCGAGGATCGCCTGGATGCGGCGGGCCTTCTTGCGCAGGGGGGCCGGCGGCGGCCTCACGACTTGGAGCGCAGGCTGCGCGTCGCGCGCTTGACGATGGCCCGCGTCGCCTGGGTGTCCGATTCCGCCAGCCAGCGGCGCGTCAGGGTCTTGACCCAGTCGGGCCGGCTCTTGGCCGCGTCGTTGAGCCAGTTCCCGACCGAATCACGCACATAGCGCGACGGGTCCGAGCGCAAGTGCTCGAGCAACTCGGCCGCGCGCGCCGGGTCCTTCTTCAGCACCGGGATGTGATGGCACCACACCCCGCGCGGGCGCGTGATCTCGCTGGCGAAGCGGCGCACATTGGGATCGCGGTCGCGCGCCCAGGGCTCGAGCAGGCGCAGCGCGCGGTCCAGGTCGGCCATCACGTGCGGGCGCAGCGCGGACCACGCGATCTCGCGCACGCCGAAGTGCGCGTCGGCGGCGAGCGGGCGCAGCAGCGCCAGGCGTTCGGCCAGTGCGACATTGCGCTCCGCGCACAAGAGGTAAGCACCCCAGGCGCGCACCATGTCCGAGCGATGGCCCAGGATCGCCTTGCGCACGCGCGCGCGCTCGCGCAACGGGAGTCCGGCGACCAGCTCGTGCAGCAAGCCGCCGATGCCCGCCACGCGCTGCATTACGCCCTTGCGTTGCAGCTGGCGGGCGCGGGACAAGAGCGCGTCGGCCGGCTTGCCGACATCGAGGCGCTCGAGAAGGGTTTCGAGCAGCTCGAGCTGGTCGACCACCAGCCACTCGACGAGGTTCGCGCTCTCGAGCTCGCCCGAGGACAGTGCACGGCGCACATCTGCGGGGACCTCGGAGCGTCGGCGGGCGGGCTTGCGGGCGTTGGTCGTCACGGGCTGCGGCGCCTCAGGAGGGGCGGAGAGGATATCGCCACTCGCGCTTCGGAGCGAGACGCGTGCGCGCTACGCTCGTGCCGTGGACGATTCGATTCGGGACTTCCTCGCCGCCGGCCCCTGGGCCGTCATCGGCGCTTCGACCGACCGCTCCAAGTACGGCAACAAGGTCTTGCGCTGCTACCAGCAGCACGCGCTCGCCGTCACGCCGGTGCACCCGCGCGAAGAGAGGATCGAGGGGCTGGCCTGCGCGAAGAGCATCGCCGACCTCCCGGCCGGCGTGCGAGGCCTTTCGATCATCACGCCGCCGCCCGTGACCGAGAAGGTCGTCGAGGAGGCCGCCGCGGCCGGCATCCGGCGCCTGTGGATGCAGCCCGGCGCCGAGAGCGAACGCGCGCTTGCGCGGGCCGCGGAGCTGGGCCTCGCGGTGATCGCGCGCGGTCCCTGCCTGCTGGTCGTGCTCGGCTATCGCGAGTGAGCGTTCCGCCGCGCTGCTAGCCCGACCTATTCATGAGCCCCCGGCTGCAACGTCGCGACTGGCCGCAACTGCAGCGCTCTGCTCCTTGCGAGGTCTCGACGACCTGCCAGAGGTCGTCTCCGCTGCTCTCAGTCGCAGATCGCTGCATTTGCAGCCATTCGCGACGTTTCGCTCGTGGCCTCATGAATAGGTCGGGCTAGAACCTGTCGCTGGCCCAGACCAGTCGCTCGTCCTGCGGCGCGTCCGAGGGGATTTCGAATCCGCCGAACGACTTGAGCATGAAGATGCGCCGGCGTTCGGAGTGCCAGGTCGGAGCGCGCGCCGGCAGCAGATTCGCAAGCCGCGTCGGTGCGAGCGCGCGCGCGCGCCGGGGGCGCGTGCCGCCGTTGGACTCCGCCGCGTGGGAGACCAGTGCCGGCACGTCCTCTCCCGCGCCCGGCTCGAAACCGTACTCGAGGAGCTCGAGCACGTCTCCGCCGGAAGCCGGGGCCGCGCGCAGGTAGGAGACGACGCGCCCGTCGCGCTCGCCCACCAGGAAGAGCGCTCGGCCGGATCCGCGCGAGAAGAGCCTGGCGCGTTCGGACTGCGCGTCGAGCCGGTGGCGCCAGTACTCGTCCTCGCGCAGGAAGGCCCAGCGCTGCAGCGCGCTCGAAGTGTTGTACAGGTTGCGCACGGCGGGGAAGTCGCGCGGCTCGAACTCGCGCAGCAAGGACTGCGTCGGTTCGAAGCGCGGGTCGCGTCCTTCGACGAGGTCGGCCTCGACCAGGCGCGAGGGCAGCCGGTGGTAGCCGAGGCGCTCGTAGAACTCCCGGCCGATGCGCGAGTACAGGGCGGAGCCGTCGTGCCGCTCCTCGTGCAGCCGCTCGTGCAGCGCGCTGAGGAATTGCGAGCCGATGCCGAGGCGGCGCAACTGCGGGTCGACGCACAACGCGCCGATCCCGGCCAAGCGCAGTCGCTGCGTCGCGAGCCGGTAATGCAGGTCGTACACGAAGGCGGTCGCCAGCACGCGACCCTCGCGATCGCGCATGGCGGCCACACGCCATGCGCGGCGGCCCCAGCGGCTGGACATCGCGCGCTGCACGTGCTCGCGGTGGACATCACGCGGCCGCGAGGCGTGCCACTCGCGCCAGTGGGCCTCGATCGCCGGCTCGCGATCGACGCCTTCGAGAAAGACGAGCTCTGGCTTCAAGGGCGACACGGGATTATCGGCGCCGGTGCCGCCGGGCAGTGAGCGCCAACTGGAGGGGTAGGAATGCGGCTTGTCTAGGCTTAGATTTGGACAACCAGCCTGCGCCACCCTACCCAATGCCCGCTCCAATCGCTTCCGATGACCCCGTCAAGGGGGACCTCGCCCTTCTCTCGATCGGCGACATTGCGGCGGCGACCGGCTTCACGCCCGACACCCTGCGGGTCTGGGAACGCCGCTACGGTGCGCCCGCGCCGCAGCGGCTGGCTTCCGGACACCGTCGCTACACGCGCGAGCAGGTGATCTGGCTGCGCCGCGTGGCAGAAGCGATCGCCCTCGGCCACCGGCCGTCGAAGGTGCTTCGCATGAGCGCGTTGGAACTGCTCAGGCTGCTCGAGTCGAGCAGTGTTCCCGACACTCCCGTCGAGGATCTCCATCACCTGGTCGAGTTGGTCCGGGATCACCGTGACCTGGAATTGCGAGCGAAGCTCGACGCGGCGCTGCGCCAGTCCGGGCCTCTGGATGTGCTGCAGAGAGTCGTTGCACCGCTGCTGGTGATGGTCGGCCGCGCCTGGAGCAGCGGCGCGCTCGAGATCCGCCACGAGCACGCATTGGTCGAGTCCCTGCAGGATTGGATGCGAGCGCATCGCGCCGCGCGCGCACCGCGAGCCACCGGCCCTCTGATGCTGCTGGCGACGTTGTCCGGCGAGCGACACGAACTCGGCATCGTGATGTCGTCGTGGCTTGCCGCGGAGCGCGGCTTTCGCGTCAAGGTGCTGGGAACGGACCTGCCCGCCGCCGAAATCGACGCGGCCGCGCGGGCCCTGCACGCGAAGATCGTGATGATCGGGATCTCGCTCGCGACCGGCGGGATCGAGACGGACCGCAGCGTGGCTCGGCTGCGCTCGGACCTGCCCGCCGACGTCGTGCTCGCGATCGGCGGAGCCGGTGCGCGCAGCGTTCGCCGCGGTCCGCGCGGCGTCGAGTGCTTCGAGAGCCTTGCCGCGCTGGATCAGTGGCTGGCCCGGCGTGCCGTGGCTCCCAGATCCTCGGCGCTGCTCTGATCGGCGCGCAGGTCGTCTTCGGCTCGCCCTCGCAGCGCGCGCCGATAGACCCAATAGTTCGTCACGCACATCAGCGGCAGCACCAGCGCGCCCGCGATCGGAACGACCTGGAAGCCGATCAGCACCCAGTTCACCACGCGCACCAGCCACCGCGAGATGCAGCCGCGCAAGGGCGGTATGTAGCCGCGCAAACCGGCGACCAGAGTGAGCCGGTAATACGCGACACCGGGGATCACGCCCACGATGGGGATCGCGCCCAGCAGCAGGCAGATGCCGAGCGTGCGCGGCAGCCGCGCGTCGAGCGCGCTCAGGTACTGCTCGAACTCTGCGGTGCTCGCGAAGGTCTTGCGACCGCAGGTCGGACAGTCCTGCTGCACGGCGCGCTGTTTGAGGCGCGTTGCGCAGACCGGGCAGCGCTTGCGGCCGACCAGCAGGAACCGATGCTCCACGCGATCCTCGATCGCCTGTTCCTTGGGCTGCCCGAACACTCCGATGCGGCGCGGCGCAGCGACGTCCTTGTTGCAGGCATGGCAGGTCAGTGCGGAGGGGTGGATGCGGACAGCGCAGCTCGCGCACGGCACCTTCGCCTGGTCTTCCTTCCATTCCGCGCGGCGCTGCAGGTACCACAGCCCCAGCGCCGTCGCCGCCGACAGGCCGATCGCGACGGCCGGGAAGAGGAGGATGAAGAACAGTCCCCCTGCGGTCCAAGCCGTCTCGACGCGCATCAGCAGGGTCTGCACGCCCAGGTCGTCGTTGTCGTCGATGTCGAAGATCCACTCGAGGACGGCGCGTCGCAGGGCGGACACCAGGTACACCGCGCCGCCGACTGCAAGTGACCACAGCGTGTGCAGGCCGAACAGGTCCTGGTGGTTGAGCGTTTTCAGGATGGCCGCCGACTCCTTGTCGAGCAGGGCCATCGAGACGAGCACGGCGACGCCGGACTTCACGAAGCCGTCGATCTGTTCGAGGAATGCGCGAACGTCGGGCGATTTGGCCGCGTAGATCTCGAGCGCCGCCAACAGGGCCATGACGGACAGCGCGGAGTTGCTGGTGAACCACTGCGGCGCGTGGTCCGACAGGGCTCGCGCCACCTCGGGGTCGACGAATGGAATGTGCTCGGCCCAGCGCATGAATGCCGAGGTCATCAGCGCAGCCAGGAAAGGCCGCGACGCGAACATCGGGATGCTGCCGAGCGAGTAGAGGATGCCGGCGACGCTCATCTCACTAAGTTACTACGCGCGGGCCGGCGGATCTTCGTCACTCGATGGACCAGATCAGCATGATCGAACGGCCCCTGGCGCTCTTCGCGTAGTCTCCACACGCGATTCTTCGACCGCTCGCGTCGGTGGCCAAGGTCTCGAGTTCCAGGTCCCGAGCGGGGAGCGTCAACAGCGGTGCCGCATAGCGCGGATCCCAGATGCGCAGCGTCTTGTCTCGCGATGCCGAATACAGGCGCGAGCCGTCCGCCGACAGCCAAAGCGCGCGCACCGGTCCGCCGTGACCGACCAGCTCCTCCGGATCCTGTCCGCCCAGAGGATCGAACAGCGTGATCGTGCCGCCGTGGGTCCCGACCGCCAGTCGCCGGCCGTCGGAGGACCAGGCCAAGGCGGCGATCTCGTGTGTTCGCAGGCTCAGGGTGCGCGATTTGCCGCCCGCGAACGGCTCGTCCAGCCACAGTCCGCCGCCCTTGCGGCCATACGCAAGCATCGGAGGGCCGTCATCGATCGGCGGCGAGAAGGCCAGTGCGCTGATGCTCTCGGTTGCGTCGGCGTGTCGCAGCAGCTCGATGCCGGTCTCTCGCGCGTACACGGCCAGTGTTCCGTCGTCCGCTCCCGCCGCGAAGCACAAGCCGCCGGCGTCGAGGGCGACGGCGCTGACCGCGCATGAAAAGGCCGTCATGGCGCGCTCCATGCCGCCGTCCGACAGCCTGCGCAACTCGAGCGCGCCCTTCATGTTGCCCAGCAGCGCGAGGCCGTCGTGCGCGTTGACCGCGGCGCGCAGCCCGAGCGCCGGTTCCATGGCGGGCCCGAGCAAGTCGAACGCATCGCCGCGGCGCACGGCGATGCGACCATCCACCGTGACGGCGTGGAGGCCGCCGTCCTCCGCGAGTTGGCCGCAGGCGACCAGGCCCGGAGTCTGGATCTGCTCGATGCCGCGCCGTCGCTGCGAAGGCGTCCACAGGCGCAGAGTGCCGTCGGCGGAGCAACTGACGAAGTCGCCCGTGGTGCCCAGGCGTGCGAGCGCTTCCACGGTCCCCGTGTGCCCGATCAGCACCGCTTCGGGCGCCGCCCCGTCCAGCGGCCACAGGAGCAGCGTCTCTTGGTGATCGGCGAGCAGGAGGGCTCGTCCGTCGTTCGTGAATTCCGCGGCATGGACCGAGCCTCGGCCGCAATCGAACGCCTCCAGCAGCGTGCCGTCGGACGGGTCATGGACGAGCACCTGCCCCGCGCCGCCCGTCGCGACGATGCGCGATCCATCGGCGGAAAAACTCGCCGCGCGCGCGATCCCGGAGGAGAGCTTGAGCGGCGTCTGGAACGCCTCGCTGTCCCAAGACCACAGCAGCGGTGGCGAGGAGTGATTCCATGCCAGCACACGAGTGCCATCGGGCGAAAAGGCCAAGCCTCTCACGCCGATGACTTCCCCGGCGCGACCGGCCAGGGGCGCGCGGAGCGGCGCACCGTCTGCGGCATCGAGGATGGCGATGCCGCCGGCGGTCGTGCCGCAGGCGAGACGCTTTCCATCGCCGGACCAGGCCAGCGCGCAGGGCGTCCCGCTGTCGATGCGCAGCACGCGCGCCGCAGCCGGCGTATCGAGCTCGCGGATCTCGATGCCGCCGTCGTCCGTCAAAGCGGCCAGCGTGCGACCTGACGGCGCGAGGGCGATGGCGAGCGGCCGGCGATCGCGGCCTGGGCGCGCCGGAATCAGGCAGCGCCCCTCGCGCGCAGCGACATCCCACGACCACACGCCGCCATCGTCGTCCAACGACGCCACGTGCCGGCCGTGCGCGTCGGCCGAGAGCGCCACCACGCCGACCTTGTGCCCGGTCAGCACGGCCCGCGACGCATCCGCCTGCGCCCTCAGCCAATCCCATTCCCACCCGCGCATCGACGTCGGGCACAGCTCGAGCAGGCGCTGGGCTTCGCGCGCATCATAGCCCTGGATGGAGAGATCGGCCGCGCGCAGGTTCGCTGCGTGGTTCGCGCGCATCTCCTCGACGTTCGCGCGCTCGACGGCGATCACGTTGCGGCGCTGTTGGATGGCGAAGGCAAGCGAGCCGAACACCGCAACGACCGCCAGCGCGTCGAGCGAGCGCGCCGCGGCACGGTTGCGACGGCGCCACTTGCGGAAGGTCCCGACGATGCCGACGTCGTACGTGCTGACGACGCGGCCCTCGAGCCAGGCGCGCAGGTCGACCGCCATCGCAAGCGCGCTCGCGTAGCGCTGTGCCGGATCGCGCTGCATCGCCTTCTCGCAGATCGCGACGAGTTCGGGCTGGGCTTGGGGCTCGAGCTCGTGCACGCTCCGCGGCGGGCCGGACAGCGTGCGTTGCACGATCGTGTCGGCCGCGCAGCTCTGCGGCGGCGAGGTGTAGGGCATCTCGCCCGTCAACGCGTGGTACAGCACTGCGCCGAGCGCATAGACGTCCGAGTGCGTGCCGGTGGCTCCGGTCAGCCCCTCGGCCTGCTCCGGAGCCATGTACCCCGGCGTGCCGACTATTCCGCCGGCGCGCAAGAGCAGGTGGGTTTCCGAATCGACGCCTGCTTCGGCACCGGCCAGTGGGACGCGCTGCAACTGTGCCAGTCCCCAGTCGAGAACCCAGATTTCGCCGAGGTCGCCCACCATCAGGTTCGCGGGCTTGAGATCGCGGTGGACGACGCCGCGGCGATGCGCGTGCTCCACGGCCTGCGCCGCGCGGCAGATCGCCTCGATCACCCGCACCAGTGTCCAGCCGTCCTCGGTGCGACGCATCCGCTCGATGCCGACCTTGAGATCCACGCCGCGCAAGAGCGGCATCAGGTAGTACAGCTCGCCGCGCGCGTTCACGCCGATGTCGTGCACGGGCACGACGCTCGGGTGGTCCAGCTGGCCCGTGATCTGCACCTCTTCGAGGAACAGCGCCAGATTCTCGCGGGCATCGGTCGAGGCTCCCGACGGGATTCCCTGGAATGCGTCCAGGCGGATCACCTTCATTGCCAACTCACGCCGCAGATCCTCGTCGTAGACGCGCAGCACACGGCCCATTCCGCCCTGCGCGATCTCGCTGAGCACGCGGAAGCGGTCGTCCTTCGCTCCGCGTCGCGCGATCTGCCCCAGTCGCTCGACGAAGATCTTGTCTTCGTCAGGTCCGCGGGATCGTGCGCCTTCGGCCATGAGCATGCGATGGGGGATCCCCACGGATCGGCCCATGCTCTGGTTATAGCGCGCGCGGCACGGTCGCGCAGGCGTGACCGCGGCGATCTTTCGAGCTCGGAGCGATCCGTCGCGCTCGGGACGCTCAATCACGCATCGGTGCCACCAGGCGCGCGGGCTCGTAGGCCCAGGCCTGCTTGCTGACGAGCAGGCGGCCGGAGGCTCCTTCCGAGTACAGACGCAGCTCGTAGGGAGCTTCCGCGTCCAGGCCCGCGATGCGGAAGCTGCCGTCGCTCCCGACATTCACGCTGCCGAGCAGCCTGTCGCGCCAGGTCTCGATGCGCCAACCAGCAAATTCGGCGTCGCGCGAGTCGCCGGCCGGCGCCTCGACGATGCCCTGCAGAGTCAGAGCGCTCGGTTCGAGCGCGAGGGGCGGAAGCGAGATGTTCTCGGCCGGGCCCGCGACGAAGTCGTGGCGCAGCAACTCCTGATGTCCGCGCGAGGCGCGCAACTGATAGCGGTGCGGGCCCAGTCCCTCGAACATGAAGGCGCCCGCCGCATCGGTGCTGGTCCGCGCGCGCCGTCCGAGCCTGCGCACGCCGACCGTGTCGGAGCCGCACTCGACCGCGGCCGGCACATCGGTGCGCCGCAACTCCACCTGCAGGCCTTCGGCGGGATTCCCGGCCGGGTCGAGCAGCAGGCCTTCGACGGTCGCTTCGGGTTCGAGCCGGAAATCATGGGTCAGCTCTGCGCCGCAGCCGAGTTCCACCACCTGCGCCGCGTAGGGCGCGGCCTCGACGGATACCGCATGGGCGATGCCGGGGCGCAAGCCGGAAAGTTCATAGGCGCCGTTCTCGTCGCTGAGCGCGTCGGCCGTGTCGGGCGAGGCCGCGCCGGACCACAACAGCGCGTAGCCTTCCGCGCGCAGGCGCGCATGGGCGATCGGCGCACCTCCCGAGTCGCGGACATGACCTCGAATCCGCGCCGCGGGCGACAGCTTGAGCTCGAGCCAAGCATCGCTACCCAGGCCGTGCACCCGGGCCTCGGCGCGCGGGCCCGCCCACGAGCGCGTACCCTTGCGTTCGTCGAATTCCACCAACGCGATGCTCGGGGCATATCCCGGCGCGGTCACGCGCACCTGTTGGCGCGAACCGCTCGCCGGCAGGCGCGGGTGGTGAAACGCGCCGTCGGCGTCGCTCTCGACCGTGTCGCTGCTTGCATGCGTCCACACCGAGATCCGCGCGCCGGCGATGGGCCTGCCCGTATTCGCGTCGCGGACGCGCCCGCCGACGCCGCGCGAGTCGATGAGCACGAGCTTCACCTCGTCGACGGCCGCGCTCAGTTGCGCGGCCGCACTGGTGGCGTGCTCGCTCCAGGCCACCGCCCGGAGCTGACTCCACGCTTCGTGGATCTCGAGCAGGCCGTCTTCGTCGGTCCAGGACGTCAGCGTGTCCCCGGATGCCGAGGGCGCGGAGCCTGGGCGCTCGAGCCAGATCTCGACCGCGGCGCCGGCGACCGGGCGCTGCCGGCTGTCCACGACGCGAATGCGAGTCGTGTCCTCGGCCGCGCCAGGATCCCGGACGAGCGGCGCACTCTCCGCCCCCTCCGCCTCCAGCCGAGCGGCGGGTTCGGAGCGATGCGCCGCGTAGAAGTCCGGCCCGCGGTTTGGCGCATGGGTCAGTTCCGCATCCGCCGCCGGCCGGGCAGCCGGTGGCGTCACCGCGCGCGCGGACCCTTCGGGCACGTCGGCGGGTTCGCGCGTGCGCAGGAACAGCAGGGACGCGGCGAGCCCGGCGCCGGCTGTAGCCAGCACCGCCAGCAACGTGGGACTCGTCCGTGCCGCTGTGCCTGGCGTGTGGGCGCGCCAGGTCATGGCGGGTCAGTTCAGTTGGTCCCAGCCGAGCGTCGAGTGGACGATCCAGCCGGACTCGGTGCTCACGATGTCGCCGCGCGCGAACACCGTCTTCTGCAGCTCACCGTTCACGATCTGGTACGCGTCGCACGTCACCGTGCGGCAGATGTGGTCACTCGCCCAGATCGAGGAGAAGACGAGTCCGGCGACCAGTGCCGGGATGACGAGGCGATTTCGAACTAGACGCATGGGAACCTCTTGGAGTGTGGGCCGCGGGACGCGGCGCAGGGCGGGTCAAGCCGTGCCTCTCGCGCGGGTGAACGCGCCGCAGGCCATTTGTGAAGCCGTCGGCGAATTCCCTCGCGGGAGGGCAGGCACTTGTTTCCAGAGATCCTTGGGGAAAGGCACCGGAGTGAGGAACTCCGGCACTCATGCATCGACCGAGTGACCGGTACTCGATAACGAAAAGTCGGGGAGACCCCTTCCAGGCCGTCTCCGCCGTGGGAATGGGGGCTCCCGAATTCAGCGGCGCGAGGCGCGTTTCGCCGGTTTCGCCGTACCAGCGGTGGAGCCGCGGCCCCGGTCCTTTTTCTCGCGCCGGCTGCGATCCTCGAGCGCGGATTCGATGGCCCGCCACTCTTTCGGAGGAGCAACTCCCTTGAGCTCGTGCAGGAAACGCGACGGCATCGACGGCATGCGTTTGCCGAACTTCGCTCGCGCCTTGGCCCACGTGATCGACAACACGCGCTGCGCGCGCGTGACGCCGACGTACATCAGGCGGCGCTCCTCCTCGATCGTTCCCTCGGCCGCCGACCGAGCATGGGGCAGCAGGCCTTCCTCGAGTCCGACCAGGTACACGCGCGGAAACTCCAGGCCCTTGGCCGCGTGCAGGGTCATCAACTTCACGGCCTCTCGCGTCGACGCATCCGAGTCCTCTTGCTCGTCCGCGCTCTTGAGAGTCAGCTCCTCGAGAAAGCCGAGCAGCGACGGCTTGCGCGCGCGGCGCTGGTAATTCGCCGCGAAGTCGTAGATCTCGGTCACGCCGGCCCAGCGCGCGTCGCGAGCGAGTGGATCGGCGTGCAGCCGCTCGACCTCGGCCCGGTAGCCGACTCGCTCGACCAGGCGCTCGATGGCGCCGGGCAGGTCGCGTTCCATGCCTCCCGCCGCGTGGGCCGCGAGTTCCTCGCGCAGTCGGCGCACGATCGCGACTGCTTCCTGGTTGACGTCCGGGATCGACGCGCCGCGGTCGAAGGCCTCGCAGGCCGAGATGCCCTGCGCGGTTGCGTACTCGACGACGCGCTCGAGCGTGGTCTTGCCGACGCCGCGCGGCGGGCAATTGACGATGCGCAGCAGTGACGTCTCGTCGCCGGGATTCGCGACGAGCTTCAGGTACGCGAGCACGTCGCGCACTTCCTTGCGGTCGAAGAAGGACATCCCGCCCACGAGGTCGTAGGGCAGTTGCTGCGAGCGCAGCGCCGCCTCGAAGGGCCGCGGTTGCTGGCCGGTGCGGAACAGGATCGCGAAGTCGGAGAGCTTGGCCTTGCGCTCGCTCACCAGCTTCTTGATCTCGCGCACCACGTGCTCGGCCTCGGCAGTTTCGTCCTCGGCCGCCGCGATGGTGACCGGCACCCCGCTCTCGAGCGCGGAGCGCAGCTCCTTCGCGTGTCGGCTGGGGTTGTTGCGGATCACGCGGTTGGCCGCGCTGAGGATCTCGGGGGTCGAGCGGTAGTTGGTCTCGAGCCGCACGACCTTGGCGCCGTGGAAGTCCTTGTCGAAGGACAGGATCTTCGTGATGTCCGCGCCGCGCCAGCCGTAGATCGACTGGTCGTCGTCGCCGACCACGCACAGATTGCGGTGCGAACCCGCGATCTGGCGCACGATCTCGTACTGCGGGCCGTTGGTGTCCTGGTACTCGTCGACCATCACGTAGCGGTAGCGCCTGGCGAGCGCGTCCTTCACCGCCTTGTGCTCGCGCAGCAGCTTCAGCGCGTAGAGCAAGAGGTCGTCGAAGTCGAGCGTCCGGTTCCTGCGCAGGTGCTCGTCGTACTTCTGCCACGCGCGCGCGACCAACTCGTCCTCGTCGTCGGCCGCCTGCTTCAGCAGATCCGCGGACGTCTCGAGCCGGTTCTTCGCGAGCGAGATCTTCGCGTGCAGCGCGCTCGGCTGCATGACCGCCTCGCCGATCCGGAGCTCGCGCAGCGCGCCCTTGATCGCGCTCTGCTGATCGGAGCCGTCGCAGATCGTGAAGTTGGCGCCGATGCCGACCTTGGGGCCGTGCTCGCGCAGGAGCCGCGCGGCGAAGGCGTGGAAGGTCCCGACGGTGAGCTCCGCCGCCTTGTCCTTGCCGACGAGCTTCGCGACGCGCTCGCGCATCTCGGCCGCGGCCTTGTTCGTGAAGGTCATCGCCAGGACGGCGCTGGGGGAGACGCCCTTGGCGAGCAGGTGCGCGATGCGGACCGTGATGACCCGGGTCTTGCCGGAACCGGCGCCGGCGAGCACGAGCACCGGGCCCTCGGTCGTGACGACCGCGGCGCGCTGCTCGGGGTTCAGCGAGGCAATGAGCTCCTGCATCGGGGGCGGGAGACTAGCAGCGAATTCGGCACGCGGAAGTCTCTGCCGCCGGGAATCGCGCGAACTCGCGCGATCACGCGCGCGCCGCCTACCGAGCCGGAACCCGCGCCAGCCGCGTCAAGCGCCCCTGCGCCAGCCAGTCCATCACGTACAGATTGCCTCGCTCGTCCCAGCGCGCGCAGTGCGGCGAGATGAACTCGCCCTCCATCCACTGCTCGCGCGGCACGCCGTTCTGCGCGCGCTTGTTCGGATCCGGCTGGTCGCACAGGTGCGCGACGACCTGGTTGTCCTTCCCCAGCACCGTCACCCGCCCGGCGAGGTCGGCGACGAGCAGCTCGTCGCCCCTCTGCTGCACCGTGCACGGCCGGCGCAGGTCGCCGCCGATCATGTCGACGAGCCGCCCCTGCATGTCGAAGCGCTGCAGCCGGTGGTTCTCGCGGTCGCAGACGACGAGCAGAGGCTCGGCGCCGCGCAGGTCCATGCCGAGCCCGTGGGGGCAGTTGAACTGACCCGGCTGACCGCCCGGCCCGCCGAAGGTGCGCACGTAGGCGCCGCTCGCGTCGAACTCGTGGACCCACGAGCGGCCGTAGCCGTCGCCGACGAAGACCTGGCCCGCCGGACCGATCGCGACCGCGGTCGGCGCGTACTCGTTCGCGCTCGCGTAGCGCTTCGACGCCTCGGGCCAACCGATGCGCAGCTTCACTTCGCCCTGCAACGAGCACTTGACGACCTCGTGCCGTCCGGTGTGCGCGAGCCACAGCACCTCCTCGCGGCCCTCGGTGGCGATGCACATGCCGTGCGCACCGCCGGCGAACTCCTTGCCCCAAGCGTCGATGAAGCGGCCGTCGGGGCCGAAGACCATGACGGCGCGCTCGCTGTCGGTGTTCACGTACACGCGGCCGCCGGCGTCGAAGGCGATGTTGCCGTGCGTGTTGCCGAACTCGACTCCGGCGGGGAGCTGGAACCAGCCGCGCTGCCAGTCGTAGGAGTGCGCGCCGGAGCCGACTCGCGGCGCGGGGGCCTGAGGGTCCTCCGCGCGGGGGGCGACAAGCGCGAGGAGACCGGCGAGGGCAACGGGTACGAGTGCGATCTTCATGCGGCCCACAGCGTAGCGTAGGCCCGCGCGGACCGATGGATGCGACACCGCCCGCGGCTGCGCATGCAGCCGCAGGCGGTGCAGGGGCGGCGCCGGGAGCGCCTGCGTCCGTTCCAGGCGCTACTTCAGGAGCTGCGGCACGCGCAGGCCCGAGATCAGGTCCACTTCGCCGGGCGAGTAGCGCTCGATCACGTCGGCCGCATGGCGGCGCAGATCGCCGGCCGTGCCGAGGTGCACGAGCTCGCCGCCGGCCCGCAGCGCCTCGGCGACGCGCGCAGCGGGTTGCGCCGCCGCGCCGTTCGCCAGCGCGTG
>VGZE01000044.1 GCA_016872755.1 Planctomycetota bacterium
CTGCGCGAGCGCATCGCCGCGCGCGCCGCGCAGCAGCGGGACGAGCCAGGCGCCGCTCTCCTCGAGCACGACGCCGGCGCCGCTGGCGCGCAGCCAGCGCGCCAACTCGCCCAGTCCCTCGAACGGCGCCGCGGCGCAGGCGCCGGCCGTGCCCGCCAGCCACAGCGGCTGGTGCGCGCGACCCAACTGCTCGATGTGCAGATCGCCCGACAGGTGCAGCTCGGCCGCCGCCGGCTCGAGCAGGTCCTCGAGCACGTAGCGCCCCAGCAACCGCTCCGACACGCACGCGTCGAGCTCGTCGAGCGCGGGCGCGGCGCCGTCGCGCCACGGCTCGCCGCCATTGCCGGCGAGCAGCTTGCGCAGATCGTGGCGCGGCAGCTTGAGCGCCTCCTGACGCAAGAGCGCGTGGGTCAGGCCCAGCTCGGCGAGCTCGATGTCGACGAGCTCGCGCACCAGCCCGCTGGTGATGCGCGGCAGCGCGAGCTCGATCACGCGCTGCTCGACGCGCCGGGCGACCTCCTCGGCCGTCGCGCGGGGCAGCAGCGCCTCCTCGATCAGCGCCGCCGCGATGCGCGCCTTGCTCCAGGCGCTGGTCTGGTGCGTCGCGTGCACGCGCGGGGCGGCACCGGGGCGATCCTCGCGCACGCGCAGCGCGGCGCGCACCTGCGCGCGGCGCTCGCGGTGCAGGATGTAGGCCTTGGCAACGCTGGCGCGGCCGAGCTCGATCAGCGCGCGCTCGACGAGATCCTGGATCTCCTCGATCGTCGGCACGTAGGGCTCGGAAAGCTCGGGGCTGCCGCGGCGCGCGGCGCGCTCGTCCGCGACGCGGCGCAGCGCCAACTCGACCACGCCGGCGACCTCGCCGGCGAAGCGCGCGTCGGATTCCCCCACCGCCTGTTGCGCCAATTCGATCGCGCGCGCGATCTTCGCGACGTCGAAGGGCACCTCGCGCCCGTCGCGCTTCCGCACGCGCGCCGGACCCGGCCGCGGCTCGGCATCGGCACGGCTCACGCGTCCCCGCCCCGGTCCGCGCCGCCGCGGTCCGCGCTCCTGCCGCCGGCGCCGTCACCCGCTCCCGGCGCGAGGCCGCGACCCTCGAGGATCGGCCGCAGCTCGTCGAGGAACTGGCTGGCGTCCTTGAACTCGCGGTACACGCTGGCGAAGCGCACGTACGCGACGTGGTGGATGCGCTTGAGCTCGTCCATCACCAGCGCGCCGATCACGGTGCTGGGCACCTCGCGGTCGTATTCCTCCTGCACGCGCGCCTCGACGCGCGCAGCGGCCGCCTCGAGGTCTTCGAGCGGCACGCTGAGCTTCTCGCAGGCGCGCAGCATGCCGCCGAGCACGCGCTCGCGCTCGAAGCGCACGCGCTCGCCGCTCTTCTTGATCACGCGCAGCGGCGTCGATTCGACGCGCTCGTAGGTCGTGTAGCGCAGCAGGCAGGCCGAGCACTCGCGGCGCCGGCGGATCGAGCGGCCGTCGCTGCTGGCGCGCGAGTCGACCACGCGGTCATTGTCGGCCTTGCAGCGGGGGCAGCGCATCGAGGGGGCCCAGGGGAAGGGAGTCCCCCAGTCCTCCCATACTACCGCTTGCGGTGGCTCGGCCTCCATTCCCGAACCTTGCGGCCGCGCGCCCGGCCCGCGATGCTGCGCGCATGCCCGCCCCCCTCGATCGCCGCTCGTTCCTGAGCCTGTGCGCAGCCGGTTCGGCCGGCCTGACCCTCGGTTGCCGTGCCCCCGGCGCGGACAGCCGCCCGGCCCCGCCCTGGTTCTCGATCTCGCTCGCCCAGTGGTCGCTGCACCGCGCGTTCCGCGGCGGGGCGCTCGACCCGCTCGACTTCGCGCGCGTCGCGACGCTCGAGTACCACATCGATGCGATCGAGTACGTGAACCAGTTCTACGCCAAGCGCAAGGGCGACGCGAAGCTGGCCGGCGAACTCAGGCAGCGCGCCGACGATCACGGCGTCACGAGCCTGCTCATCATGTGCGACGGCGAGGGCTACCTCGGCGATCCGGACGCGGCGAAGCGCGCGCAGGCGGTCGAGAACCACCGCTATTGGGTCGAGCTCGCCAAGGCGCTCGGCTGTCATTCGGTGCGCGTCAACGCCTACAGCGAGGGCGCCTACGACGAGCAGCAGAAGCTCGCTGCGGACGGACTGCGCCGGTTGTGCGAGCTCGCCGATCCGTACGGCGTGAACGTGATCGTCGAGAACCACGGCGGGCTGTCGTCGAACGGCGCGTGGCTGGCGGGCGTGATGACAAAGGTCGCGCACCCGCGCGTCGGCACGCTGCCGGATTTCGGGAACTTCTCGCTCGGCGACGGCAAGGAGTACGACCGCTACGTGGGCGTCGCCGAGATGATGCCCTTCGCCAAGGGCGTCAGCGCGAAGAGCCATGCGTTCGATGCGGCGGGCAATGAGGTGCACACCGACTACCGGCGCATGCTCGCGCTGGTCCAGGCGGCGGGCTACCGCGGCCGCATCGGCATCGAGTACGAGGGCGATGCGCACTCCGAGCCCGAGGGCATCCGCTTGACCAAGGCGCTGCTCGAGCGCGTGCGGGCCCAGACGAGCTAGCCCGACCGAGCTAGCGCCGCTCGTAGGCGAACACCTCGGCGCGCGAGCCGTCGAGCTGCGAGATCGTCGCGGTGATCCCCCGCTCGCTCTTCGCGTATCGAATGCGCTGCGGATGATCGTGCTGCGCGTTCTCGAACACGACCTCGTCCTTCGACATCGACTTCATCAGGAACACGGTCGGCGTCGGCCGCCCGCCCGGCTGTGCGAGGTACGCGATCGTCCCGTGCATCGCCGTGATGCGCAGGAACTCGAAGAAGCGCGTCTTCGTCCCGTCGTAGGTGTGCGAGGTGCCGAGCAGCGTCGTGCCGGCCAGCGGCCGCCAGTGCTCCTCGGTCACGACCTCGCCCTGCTCGATTCGCCACGTGCCCGCGAGCCACGCGAGTTGCTGCAGGTCCTTGGGATCGATCGGCGCGGGCTTGGTTTCCTGCGGCGCGAAGGACAGCAGCGTGACGGCGGCGAACAATGCGAGCTTGGGCAACATCATGTTCGGTTCTCCTTGCGAGAGCTGAGTCTAGCGAGCATCGCGCGGATGTCCTTGGCTCCGCGCACGGCCACGTACCCGGTGAGCAGCACGTACCAGGCCAGGCTGCCGAACGCGGCGATCGTCCAGACGAGCTTCATGCGCGCTCCTTGCGCTCGGGGAAGGCGAGCGACCCGACCACCATCGCCAACGCCGCGCCGCCGAAGGCCGCGATGCCGCTCCAGTAGGTCCCGATGCTCTTGGCGGACTCGACCAATGCGGCGACCTCCGACTTCTGCGCCGCCAGGAACGCGACCGGGCACAACGCACCCCACGCGATCGCGCCGATCGCGCCGGCGCGCGACGCGCGCTTCCAGTACAGGCACGCGACGATCAGCACCGACAGGCTCGACAGGTAGATCGTGCCGGTGATCGTGAAGTAGTCCCAGGCGCTGCCCTCGAGCTCGAACCACAGGCCGTAGAACAACAGGAACGCACCGATCGCGAGCACGAGCAGGCGATTGACGAACAGGCCCTTCGATTCCGACCAGCCCTTGCGCACCGGCGCGAGCAGGTCGTTGTAGATCACGCTCGACCAGGTCAGCAGGTACGAGCTGTCGGTCGACATGTCGGCGGCGAGCATCGCGGCGACGAGCAGGCCGAGCAGGCCGATCGGCAACGCCGTCGACAGGTACAGCGGCATCGCGGCCATGCTCGGATCGTCGCGCAGGCTCTCGGGCAGCGCCTCGAACGCGACCGGCCCGAGCGTCGCGAGCGCGGCGATGCCCCAGATGCCCGGCAGCACGAAGCGAGCGAGGAAGAACGGGCTGGTGCGCGTGTAGATGCGCTGGCCGACACGCGCGTCCTTCGACGCGAGCACGCGCGCGACGACCGGCTGCCAGGTCAGCGTCGCGGCGGTCGCGAGCAACGCCTGGAACACCAGGTACGGCCAGCCGCGCTCGGGGTTGGCTAGCGGCGAGAAGCCGGCCGCGCCGTGCGTGCGCTCGACCGCGTCGACGAGCGGCTGCCAACCGACGTTCACGAGCACGAGCACGGTGACCGCGACGAGCCCGACGCTCATCACGACGAACTGCACGTAGTCGGTCACGAGCACCGACAGCATGCCTCCGAGCACCGTGTAGACGAGCACGAGCGCCAGCAGCCCGGTCATCACCCACTCGAGCCGGCCCGCGTCGAAACCGGTGACGACGACGAGGAACTCGCCGCCCAGGCGCAGGTACAAGCCCATGTTCAGCAGGCCGCCGAGCACGATCACGAGCCCCGCGGCCCAGCGCACGCGCGCGCCGAAGCGCTTCTCGAACAGCTCGGGCAGCGTCAGCGCGCCCGACTCGCGCAGCGGCTTGACGCAGAAGCCGGTCCAGCCGATCACGAGCATCGCGGCGAACTGCAGCAGGCCGGGGACGGCTCCGCTGAAGCCGTGCTGGTACCCGGCTTGCGCGGTGTACATGCACGTGACGATCCCGAACTCGGTCGCGGCGAGCGACGCGACGCCGAGGTAGACGTCCATCTCGCGGCCGGCGACGAGGAAGTCCTGCACGCCGCCGACGTAGCGGCGCACCCAGATGCCGGCCGCGACGACGACGAGCAGGTACAGGCCGACGATGCTCCCGTCGACGAGCCAGTCGAAGTGCGACATGCGGTTGCGAGCGTACTTCGCGCACGGTCCCCGACTCCAGTACTCTGATGCGATGCGCGCCCGGATCCTCGCCGCTCTCGTGTCGCTCCTGCCCTGCGGATGCGCCGGGCCGAACCCGTCCGAGGTTCGCGGCGAGCCTGGGGCGAGCCACGCCGCGCTCCGCCCGTCGCCACCGGTCCCGTCGGCCAAGCAGCTCGCCTGGCACGAGCTCGAGTACTACGCGTTCGTCCACTTCAACATGGACACGTTCACCGGCAACGAGTGGGGCTCGGGCACCGAGGACCCGAAGCTCTTCGCCCCCACCGCGCTCGACTGCCGGCAGTGGGCGCGCGTCGCGCGCGAAGCCGGCATGAGGGCGATCATCCTGACCGCCAAGCACCACGACGGCTTCTGCCTGTGGCCTTCGAAGTACTCGTCGCACACGGTCGCCTCCAGCAGCTGGAAGAACGGCCAGGGCGACGTGCTGCGCGAGCTCTCCGACGCGTGTCGCGAGCACGGCCTGAAACTCGGCCTGTACCTGTCGCCCTGGGATCGCAATTCGAAGGCCTACGGCTCGGGCGCCGCGTACAACG
This sequence comes from Planctomycetota bacterium, assembly GCA_016872755.1. GTDB lineage: Bacteria > Planctomycetota > UBA1135 > UBA1135 > GW928-bin9. The sequence continues at coordinate 5,265 of VGZE01000044.1, forward strand.
AGTACTTCGCGAACCAACTGACCGAGGTGCTGACGCAGTACGGCCCGGTCTTCGAGGTCTGGTTCGACGGCGCCTGCGGCGAGGGCCCGAACGGCAAGCAGCAGGTCTACGACTGGAAGCTGTTCCACGACACCGTCTACCGCCACCAGCCCGACGCGGTGATCTTCAGCGATGTCGGTCCCGACGTGCGCTGGATGGGCAATGAGCGCGGCATCGTCGGCGAGACGAACTGGGGAATGCTCTCCCCCGCCGGCTTCGAGCCGGGCGCGAAGGCGCCGGCGGTCGAGGTGCTCAACACCGGCCAGATCGACGGCACGCACTGGATCCCGGCCGAGTGCGACGTGTCGATCCGGCCCGGTTGGTACTACCACGCCGAGCAGGACGGGAAGGTCAAGTCGCTCGAGCAGTTGCAGGAGATCTGGTTCGGCTCGGTCGGCCGCGGCGCGAATCTGCTGCTCAATCTGCCCGTCGATCGACGCGGACTCGTGCACGAGAACGACGTCGCGCGGCTGATGGAGTTCAAGGCATGGCGCGATGCGGCCTTTGCGATCGCGTACGAGGCCCAGGCGGTGTTCCCTGACCAGATCGAGCCCAGCGAATTCGACGCGTTCGTGCGGCACATGCGCTGGCGTTTCGACGCGCCGCGCGAGATCGACCTGCTCGAACTTGGCGAGCTGATCCAGCTCGGCCAGCGCGTCGGGTCGTTCACTGTGCGCGGAGCCAATGGCGCTGAGGAGCCGCGTGTGCTTGCACGCGGCACGACGATCGGGCGCAAGCGGTTGCTGCGCATCGACCGACAAACACTGACCGACCTGTGGATCGACGTCGACTCCGCGCGTGGCACGCCGCTCCTGGATTTCGTCCGCGCGTACAGCACGCCGCCGCCGAAGCGCGCGCCGGAAGTGCCGCCCCCAGCGCCGACGGAATCCGCGACAGCCTCTTCACTCCCGCTGCGCAAGGCGGTCGTCTTCGTCCGCGCCCCCGATCCCGGCCTCGCCTTCCGCGTGTTCGAAGCAACGGGCCTGAACCTCGACGCGCTTGACAGCTCGCCCCCGATCGCCACCGGCGCCTCTCCGCAAGCCAATCTGGGCGGCCTGCCCCCGGGCGGCGATCTCGTGATCGCGTGGAACGGCTTCGTGCAGGTGCCGAGCTCGGGTGCGTGGACGCTGCGACCCTCGAACCGCGAAGGTGTCCGCCTCTGGATCGGCGACGAGCTCGTGCTCGACGGCGACGACGTGCGCGCGAGCGCCGACGGCTGTGTCGTTGGGCTCGAGCAGGGCTGGCACCCGATCCGCCTGACCTGGGTGCGCGTGACCGCGGCCGAGGAGCTCGCGCTGTCGATCGAGTCCAAGGCCGGCGCCGCCGTCGTGCCGCAGTTCGGACACTGAGCGATGCGTGTCAGCGAACCATTCGCGCCGCGCGAGCGCCGCTTCGAACAGCTCGTCGAGCTGGCCGGCTATCGCCTCAAGCTCTACACGGTGCGCTACGCCGGGCGCGAGCTGTCGAGCGAGGCTCGCGACTACGCGCTGTCGGCCGCCGCGCCGCTGCTCCCGCAGCCGGCGTGCACGGACTCGCGGCCGGGCGTCGGTTTCGCGATCCACCACGCCGGCCGCGGCATGGACTTCTTCGTGCTGGCCTGGTGGGACGAAGAGAACGAGCTGTGCACGCGCGTGCTGGCGCGCTCGCAGAGCGACGTGCGCGAGTGGCGCGAGGTCCGCTACCACACGGTCGGCTGCGTGTGGGACCTCGAGATCGTCGCCTTCGAGCGCGACGCGTACGTGGCGACGGTGCTCGCGCGCGCGGGCGAGCCGGTGCTGGACGCATACCTTCGCGCCCGCCTCGGCTGACCGCCGCGGCCGGACGCGCTGCTACGGCAGGTGCGCCGACGCGTCGCCCTTGGGCTGGGCCTGCGCGTCGAGCCACGAGTCGAGCACGATGCCCGTGACCGGATCGGTCAGCCGGCGCAGCAGCGTCATGTCCAGCGGACCGGCGAACTCCGGATCGAGCGCTCCGTCGCGCAAGTGCGCGCCGGTGCTGGCCGGAGCCACGCCGTCGCAGCCCTTGCGATCGGGATCGGTGTCGAGCGGGTTGACCGGGCAGAGTGCTCGCCGTGTCGTTCGGGCTCGTGCTGCCGCTGATCCTCTGGATCAGCATCCTCGCGACCCAGCGCGTGGCCGGCCCGGTCTATCACTTCGAGAGGTTCCTTGGCGACGTGCTCGCAGGCAGCGCGACGAAGCCGTGCAAGCTGCGCGACGGCGACCAGCTCAAGGAGCTGTGCGAGCTCTTGAACCGCGCTACCGAGGCTCAGCGCGCTCACAATGCGGCCGCTGCGGCGACATCGGCGCCCGAGACGGCGCCCGACGCGGCGCGCGCAGCCTGAGCCGCCGCTGCGCTCGCTTCAGCGCAGCGACGCGAGATAGGCCAGCAGCGCGGCGGCGTCGGCGTCCGGCAGCGACTGCAGTTGCCCATCCGGCATCGCGGAGAGCCTGGTGATCTCCGCCGCCGCGATTTCACCGCGCGGCACGAACAGATCGTCCATTCCGGCGCGTCGCAGCAGCAGTCCGCGCTCATCCTGCTGCACGACCAGCGCCGCGAGTTCCTCGCCCGAGGCGAGCTTGATGCGCCACTGCCGGTAGCCGCCCTCGACCGCGCGCGACGGGTACAGCAGCGCGGCGAGCAACCCGTCGGGGGTGCGCAATCCGGAACCGTCGAGAGGCGGACCAAGCCGGCCTCCCGTGCCGCCGACCGCGTGGCAGCTCTCGCACGTGCGCGCGAAGACCCCGCGACCGGCGACGGCATCTCCGCCGCCGCGCAGCATTGCCGCGTACTTGTCCCACTCGCGCTGCAGCTCGGCCGCGCGCTGCGGCGTCGCGACGGGCGGGCCCGACAGCGTGCGCTCGACCCGCGCGCCGCCAATCGGAAAGCCGGGCCAGCCCTGCGGACTCGCCACGGCCATCGCCTGGGCGATCTCGGCCTCGTCGAGCGCGCGCCCGAGCACGAGGAAGTGCGCCAGCTCGCCGCGCGTGCCCTCCTCAGGCGTCGTCGCACCTACATCCAGGCCGTCGAAGCGGCTCGTGCTCGTCTTGGTTCCGGTCGCCGAGAGCTCGCCGTCGAGGAACACGCGGGCCAAGCCCGCCGCGTCGCGCGTGAACGCGACGTGGGTCCAGCGCCCGGGCTCCAGCGCGCGCTTGGCGATCACGAGATCGCCTTCCCCCGGCCCCGCGTACAGCCGCGCGCGGCCGTCGGCGAAGTTGAAGTCCGCGCCGCCGGCGCGGCCCAGGATGCCGTCGGCGTTCGTGATCGGCTCGTCGAGTCGCACCCAGGCGGCGACGGTGAACGGGCCGTCGAGCACCACATCGGAGTCGAGCCGCTCGTCCTTGCCGCCGCTGAGCCGCAGCACTGCCGTTGCGTCGCGCTCCAGCTCGGCCGCGAGCTTTGCAAGCACCGGCGCCTGACTGTCGTAGGTCTGCAGGCGCTCCACGTGCTCGGGCGTGATCCACGCAGTGTTCACGCGGTCCGCGTCGAGCGCCTCCAGCAGGTGGCGCCGACCCGCTCCGTACTGAATGAGCGCGTCGAGCGCGATGCGCGCCAGAGGCTCCGGCAACCTGCTCGCGCACTCGACGAGCGCGCTCGCGCGCGCCTCCGAGTTCGGCAGTGCCGCGAGCGTCTGCAGCGCCTCGCGCTGCAGCGCCTCTCCCGGCAGCGCGTCGAACGCGTAGCGCGCGCACAGCTCCGGCGCCGCCGCGCCGAGCTCGGCCAGCGTGCGCAGCAGCTCGGCGCGCCGCGCCGAACCAGGCGGCTCGACCCAGGCCAGCGCGCTGAGCTCGGTGCCGAGCGCCGAGAGGCGCAGCTTGCGCGCCAGGCGCAGCCGCAGCGACGCGTCCGCCGCGCGCGCGGCATCGACCCAGGCCGACTCGTTCGGCAGCGGCTGCGGCACTTCGCGCGCCGCGAGCGCGCGCTCGACCAACAGCGTGCGCGTGTCGCTGCTCGCGAGCAGCGCGTTCACCGACTCCGTCGCGGGCTGCGCGCCGCTCCAGGCCGCCTGCAGCACGCGATCGAGCTCCTCGGCGCGCGGAGCACGACCGAGCTGCGGCAGGAGCGCAGCGAGTGCGAGGGCCGACTCGGCCGCCGGCAGCGCGAGCGCGGCGAAGGCGCGCTGCTCGACGGTTCCCGAAGCGAGGCGCGCCGCGTGCCGCTCGAGCAGCGCGCGCGCCTGGCTGGCCTCGAATTCGCGGTAGCGCCCCAGCGGCAGCGGCTCGCGACTCGCCGCGGCATGCGCGCCGACCTCGGCGATCAGCGCGACGTCGGCCGGTTCCAGCGTCGAGTGCGCGGCGAAGGCCCGCAGCGCCGCGAGCCGCACGCGCGGGTTGGAGTCGCGCAGCAGCGCGCGCGCGAGCCCGAAGAGACTGTCTTCGGAGTGTCGCTCGCACAGCCGCGCCGCCTCCACGCGCAGCGCTGGCTGGTCGGACATCGCGCAAGCCTTCGCGACGCCGCCGAGGTCCGCGCCGATCGCGTCGAGCGACCAGCTCGCGAGCAGACGCGTCTCGAGCTCGGGCTCCGTGGCGACGGCGAGCGCGCGCAAGGCGGGCTCCAACTCCGGCGCGCCCCGCGTGGCGATCTGGCGCCACGCCGCGCGCTTTTCGAAGCGCGTGCCGTCGCGCAGCTGGCCCGGCAGCTCGGCAAGCGGAGCGCGAGTCACATCGCGCGGACGAGCCGGAGCGCGCTCGCTCGGCCGCATGCGCCAGATCCGCCCGCGCTGCTTGTCGCGGCGCGGATCGCCGCGCGGCACTTCGTTGTGCGAGATGATCTCGTTGTACCAGTCGACGATGTACAGACAGCCGTCGGGGCCGTTGTGCACGGCGATCGGCCGGAACCACGGATCTCTCGACACGAGCAGGTCCGGCCCGCGTTCCAGTCGCCATATGCCACGCTCGTCGTGAACGCGGATCGACTGCACGGCGTTCAGGATCGGATTCGCGACGGCGAACACGCCGTCGAGGGCGCCACTGAACGGCGAGCCCAACTCGGCCAGGCCGGAAAGCCCGGTGCCACCCATCTGGAACTCGGCCAATTCCGGCTGCCACGGCGCGTGCGTGTGCGGCTTGTCGTCGCCGATCCCCTTGTACGCGGCGCCGTGGAACAGCGGCATCAGTGGCATGCCCAGGTCGTTGGCCTCCTGGATCCACATCTGCCCGCGCGCGTCGAGCACGAAACCCCAGATGTTGTTCGGCCCCCAGCACACGATCTCGAAGTCGCGACCGCCCTCGCGGAAGCGCGCGAGCTTGCACAGGTCGAAACGCGTCTCGCGGCCGTCGTTGCCCTTGACCTTCGAGTAGTTGAACGCGCCCTGCGCGACGTAGATCCAGCCACCGGGCCCGCGCAGCAAGCGGTGTGGAAGCAGGTGGCTGTCCTCGATGCCGAAACCGCTGAGCCAGACCTCACGCGCATCGGCGCGGCCGTCGCCATCGTTGTCGCGCAGGAACAGGAGCTCCGACCCGTGCCCGACCAGCGCGCCGTCCCTCCACGGCAGGATCGCCATCGGCTGGAACAACCCGTCGGCGAACACGCGCGGCGCGCGCGGCGGCTGCGACCAGACGTCGTCAAAGACGAGCACGCGATCGCGACCGCCGCTCCGGTACTTGTCGGCGGCGTCGGCGCGCTCGTTGCCGTCGTACGGATACTCGGTCGCCGTGATCGCCCACATCCGCGCGGAGTCGTCGAAGGCGATGTCGACGACCTTCGGCGCGTCGGGTTCGCTGGCGACGAGTTCGGCAACGAGCCCGGGCGCGAGGTCGAAGCGCGCCAGCTCGTCGGCGGGCGCGAGCGGCGCCGAGCGGTCCTGCGCCAACAGGCACAGCAGCGCCGGCACGAGCGCGGTCATACGTCGCAGATCCGCGCCGCTTGCGCCAGCGACTCGAACGGATCGCGGCGCGGGATGAACTCCTGGCCGAAGTAGCCCGCGAAGCCGGTGTCGACGATCGCGCGGCAGATGGCCGGGTAGTACAGCTCCTGCCCCTCGTCGATCTCGGCGCGACCGGGCACGCCGCCGCTGTGGTAGTGCGCGATCGCGTCCTTGTGCTCGCGGATCGTGCGGATCACGTCGCCCTCCATGATCTGCATGTGGTAGATGTCGTAGAGCAGCTTGAAGCGCGGCGAGCCGACCTGCTCGACCAGCTTGGCGCCCCAGGGCGTGCGGTCGCACTGGTAGTCGTGGTGATCGACCTTGGAGTTGAGCAGCTCCATGATCACGGTCACGCCGAGCTGTTCGGCGAGCGGCGTGATCTTCTTCAATCCCTCCGCGCAGTGCGCGAGCCCGACGTCGTCGGCCAGGCCGGCGCGATTGCCGGAGAACACGATCATCTGCGGGATGCCGGCGGCGGCGATCAGCGGCAGCAGCCGTTTCGATTCGGCGATCAGCGCCTCGTGGTGCTCGCGGCGGTTCCAGCCCTTGCCGATCGAGCCCGGTCCGTTGGCCACCGCGCAGGCGAGGCCGTGCCGCGCGGCGACCGGCCACTCGTGCTCGGACAACAGCTCGACCGACGCGTAGCCGAGCAGCGCCGCGCGCTCGCACAGCGCCTCGAGCTCGATGCCGCCGTAGCACCAGCGCGCGATCGACTGGCGCAGGCGGCCGTGCTCGATCGCGCGGCCCGGCGGTCGCTGCAGCACCTCGTTCGTCTCCTGGCGGGCCAGCGCGGCGCGCGCGGGAGCGGGGAGTGCGGCGGCGAAGGCCGCGGACAGCGCGGAGGTGCCGAGGAACTGGCGTCGATTCATCGGAGGGGCCCGTTCAGATGAGTGGAGTGCGACCGGGCACGGCGACCTCGGTCGGTTGCAGCGCGCCGAGCTCGTACGTGCCGGGCGCGAGATCGAGCTGCGACCCGCGCGCGAAGTCCCAGCTGACCGTCTTGCCGGTGTAGGCGGACATGCGGCCCATGACGGCCATCAGCGTCGAGTGCGCGACCTGGCGCGCTTCGTTGACCGGCGCGTCGGACGCGATCGCGCGCTGCAGGTCGACGTGCTCCTGCAGGTACGGATTGTGGGTCCCGCTCCAGCGCCAGGGCCTGGCGCCGGTGATCTCGGCCGAACCCGAGCGCAGCACGCAGGTGCCGAGCGTTCCGATCAGCACTTCCTCGACCGCGCTGTCGCTGCCGTCGATCTGCCGGCACTGGCTCGACGCGATCACGTTGCCGGGGAACTCGTACTCGACCGCGAAGTGATCGAAGATGTGGCCGTACTCGGGCTGCGTGCGCACCTGGCGCCCGCCCATGCCGCGCGCCGCCAACGGATCCACGCCGACCAGGTGCAGGTCGGCGTCCGCGGCGGCGTCCTGCGCGCCGAGCGCCCAGCGCACGACGTCGAGATTGTGCACGTGCTGCTCGACGATGTGGTCGCCGGAGGTCCACGTGAAGTACAGCCAGTTGCGCAACTGCCACTCCATGTCGGTCCACTCGGGTTGCCGCGGCTTGACCCACAGCCCGCCCTGGTTCCACGAGCAGCGCGCGGCGACGATGCGGCCGATGTCGCCGGCGCGGATGCGCGCCATCGCCTCGAGATAGCACTGCTCGTGGCGCCGCTGCGTGCCCGCGACGATCGACAGGCGCCGCGCATCGGCCAGCTCGGCCGAGGCGAGCACGGAGCGGATGCCGCTCGGGTCGACGCCGGCGGGCTTCTCCATGAATGCGTGCTTGCCGGCTTCGATCGCCGCCGCGAGGTGGATCGGCCGGAAGTGCGGACTGGTCGCGAGGACCACCGCGTCGAGCGGCGCCTCGACGACCTTCCGATACGAGTCCAGGCCGGCGTGGCAATCGGCATCGCCGGCCAGCACGTGCTCGACCACGCCGTTCTCCGGCTTGGCGAGCTCGTCGCGGCACGTGCGCACGCGATCGGCGAACGCGTCCGCCAGCGCCACGATCTCGACCGCGACGCCGGACTCGGCCGCGGCCTGCACCGCGTTGATCGCGGCGCCGGTGCCGCGGCCGCCGCAGCCGATCACGCCGACCCGCAGCCGGGACGCGCGCCGCACCGACGGGAACTTCAGGATCGCCGGGGCCGCCAGCAGCGCGGCGGAGGAGTGCAACAGCTCGCGCCGGGTCTTGGGTTCGTTCATGGCTGGGTTGACTAGGCGAGCGGCGTCTTGCCGGGGATCGGGACCTCGCGCAACGGCACATCGCCGAGCGCGTACGAGGCGGGGCCCAGCACCTCCTGCGAGGCCAGTGCCTGCTCCCACGTGACCGTCTGGCCGGTGTACGCGGCGTTGCGCGCCATGATCGCCATCAGCGTCGAGTGCGCGCCGCGCACGCCGTCGTGGATCGGGTAACCGCCGCGGATGGATGCGAAGAGCTGGTCGTGCTCGTTCTGGTACATGTCGCGGTTCTCGCCCTTGTAGCGCCACTCCTCGCGGCCCTTGCGATCGAGCATCACGAAGCTCTCGGGGTTCCAGCCGTTGATCGCCGCGCGTCCGTCGCTGCCGGTCACGTAGTCGGTGTTGTCGCTGGGCGTGCCGTCGATCTGCGTGCACGTGTGGAAGCCGCGCCGGCCGTCGGCGTACTCGTAGATCGCCGCGAAGTGGTCGTAGACGTCGCCGTGCTCGGGCCCGCTGCGCGCCGCGCGGCCGCCGAGGCAGTTCACGCGCAGCGGCAGCTCGTCGCGCATCGCCCAGCTCAGGCGGTCGATCGAGTGCACGGCCTGCTCGACGATGTGATCGCCGGAGATCCAGGTGAAGTGCCACCAGTTGCGCATCTGGAACTCCATCTCGCTCCACTCGGGCCGGCGCGGCCGGCGCGACAGCGTGCCGGTGTGGTAGGTCGTGTGCACCGAGAGCACGTCGCCGATCGCACCGTCGTGCAGCGCGTCGAAGCTGGCGCGCATGCCGTCGTGGTAGCGCCAGCAGAAGCCGACCAGCAGCGCCAGGCGCTTCTGCTTCGCCAGCTCGGCCGAGGCGAGCACCGAACGCAGGCCCGGGCCGTCGACGGCGAGCGGCTTCTCGGCGAACACGTGCTTGCCCGCCGCGACCGCGGCCGCGAGCTGCGCGGGCCGGAAGTGCGGATAGGAGGTCAGCAGCACGACGTCGATCTCCGGATCGTCGGTCACGCGCCGATGCGAGTCGAAGCCGAGGTAGCGGCGCTCGGGCGGAACCTGCACGCGCGCGGCGGCGCTCTCCCCCATCTCGGTCGCGACGCCCTGCAGGCTGCCTTCCATGCGGTCGCCGAACACGTCCGCCATCGCCCACAACACGGTGTTCGGATCGGCGCGCAGCGCCTGCACGGCCGCACCGGTGCCGCGCCCGCCGCAGCCGACGACGCCGATCTTGAGCTGCTTCGTAACGCGCGGCGCGAACGGCGTCTTCGCGCCCGGCGCGCTGGCCGCGCAGCCGGCGACGACGAGCGGCAGCGCGAGCGCGGCGCCGCTCTTCACGATGTCGCGGCGGGAGTAGGACGATTCCGGCGGTTGGGCGTGGTTGGGATTCATGTTCGCTTCAGGGGGCTTCGCACAGCACGCGGAAGCCGACGTACGAGCCGTCGGACAGCCACCACGGGCTCTTGGGGACGTTGGGATCGCTGGCGTTCCACGCCGGCTGCTGGGTCTCGCGCGCGGCGCAGGTGAGCAGCGCCGGCGCGTCCTTCCAGCCGCCGCCGCGCGTGACGGGCTTGCCGTCGGCGCCGACGCACCACTCCTTGACGTTGCCGTGCATGTCGTGGAGGCCCCAGGCGTTGGGCTTCTTCGTCGCCACGCGCTGCGCCTTGCCGCTGGAGTTGCCCGCGAACCACGCGTGCGCGCCGAGCTGCGCGGTGTCGTCGCCGAACGCGTACTTCGTCGCCGCGCCCGCGCGGCACGCGTGCTCCCACTCGGCCTCCGTCGGCAGCCGGTAGCGGCGCCCGGACTTGTGCGACAACCAGCGGCAGTACTCGCTCGCGTTCTTGAAGGCAACCGAGATCACCGCATAGTTCTCGTGGCCGAAGCCGCGATCCGGCGGCAGGTACGGTTTGGTCGGGCGCGTGATCGCATCGACCGCCGGCGCCGCGTCCGCCGGCTCGTCGAGCCGATAGGCCCATGCGTCGAAGGCGTCCCAAGTCAGCTCGGTGCGCCCGATCCAGAACGGCGCGATCCCGCGTGAGGGATCGCCGGGGATCGGCACGAGCTCGAAGCGGAACGCGCTGCCCGGCACGTCCTGCCAGAACGGAGTGCCGGCCGCCGCAGGCTCGACCGGCGCGGGAGCGGCCGCGGGCGCCGGCGCCGGATCCGGCTCCGCAACCGACACCGCCTCGGGAGCCGCCGCGGGAGCGGGAGCAGGCGCCGGCGTGCGCGCCGGCCCCGCGCAACCGCCGAGCAGCAGCAGCAACCCGTACCATGGCGTGCTCGACATGCGTTTCATCCTGCTGATCTGCGCTGCGTGCATCGCCATGTCACTGGGGTCTTGTCGCGCGCCGGCGCGCGGCGGACCTTCCGCCGACGCGCTCGAGCGGCACGAGTCTACCCGCGTGCGGATGGGAGTTCCCGCGCGCATCGTCGTGTATGCGCCGGATCGCGCCAGCGCCGAGCGCGCCTTCGACGCGGCCTTCGCACGAATCGCCCAGTTGGAAGAGGTGTGCAGCGATTACCGCGTCGACTCGGAGCTCGCGCAGCTCGGCTCGCGCGCCGACGGAACGCCGCAGCCCGTCTCGGAGGCACTCGCTTCCATTCTTGCAATCGCCGAAAGCGTGCACGCCGCCAGTGCAGGCGCCTTCGATCCGACCCTTGGAGCGTCCACCCACCTGTGGCGCGAAACACGCGCCGCCGGGACCTTCCCGAGCCCGAACCACTGGAAGTCGGTGCACGCGCGCGGCGGCTGGTCGAAGCTGCGCTTCGACCGCGCGCGCGCGACCGTCGCACCACCGGCCGGGTTGATCCTCGACCTCGGCGGCATCGCCAAGGGAGCGGCGGCGCAGGCGGCGCTCGAAGTGCTGCGCGAGCACGGCCTCGATCACGCGCTCGTCGCGCTGGACGGGGACATCGCGTGCGGGGCGGCCCCGCCGCGCAAGCGAGGCTGGACCATCGAGATCGACCTGGGCCTGCCCGGGCTCGCAGCGCGCAGGGTCGAGCTGGTCCGCGCGAGCATCAGCACGTCCGGGGACAGCGGGCAGGCGCTGGTCATCGACGGCGTGCGCCACTCGCACCTGATCGACGCGCGCAATGGTCGGCCGTTGACGCGGCGCAGCGCCGCTTCGGTCGTGCTGCCGCTGGCGCCGGATAGCGGCGCGCTGGCGGACGCGCTCGCCTCGGCCGCCGCGCTGGTCGGCTGCGACGAGGCCGCCGCGCTGTGCGCACCGTTCCCGCTCGCCACGGCCTGGGTCGCCGAGCTGCGCGGCGACGAAGTCGTCGAGCGCGAGCTGCCGCACAGGAGCGCGCGCTGGATCGACCTCTCGACCGACGCGCGCGCCGAGCGCGTGCTGGTCGATCGCGAACCAGGCCGCTATCTCGGCCACGTAAGCACCGTGCTGCTCGCGGACAGGCGCACGCTGCTCGCCGTCTACCCACAGGGTCACGGCAAGGGCGCCATCGTGCTCAAGCGCTCGCGCGACGGCGGGCGCACGTGGAGCGAGCGGCTGCCGGTGCCGGCGAGCTTCGCCACGAGCCTCGAGTGCCCGAGCCTGCACCGCGTGACCGACGCGACCGGGCGCGAGCGACTGGTGCTGTTCTCCGGCCTCCACCCGTGCCGCGCGTCCTGGTCGGAGGACGAAGGCGAGCACTGGACCGAGCTCGCGCCGCTGGGCGACTGGGGCGGCATCGTGTGCATGGGCAGCGTCGAGCCGCTGCGCGCTCCGCACGCCGCGGGCACGCATGCGGCCTGGTTCCACGACGATGGGCGCTTCTTCCGCGCCGCCGGCAGTGCCTCCGGCGTCTTCACGCTGTACCAAACGCTGTCGAGAGACGGTGGGCGGACCTGGGACACGCCGCGCGCGCTGCTCGCGCGCTCGGATGTGCACCTGTGCGAGCCGGGCGTCGTGCGCTCCCCCGACGGGCGCGAACTGACGCTGCTGTTGCGCGAGAACCGCCGCGTGCGCTCGTCCCATCGGATGCGCTCGCGCGACGAGGGCGCGACGTGGAGCGAACCGGTCGAGCTGCCGCAGTCGCTGTGCGGCGATCGGCACGTCGCTCGCTACGCGGCGGACGGGCGGCTGGTGATCGTGTTCCGCGACATGGCCAGCGACAGCCCGTGGAAAGGCGACTGGGTCGCGTGGGTCGGACGCTACGAGGACCTCGCAGCGGGCCGTGACGGCGAGTTGCGGCTGCGGCTGGGCGACAACAAGAACGCGTGGGACTCGACCTATGCGGGGCTGGAGCTGCTGCCCGACGGCACGCTCGTCTCGACCACGTACGGGCACTGGGACGAGGGCGAGATGCCCTACATCGTGTGCGTGCGTTTCCGGCTGCCGGTGTCGTGAAGCGCGCGCGCTTCGGCGCGCGGGGTTCAGGCCTTGGCGCTTGCGCCGGCGACTCTCTGCGGCGGCCGGAAGAACAGGAACAGGAACAGCGCCGCGCAGAACGCGACGCCGGAGGGCACCAGCATCAGCTTCGAGTAGTCGACCGTGCCGTCCACCGTGTAGTACGCCTTGAGGTCGAGCCACACGATGTTCGCGACGAACGGCCCAGCGCCCAGGATCAGGAAGTTGAACAGTCCCTGCGCGCTCGAGCGCGCGTCCTTGGGGAAGTGCTCGTCGACGAAGATGTAGACGGTCGCGAAGAAGAACGCATAGCAGATGCCGTGCAGCACATTGACGAGCACGGCGGGCACGGGCTCGGGCAGCAACGCGAAGGTCCCGAAGCGCAGCGCGTGGCCGAGGACCCCCAGCGTCATCGTCGTGCGCCAGCCGAGCTTGGCGAGCACGCCGCCGAGGAAGGCCATCGTGCCGATCTCGGCGAGCTGTCCGATGCTCATCACCGGCATGACCCAGTTGGCCGGGATCCCGACGTGCTGCAGGTAGTCGTTGGCGAACACGAAGTAGCCCTGGTGGACCGCGGCGTCGAAGAACGTGACGATGAACAGCACCAGCACGAACGGGTGCCGGAGCAGCTTCATCGCATCGAGCCAGGCCAGGCTGTTGCCGCCGGCCGACCACGGCTTCGGCGGTGTGTGCGGGAGCCGCAGCGCGAGCAGCGCCAGCAGGAGCGAGGCCACGCCGGCCGCTACGAACGTGTAGCGCGTGGCCGCCATCAGCGCTTCACCGGTCTTGGCCGTGCCGAGCGCCGCGCCGAGCCAGCTCGTGAAGCCGACCTCGGACAAGGCAGGCACCTTGTCCCAGTCGGCGAGGACGAACACGAACGGCCAGCTCGCCGCGATCCAGCCGATCGTGCCCCACAGGCGCACGCGGCCGAAGTCCTGCTGCGCGTCCTTCAGGCTCGCGAACGCGATGCTGTTCGTGATCGAGATCGTCGGCACGTAGAACAGCGAGTGCACGAGCATGCACCTGAGGAACGTATGGAAGTCGCGCACCCAGAACAGCGACAGGATCGCGACCCCGCCCACGAGATGGCTGAACGACAGGAAGCGCTGCGCCGCGAACTTGCGGTCCGCGAACTGCGTGCTGAAGAACATCGCGGTCAGCGACGCGATCGCGAATGCGTTCAAGATCCAGGACTGCTGGCCGGAGCTGTAACCCAGGCTGGGCAAGTAGCCGAAGATCAGCGGCAGCCACGCGCCCCAGATGAAGAACTCGAGGAACATCATCAGGGACAGGCGCGCTTTGACGGAACCCATGGGCCGCGAGGCTAGCCGCGGCCTCCGACGCAGGCAAGCGCGCGCGACTCAGCGCGCGACGCGCACCGGACGCTGCGCGGCGAGGCTCTTGCGTTCCGCTTCCAGGATCCGCGCGACCGCATGCGCGTCGGCCAGCGTCGCGCCGAGGCGCTTGCGCGCCGAGCTTCCCCCGCTCGCGATCGCGTCGAGCAGGTGCCGCACCTCACCGTCGTAGCCGGTTTGTGCGGCGAGCGCGACCTTCCTGGTTCCGTCCGCGCCATGCACGCAGAGCTCGCCAGCGCGCGCCAGATCCCATTCCAGCGTTGCGCGCTCGCACGCCACCAGGAAGCGCATGCGGAATCCGGCCGACGGCGCCAGATCCCAGGCCCCCTCGGCCGTCACGTGCCGCGGACCGCGCGGACCGTAGCGGTACTGCGTGGTCATGTGCGCGAGCGTGCCGCTGGTGCTGACCGCGACCGGCGCGCCGAACAGCGCGTACGCGAAGTCCGCGTCGTGGATGTGCAGGTCGATCAGCGCGCCGCCCGAGCGCTCCAGATCGCCGTAGAAGGCCCGTGACCAGCTCGGGCCGCTGCCCAGCCGCTGGAACACCGCGCTGCGCACCGGTCCGTAGGTCTTGCGCGCGACCGCCGCGCGCAACTCGGTCCAGCCCGGCCAGAAGCGCATGCACATCGCAGGCATGCACAACGTGCGCGCGCGCGCGCTCGCGTCGAGCAACTTCTTCACGTCGCGCGAGGCCAGCGCGACCGGCTTCTCGACCAACACGTGCTTGCCGGCCGCGAGCGCCGCGCTGGCGAGCTCGACGTGCGAATCGGTGTAGGTGCAGATGCTGACGATGTCGACGCGCGGGTCGCTGTAGAGCTCGGCGGCCGATGCGTAGCCGCGCACGCGCGCCGGATCGAAGAGCCGGCCGCCCGCGCCGTTTCCGAGATTGCCCCCGCCACCTGCTTCGCCCGCGCGGCGCGCGGCGTCCGAGTCGGCGACCGCGACGAGCTCGCACGGAAGGCCCGCCGCCGCGGCGGCCTGCCAGGCCTGCACGTGCGTGCGGCCCATGAAGCCCAGGCCGACGACGCCGATGCCGAAGCTGCGTTGGCTCTTGCGCTTGCTCACGGGCGACCTCCGTTCCTCGCGTGCCGCGCGAGCAGCTCGCGCGCGGCGCGGATGTCGGCGACGCGGTCCGCGCCGGCCTCGCGCTCGATGCAGCGGTCGACCTGTGCGAGCGCGCGATCGGCGTGCGCGAGGAACGCGCGCCAGTCGACCTCGCCCGTGCCGACCTGCACCTCGCTCCCCCACTCGCCCGCGCGCGCGGCGCGCCGCGCATCCTTGACGTGGATCTGGCGCACGAACGGCGTCAACCGCCGCAGCGCGGCGACCGGCTCGCCCATGCCGTACAGGATCATGTTGGCCGGATCGAAGTTGACGCCGGCGGAGGGGCGATCGAGCTCGTGCAGCACCTGCTCGAGCGTTTCGGCCGTCTCCTGCCCGGTCTCGAAGCCGAGCGCGACGTCGTGCTCGGCGTACGCGTCGACGACCGCGCGCAGCCGCGCGACGAGCTTGGCGCGCTCGGGGTCGCGCGAATCGTGCGGCAGGAAGCCGGCGTGGAAGGTGACGAGTTTCAGGCCCAGGCGCGCGGCCAGCGCCGCGTTGGCGCGCGCCGCGGCGAGGTTGGCCTCCCAGTGCCGGTCGGGGCGCAGTCCGCCCGTCGCGCGAATCGTGTCGAGCGTCGAGTAGTCCTCGCCCTCCGGCGTCCACATGCCCGACACGGCGCGCAGGCCGGCCGCCGCGAGCGCGGCGACGGTCGCGCGTTCGTCCCACGCGCTCCCCGGCGCGGCGACGCGCAGCGGGTCGAGGTGCAGCTGCAGCGCGGCGAGCCCGCATGCGCGCACGGAGGCGACGAGCTCGGCGGGCGAGCGCGGTTGCAGCGACCACGAGCAGACGGCGACGGTGGACATGGCTGCCGCGCAGTGTACGGCGCGCGCGCCTCGTGACGAACGTGTTGCAGCGGTGCTCGCGCGTGACGGATAGGCTCGCTCGGATGAATGCGCCCGCCTGCTCGCTGCTCCCGCGCCGCGGCCCCGTGCTGGCCGCGCTCGCGCTCGGCTCGCTCGCTTCGGTCGCGCTGCTGTTCTTCCGCTACGCGGCCACCGGCCGCGTCGGCTTTGGCTTCCTGCTGTGGAACCTGTTCCTGGCCTGGATCCCGCTCGGTTTCGCGCAGCTCGCATGCTGGCCGCGCTGGCCGCTGTGGTCGCGACTGCCCTTCGCGGCGGCCTGGCTGGCCTTCCTGCCCAATGCGTTCTACTTGCTGACCGATCTCATCCACCTGCGCGAGCGCCCGCCGGTGCCGATCTGGTGGGACCTGTTGTGCGTGCAGAGCTTCGTGTGGAACGGGATCCTGCTCGGCTTCGTGTCGCTGTATTGGGTGCAGGAGCGCGTCGAGCGGCGCCTGGGGGCCTTCCCGGGTTGGTGCTGCGCCGCGCTGGTGCTGGCGCTGTGCGGATTGGGCGTGTACCTGGGTCGGATGCTGCGCTGGAACTCGTGGGAGCTCGCGGAGCGGCCGCTCGAATTGTTCGGCGAGCTGTACACCTTGCTGCGCCACCCGACGCGCGATCGCACCGCGCTGCTCTTCCCGCTGTCCTTCGCCGCGTTCTACGGCGTGTGCTACGCGATGCTGTGGGTGCTCGCCGGGCTGCGGCGGCGGCCGCGCGAGCATGTGGCGGCGCTCGACACGAACTCGACACAGGCCGCGGCGTGCACTAGCGTGCGCGCGTGCACTCCCCGCTCAACGCCAAGCTCGGCATCCTGACCGAGGACCTCGAGGACGGCAGCGTGCGGTTGTCGCTCGACACGGACGCCAGCCTGCGGAACGAGCTCGGCAGCGTGCACGGCGGCATCATCATGCTGCTCGTCGACGGCGCGATGGGCCGCGCGGCCGGCCGCACGCTCGCGCCCGGCCAGATCTGCGCGACCGTGCAGTTCTCGAGCCAGTTCCTCGCGCCGGCCGCAGGCCGCCTGAGCGCGCTCGGGCGCGTCGTGCGCCGCGGCCGGACGATCGCCTTCGCGGAAGGCGAGGTCCGGCGCGAGGACGGAACGGTCGTCGCGCGCGCGCATGGGACGTGGGTCATTCGCTGAGCGCAGCGATCCATCGCTGAGCGCGCAGGCAGCAACGGTCCGCTATTTCCCCAAGCAGAAGCGCGCGAAGATCCGGTCGAGCACGTCCTCGGTGGTCGTGCGGCCGCTGAGCTCGTCGAGAGCATCGATCGCGCGGCGCAGGTGCTCGGCCGATAGCACCCAGCCCGAGGGTTGCGTGAGCGTCGCGCTCGCCGCGTCCAGTTCCTCCAGCGCGTGCTCGAGCGCGGCGCGGTGACGCGCCGACAGCTCGCGCGCGATGCCGGCCTCCGCGCGCGCCGACTCGCGCAGTGCGCGCGCG
>VGZE01000045.1 GCA_016872755.1 Planctomycetota bacterium
CGACCTGCGGCACGCCGGGGCCGGAATCCGCGCCCCGCGCCGCCGCGCGCTCGACTTCGACCCAGTCCGGCCCCACGCGCCGCACCGTGCCGATGAGCACGCCGCGGTGCTTGGGAAAGCGCCCGTCGACCAGGTGCTGGTGATCCGAGCCGCCGAGAAAGCCGCTCGAGAACCCGCGCGTGTACGACAGGCTCGCGCGCAACAGATCGGCGCGCGCCAGCTCCGGATCGCACGCATCGCGCGCGAGCCCGTCGAGCCAGTGCCGATACGTCTCGGTCGCGCTGAGCACGTACTGCGCGTTCTTCTGGCGCCCCTCGATCTTCAAGCCGTGCACGCCGATCGCCGCGAGATCGCGCACGGCCGGCAAGCCCGCGAGGTCGCGCGGCGAGAGCAGGTACTGCACCTCGCCGAGCGGCCGCAGCTCGCCGTCGACCAGCAGGCCGTACGGCATCCGGCACGACTGCGCGCACTCGCCGCGATTGGCCGAGCGGCCGCTCCACAGCGCGGAGGACAGGCACTGGCCCGACCAGGCGACGCACAGCGCGCCGTGCACGAACACCTCGAGCTCCAGCCGCGTGCCCGCGCGGAAGGCTCGGATCTCGTCGACCGACAGCTCGCGCGGCACGACCGCGCGCGTGACGCCGAGGCTTTCCGCGAAGCGCGCGGCCTCGGGGCTCGAGATCGTCATCTGCGTGCTCGCGTGCACCTCGAGCTGCGGGCACAGCTCGCGCGCCAGCAGCGCGACCGCGGGGTCCTGGACGATCAGCGCGTCCACCCCGCAGGCGGCCGCGGCGCGCACCAGCTCCGCGGCGAACTCGAGCTCGCTCTCGAAAACCAGCGTGTTGAGCGCGAGGTACGCGCGCGCGCCGGCGCGATGGATGCGCGCGGTCGTCGCGGCCAGGTTCGCGAGCGAGAAGTTGTCGGCCCGCGCGCGCGCGTTGAAGCCCTCGGCCAGCCCGAAATAGACGGCATCGGCGCCCGCGTGCAGCGCGGCGGCGAGCGCCGAGACATCGCCGGCGGGCGCCAGCAGCTCGGGCAGCGGGGAGGCGCTTTGGGACCGGCTCATCCGGGGCACGGTACCATGCGCCGCGCGTGCCGAAGCCCGCCCGCTCCTCGTTCGATCACGAACCGCGCGCCCCCGAGGTCCGGCGGCTGCGCCGGCGCATGGACCGGCTCAACGCGCGGCTCGTCATGCTGCTGCAGGAGCGCGCGCGGCTTGCGCTCGCGATCGGGCGCGCCAAGCGCCTGCACGGGCTCGCGGCGGCCGATCCGGCGCGCGAGCGCGCGATGCTGCGCGCCGCGTCGGCCGGCGCTGCAGCGGGCTTCTCCAAGCGCGAGTTGCAGCGCCTGCTGCGCGCGATCTTCGCCGCCTCGCGCGCGCTCGTCGTGCGCGACCGCCGCGGACGCTAGACTCTTCGGCCCCTTTCTCCGTCCGCTCCCTTCCTTCCCAGCACTCCATGGGCCTCGCCTGCGGCATCGTCGGCCTTCCGAACGTCGGCAAATCGACCATTTTCAACGCGATCACCGCCGCCGGCGCGGAGAGCGCGAACTACCCGTTCTGCACGATCGAGCCCAATGTCGGCGTCGTGGACGTGCCCGACGAGCGGCTCGCGCTGATCAACCAGTTCATCGAGACCGAGAAGATCATCCCGGCCGCGCTGCGCATCGTCGACATCGCCGGCCTGGTCAAGGGCGCGTCGCAGGGCGAGGGCCTGGGCAACAAGTTCCTCGGCAACATCAAGGAGTGCGACGCGATCCTGCACGTCGTGCGCTGCTTCGAGGGCGGCGACGTGATCCACGTGCACGGCAAGATCGATCCGCTCGTCGACATCGAGGTGATCGACCTCGAGCTCGCGCTCGCCGACATCGAGACGCTCGAGCGCGCAGCCGACCGCGCCGGCAAGAAGGCGCGCGCGCAGGACAAGCAGGCGCTGTTCGAGAAGGACACCTGCGAGCGCGCACTGGCCGCCCTCAAGGCCGGGCAGCCGCTGCGCTCGATCGACTGGAAGAGCGCGGAGCGCGACGTGCTGAAGCCGCTGTTCCTGATCACGATCAAGCCCGTGCTGTACGTCGCCAACGTCGCCGAGAACGACCCGGACGGGCGCTCGCCGCTGGTCGACAAGGTGCGCGCGCACGCGGCGGCGACCGGCTCGCGCATGGTCGCGCTGTGCGGCTCGATCGAGGGGGAGATCATGGGGCTCGCGCCGGAGGAGCGCGGCGCGTTCCTGGCCGACATGGGGCTGAAGGAACCCGGACTACACCGGCTGATCCGCGAGGCCTACGCGCTGCTCGGCTTGCAGACGTACTACACCGCGGGGCCGAAGGAGATCCGCGCGTGGACGATCCACAAGGGGGACACGGCGCCGGTGGCGGCGGGCGTGATCCACACTGACTTCGAGAAGTTCTTCATCCGCGCGGAGATCTACTCGGTCGACGACCTGGTGCAGTACAAGACCGAGGCGGCGATCAAGGCGGCGGGGAAGCTGCGCTCGGAAGGGCGCGAGTACGTGATGCACGACGCGGACGTGTGCCACTTCCTGATCGGGAAGTAGAGGCGCGATTCAGCGGCACCGAGCGCCAGGACTGACGGCGAGGGTCGGGCCGCTGATCGCCGGTCAGCGAAGCACTCTACTCGCCCAGGCACTGGCCCAACAGCGGCTCGAGCGCCTCTGCCCAGGCCGCGTAGCCGGCTGCGGTCAGATGCAGGTGGTCGCCGGCGAGGCGCTCGGCGTGCGCCTGGCCGGCCGCATCGACGAACCACGGCTCGAGGTCGCGGTAGAAGATGCGCTGCTCGTCCCCGAGTTCCGCGATCCGGCGATTGACCTCGCGCGCGGCGAGGCGAAGCGGATCCTCGGCGCGCTCACCGCGTGGCAGGATTCCGAGCAACACGAGGCGCGCTTCTGGCCAGCGCTCGCGCAGGCGTCCGGCGATCGCACGGATGCCCTGCGCCACCGCGCTTGGAGAGTCGCCGGCCGACAGGTTGTTCGTGCCGATCAACAGCACGATCGCGCGCGGCGCGCCGTGCGCGAAGTCGAGTCGCTCGACGCGCCACAGCACGTGCTGCGTGCAGTCGCCGCTGATGCCGAAGGACGCGGCGCGCAGGGACCCATAGTGCTCGTTCCACGCGGCGCGACCTGTTGCCGCTACCGCGCGCTTCGGATCACCCCAGCTCTGCGTGATCGAATCGCCGATGAACACGAGATCGAGCGGCTGCTCGCGCGCGATCCGCGCGATCTCGCCGTGCTGCGCGAGCCAGTCGCCGCCGTTCAACCAGCCGGCGGCCGCAGCGCGGGTTTCCGTGCCCGGCACCGCGATTTGCGTCGGAGCGAGTGAGGGCCGCGGCGCTGTGCAGGCGGCGAGTAGGCTGACGAGCGGCCCGACGAGCGGTCTGACGAGCGGGCCGGCGTGCAGCGCGCGCGTGTTCCGAAGCATGCGGCCCTGGGTTGCAGCGGTGCTCGGGGACATGGCTCGTCGCGCTCGGTTCGGCGGCGCGACGCGCGCGCTACGGACAGATCGTCGACTTCAACCCGTTCGAAAGCGCGATGCCCTGCGCATACAGCGGCTCGAGGCCGGCCGCCTGCACGAACAGATCGAGCCCGGCGAGCGACGGATCGCCGGGGATCGCCTTGGCGATGCCCGCGCCCGTCGGTCCCGTCGGGGCCGCCTGGAACACGATGAGCAGCGTCGGATCGACGAGCACGACGCCGCCGAAGATCGGCAGCGACGAACTCGCGGCGCTGATCGCGAAGAAGGCGCCGCTCGGCGCGGCGTTCGGCACGACCGCGCGCAACAGGCCGCCGACCTTCGGTGTGCCGACCCCGTTCAGCACCAGCGTGTTCACGCTCGATGCGCCGGCGCCGTAGGTCGAATGGCCGCAGTTCGGCGGCGTGTACGGCGTGATCTCGAGCTTGTCGAAGATCAGACCGACCGGGTCGAAGGGCCCGTCCTGGATCGCGAAGCCGAACACGGAGAGGCCCGTGTAGTCGTACGTGCCGACCGCGCTCGCGACGTCGAGGCTCGACAGCGTCGTGCCGCCGTAGGTGACCGTCGTGTACGCCTTCAGCGCGCCGAAGATGCCGTTCACGTTCAGCGGAATGGCGACCGGGAAGTCGACGTTCGTCGCGAGGAAGAAGCCATCGACCGCCGGGTCGTTGTTGCGCAGCACGAGCATCGGCGGCGGCACGGCCGGGTAGGGGCTCTGCAGTCCGAGCGTGACCGAACCGATCTGGTACGAGTACGTGCCCGGCACGGCCGGGTAGCCGCGCGTCGGGAAGCTCGTGCTGTTCACGAAGTTGGCGGCGTCGACGCGGAGCGAGATCACGACCGGGTCGTTCGCCGCGACGGCGCCGAGCGGGCCGCTCGTGATCTGGTTGTATTCGACGTGCCCCTTCCAGCTGACCAGGAACTCCTGCGCGGAGGCGAGCGGGGCGCAGCAGAGGGCGGCGAGGAAGGCGTGGGGCGCGAAGCGAAGGGCGGACATCGGGAGGGTTTCGGCTGGGTGAGCGGTCGAGCGCGGGCGCTTCAGCGGATGCGCCTCCTGCGCGCCTGGGCCCGGCTCGTGAGTTTCCATCATCCTAATCGCCGCCGGCTCGCAGCGGGGGATCCGCGCGCGGCCGGAAACCTCGTTCTGCGCGAGCCGAAGCACCTGTGCACGGCGCAGGGCGAACGAGTTTCCTAATGAGGAGGGAGCCGTTCCGCCGTGCTCAGCCTTCGACGTGCGCCTTCAAGCGCGCGAGCGCGCCGTCCCACTGCCGGCCGATCCGCTCGACGTAGGCGCGCGCCGCGTCCAGGCGCGCGCGCTCGAGCTCGAAGTGCCGTTCGCGGCCCAGCCGCGTGTCGCGCACCAGGCCCGCGCGCATCAGCACGGCGAGGTGTTTGGTGATCGCTTGGCGCGAAATGTCCGCGCGTTCGCTGAGGCGCGTGATCGAGTGCGGTCCGCGCGCGAGCCGCGCGAGCAGGCGCAGGCGCGTGCGATCGCCGAGCGCGGCGAACAGCGGCGCGGCGTCGCGCAACCCGGCGGTCGCAAGTTGCCCGCGCTTCGTCCTAGCGACCGACATGCTGGCGGATGTTCTCGACCTGGACGTCCCAGCCGCCCGAGTTCATGCGGAAGGCCTCGTCGCGCCGGTGCGCGGGGAGCTTGTCGAATCCGGACTCGGTCACGGTGAGTCGGACGCCGCCGGCGACGGGCTCGAGCCGGAATTCGACCAGCGTCGTCGGCTCCTTCGAGTAATCGACCTGCGGATCGACAGCGGCCGGGTGCCAGCGCAACGTGAACAGTCGTTCGGGCTCCATGCGCTCGATCCACATCCGGAAGCGGATGTGCTCGTAGCCTGGGTAGGTGACGCGGCCGCCGATCTCCGCTCCGGGCGCGAAGTCGCGGTCCAGCTCGACGCGGAACCACGTGCCGAATTCCCGCGCGTCGGAGAGCGCGCGCCACACGCGCGCGAGCGGCGCCTGCAGCTGGATCGAGCGTTGGATGCGGTCGGTGGGGGACGGTGTCCCGCCGGTCTTGCTCTCGGTGGTCTTCATATGCAACCTCAGAGTTGCATGATACGGGGGGTGTGGAGAAATGCAACCGTGAGGTTGCACGAATCCGGGCCCTTCGGCGCGCGTTCGGAACGCTCGCTCAGTCCTCGCCGAACTGGCCGAACTCGCGCGCGGCCTTCGCGGGGCCGCGCCCGCGGTCGCTGAAGCCATGCTGGAGCGGCGGCTTGGTCGCGGGTCGGCTCGCCGCGGGCGCATGGCTGCCAAGCGGCCTGCGGCCCTGCGTGCCCTGTCCGTGCTGCCCGCTGCCGCGCTGGCCATGCCCGTGCCCGCCGCCGCCCCGCCCGGACCCGCGCGGCTCGAACCGCTGTCCACCGCGCTGCGGCGGCCGCGACGATCGCGGTGCCTCCTCGGCGACGATCCCGCGCGGCACGTTGCCGACGACCGGGATCGGCATGCGGATCAGCTTCTCGACCGCGCGCAGATTGGCGCGCTCCTCCGACGAGCACAGCGAGTACGCGACTCCCGACGCGCCCGCGCGCGCGGTGCGCCCGATGCGGTGCACGTAGGTCTCCGGCACGTCGGGGATGTCCATGTTGATCACGTGCGTGATCCCGTCGACGTCGATGCCGCGCGCGGCGATGTCGGTGGCGACGAGCACGCGCGTGCGGCCGTCCTTGAACCCGTCGAGCGCGCGCTCGCGGGCGCCTTGCGACTTGTTGCCGTGGATCGCCTCGGCGCCGATGCGCGCGGCGACGAGCGCCTTCGCGCAGCGGTTGGCGTCGCGCTTGGTGCGCGTGAACACGAGCACGCGCTGCACCTCGGGGCGCGCGAGCAGACCCTGCAGCACCGCCTGCTTGTCGCGCTTCTCGGCGTAGCACAGGTGCTGCTCGATGCGCTCGGCGGTGGTCGCGACCGGCGTGACGGCGATCTCGACCGGCTTGTGCAGGATCTGATTGGCGAGGTGGCGGATCTCGGGGGGCATCGTCGCCGAGAAGAGCAGCGCCTGCTTCTGCTTCGGCAGCAGCGCGAGGATGCGGCGCATGTCGGGCAGGAAGCCCATGTCGAGCATGCGGTCGGCCTCGTCGAGCACGAGGATCTCGATGCCGTCGAGGCGCAGCAGCCGCTGGTTGGCGAGATCGAGCAGGCGGCCGGGCGTCGCGACGACGATGTCCACGCCGCGGCGTACCGCGTTCACCTGCGGGGCCTGTCCGACGCCGCCGAAGATCACCGCCGTGCGCTGGTTCAGCTTGGCTCCGTAAGCGGTGAAGCTGTCTCCGATCTGCGTGGCGAGCTCGCGCGTCGGTGCGAGCACGAGCACGCGCGGCACGTGCGCCTCGCGCGACTTGGCCCGGTGCGCGTGCGTCGCATCGAGGCGCTGCAGGATCGGCAATGCGAAGGCGGCCGTCTTGCCGGTGCCCGTCTGGGCGCAGCCGAGCACGTCGCGCGCGGCGAGCACGTGCGGGATCGCCTGCGCCTGGATCGGGGTCGGGCGCTCATAACCCTGCTTCGCGATCGCGCCGAGCAGCGCATCGATCAGGCCGAGGTCCTTGAAGGCGGCGGGAGCGGCGGTCGTCATGTCGCAGAGCATGGGCGAGGCGCCGCGCGGCCCGCGCGGAAATCTCGCGGAAATGCATGCAATCGCACGCTTTCCACGCTCGCCTGGATGCGCTACGTTGCACGGTCGACGATGCGCTCGCCTGTTCTGCCAAGCCTGCCCGTCCTGCTGGGTGTGGCGGTTTCCTGGGCCGCATGGGTGCCGTGCAGCGGTTGCGAGCAGCGTTCCGGCGCGTCGCCCGCTTCGGCGCCTGCGCCGGCCGAGGGGTTCCGTGCGCGCGGCGAGTTGCGCGACGGCGTGCGCGAAGGCCGCTGGGAATGGTCGACGCCCGAGGGCACCGTCGTCGAGGCCGGCGTGTACGAGCGCGGACGGCGCAGCGGGATGTGGCAGCGCTGGGACTCGCGCGGACGGCTGGTCGAGGAGGGGCTCTACGAAGGCGGCGAGCGCGCGGGAGCGTCGCGGCTGTACCACCCCGGCGGAGAGCTGCTCGCGGAACTCGCGTACGCGGCGGATCGGCTCGAGGGCGAGCAGCGCGGCTACCACGCGAACGGCGCGCTCGAGTCGCGCGGCGCCTGCGCGCGCGGCCTGCGCGAGGGGACTTGGACCTTCTTCCACGAGGGCGGCGCGCGCAGTGAGGAAGGCGCGTACCGCGCCGGCATGCGAGAGGGCGAATGGCAGGTCTGGGACGAGGCCGGCAACCGCACCCAGCAGGGCGCGTACGAGCTCGATCGCGAGCAGGGGCCGTGGACCTACTTCCACGCCAATGGAGCGATCGCGGTGGCCGGCTCCTTCGAGCGCGGCGCGCGCGACGGGCTGTGGATCACGAACGACCCGCAGGGGCAGCGGCTCGCCGAAGGCTGGTTCGAGCGCGGCGTCGCGCACGGGCGCTATAGGATGTGGGACGCAGACGGCAAGCTGATCGAGGAAGGGCGCATGGAGCACGGCGTGAAAACCGAGGTCCGGCGCCCCTGAGCGAAGCAGGCAGAGCGAGCACCTCATGAACGACTCACGCAAGGAAGAACCGCGCCCGCGCAAGCAGGGCTGTCTCAAGCCGACCAACTGCCTGCTATTGGCCGTGCTCGGCACCGGCGCCTTCCTGATCTGCCTGGTGCTCGGCCTGCTGGTGTACGCGAGCTGGGACAGCGAGCCGGACCGCCCGCGCAGCGGCTCGGGCACGGTGCTGCGCGTCGTGCTCGACGGGCCGTTGAACGACGCGCCGCTGCAGTCGGCCGGCTTCATCGATCCATCGTTCGCGCCGCCGCCGCTCGCGCGCATCGCGCACGCGATTCGGATGGCGGCCGCGGACGACGGCATCGAAGCGCTGTACCTGCGCTGCGGCAACGTCGGCGCCGGCTGGGGCCTGGCGCGCGAGCTGCGCGAAGCCGTGCTCGCATTCCGCGCGGCCGGCAAGCCGGCCGTGGCCTGGTCGGAGGGCTATGACACGAAGAGCTACTACGTCGCCAGTGCCTGCGACCGCATCGCGCTCGCGCCGGCCGGCATCACGCTGGTCAACGGCTTCTCGATCGGCACGACGTACTTCAAGCGCGCCTTCGACAAGCTCGGCATCGATCCGGAGTTCGAGCACGTCGGCGACTTCAAGTCCGCGGTCGAGGTCTACGAGCGCGCCGGGCCGAGCCCGGAGGCGTCCGAGGCGATGGAATACCTGCTCGACGGGATCTGGCAGCAACTGCTCGGCGAGATGGCGGCGCAGCGCAAGCTGCGGCCCGACGTGCTGCAGGCGCGCATCGATCGACCGGTGCTCGAGCCCGCCGGCGCGCTCGCCGCGGGCCTGATCGATGCGAGCGCCTCGCGCCAGGCCGTCGAGGCCACGCTCGAGAGCGCGCGCGACGACGGTTGGCTCGACCACGTGCGCGCGGCCGAGCACGACGAGGAGGCGCCCGAGCCGAAGCTGCTCGACGTCGAGGACTACGCGCGCGGCTGGTCGGGATCGGGTGACGAGATCGCGCTCCTCTACGCCGAGGGTCCGATCGTCGACAGCGACGGCGGCGGCCTGTTCTCGGCGAACCAGATCTCGCCCGGGCGCTACGTGCGGCTGCTCGAGCGCCTGCGCGAGGACGAGTCGGTGCGCGCGCTGGTGCTGCGCGTGAACAGCCCGGGCGGCTCGGGCCTGGCCTCCGACCTGATCTGGGAAGAGCTCGAGCGCTTCCAGCGCACCGGCCGACCGGTGGTCGTGTCGATGGGCGACTACGCGGCGAGCGGCGGCTACTACATCTCCTGCGGCGCCGACTGGATCGTCGCGCAGCCGACGACGATCACCGGCTCGATCGGCGTGTTCGGCGGCAAGTTCAATCTCGACGGCGCTCTCGACAAGCTGGGGATCGATTCGCACACCTACCGACGCGGCGAGATGAGCGATCTGCTCGACCTCGATACGCCATTCGATCCGGCGCGACGCGAGGTGTTCCGCGGGTACCTGCAGTCGTTCTACGACCGCTTCGTCGGCAAGGTCGCCGAGGGGCGGCGCATGGGCGTCGAGAACGTGCACGCGGTCGCGCAGGGGCGCGTGTGGACCGGCGCGCAGGCGTTGGAACGCGGTCTCGTCGACGAGATCGGCGGGGTCGAGCAGGCGCTCACCAAGGCGGCCGCGCTGGCCAAGCTCGACGAGTACGAGGTGCGCGAGCTGCCGCGGCCGCTGGGGCTGTTCGAAACCGTGATGCAGGAGCTCGACCGCAAGGGGCGGCGCTCGTCCGTCGCGCTGCCGGCGGGCCTGTCGGCCGGACCGGCGGCCGAGACGGCGGCGCGGCTCGCCGTGCTCTGGCCCGACGCGGATCTGCGCGAGGCGGTGGCGGAAGTGCTGTTGTTGCAGCAGATCCTCGCGCGCGGCCGCGTCGCGGCCTACGTGCCCGGTCTGACTCCGTTGCGCTGAACGCCGGCGCGAGCTCAGCGCGTCAGCACGAACTCGTGCACGCGGCCCGCATCGCGCGGCAACTCGAGCAACAACTCCGCCGACGGCCCGCCGGGCTTCTCGTCGTACACGCGGACTCGCCAGTGCCCGTGCGGCAACAGGAGCTCGCCACGCGTGCCGTTCCCGACGTGAGTATCGAGCAGGCCGGACGCGGTGGCTTCGACGTCGACGAAGCGCCCGCGGCGCTCCGGCCACGGATTGCGTTGGTTGGTCAGGATCGAGAGTTCGATGCGCGAGCTCGGCACCGCGCGCAGCACGATCGGGATCTCTTCCGGCCCGGGCTCGAGTGTCGCGGTCGCGCGCAGGCCGCCGCGTTCGATCGAAGCGCCGCTCCACGACTCGATCGTGTAGGCGGCCGGGTATAGCCCGTCGATCTCGACGCGCCCATCGCTCTTGCTGCGCACCGCAATCGCTGCGGCGCGCGGGTAGCCCGCGGCCGTGAAAGCGGCTTCGACCGGCGCCCACCGCACCAGCGCGCCATCGAGCGCGCGCCCCTGCTCGTCCGTCAGGCGCAGCGCCAGCCGGCGCGGGGCCGGCAGCACGAGCACGGACTCTGCTGCACCGGTCGCGTTCGCGCGCGCTTCGACCGGCAGCAGCGTGGAACCCGTCGGCGGCTCGACTCGCAGCGCGAGGTTCGGCGCGTGCAGCGGCATGCACACGCTGCCGTCGGCCGCACTGATGAGCCCGTGCTCCTGCGATCCGACCCGCGCGCCTGCCACCGCGCGGCCGGACTCGTCGAGCACGCGCACGCGCAGTCGCTCGAGCGGCGTGCCCAGAGCCGGGATCTGGCGCCGCTCGGCGCTGCCGAGTTCGAGCGCCATGGAGAGCGGCGCGTAGCCGGCCGCCTCGAGCGTCAGAACCAGTTCCTCGCCGTTCGGCAGGCGTGTGAACTCGAACTCCGCTCCGGGAGCCAGATCTTGCACCTGTTCGCCGAACGCGCCGCGCACGCGCAGGATCCCGCGCTCCTCTTCCGCGCTGCCCAGGCAGTCGGTCGTGAGCGGCACGAGCCGACCCGCGAGCGCGGCGCAAGGCTTCACGAGCGCGAACGGTGCATCGGTCGGCGGCAGTGCGGGCACGTGCAAGAGCGGATCGTCGCGCAGTACCGCGGAGTCAGCGTACAGCGTCAGCGTCTTCCACTCGGCCGGGACCGAGAGCTCGAAGCGGCCGTCGGCGTCCAACGGTGCGCGCGGCGCGCGCTTCCAGGTGCCGCTGCGCAACTTCGCGATGCCGGGCAACCAGACTCGCCGGAGGCCGACGACGCGCACATCGGGCGGCAACGCAGCGCCGGCCGGCATGGCCAGCGTTCCGCGCACGATCTGGCGCGGCGCTTGCGGATCTCCGGTCTCGTCGTCGCCCGCGACGAGGAGCGGGTTGGATCCCGTCTCGGTCGCGGGGGGCGGGGCCGTCGGGGCCGCTGCAGCGGGGGAGGCGGAGGCCGGCGTGGATACCGAAGAGGCCGCCGGGGGCTCGGCTTCCGGTTCGCGCGAACAGCCGAGCAGAGCGAGCAGGAGGAGGACCGCGAACGAGCGCAACACGCGCACCGAGGATAGCACGCGTGTGTTCATGGTTGCAGCACGAGCACGAGCTCGTGCGCGAGATCCGCCGGTACCTCGAGCTCCAGCTTCCGCGATTGCAGGCCGCTGTCGGTGCGCGCGCGAATCCACCAGCGCCCGGGCCACAGGCGCGCGTGTTCGAACTCGGCGACGGTATAGGTCTCGCCCCACCAGTCGACATCGTCGTCGGTGGTTTCGAGGAACCAGGACCCGTCCCACGGCGTGCCGTCTTCCTGCACGACCCGTCCGCGCAGCGGCGCGATCGGCGCGAGCCGGATCTCCAGATCCAGGGCGGGCGCGCGCACATCGACCACCGCGATCAGGTTCGGTTCGTTGTGCAGTTGCCGGTCCTCCCACAGCCGCAGTCGATGCTCGCTCGCGACCAGGTCGTCGAGCACGAAGCGACCGTACTCGTCGACCGCGTACGGCTGCGTGCCCGGAATGTGCACTCGGCCGAGCGCGTCGACGAGCTCCGCCGCCGTGACGCGCAGGCGCGCCGTCGCGGCGGGCGTGCCGTCCGGCCGTTGCACGCTGCCTTCGATGCGGGCGACGGGCGGCAGCACGAGCTCCAGTCCCGCGGCGAAGAGCGCCGGGTCGGGCGCGACCGCGTAGCGCGTCAGCGCGCCGTGAACGCCGTACTCGGGCTGCCTCCGGCCGGCTTGCACGTGGAACGGGCGCAGCGGCACGCGCGCGAGTACGAATCCGCCGGCCGCATCGGTTTCGCTCCAGCCGAGGTCGCTCACGTTGCCGTCGGCGTCGATCTCCAGCGCGCGCACGCCACCGGACGACACGCGCTGGCCGTGCTCGTCGAGCAGCCGGCCGCGCAGCTGATAGCGGCGTTCCCCGAGCAGGCCCAGATCGCGCGTTTCTCCCGCGCGCGGATCCTCGACGAGCGTCGACGCGAGCCAGTGACCGGGTCCGTCGATCCGCACGTGGATCGGGCCGTCCAACGGCACGTGCTCGATCCGGAAGGCCTCGCCGGGGCCGAGTTCCACGCTCTGCTCGAAGGCCTCGCCCTGCCACGCGTGCAAGCAGAGGTGCGCGCGCTGGAACCGCGGCTCGACCTCGATCCGGGCCGGTTCATCGGTCAGTCGACCGGTCAGCACCAGCGCCGGATGCGCGCGCAGCTCGAACCACCCTTCCGCGTAGGGCGCGCGGCTTCCGGGAAGCAGGCTGGGTTGGATCCAACTGCCGGGCTTGCGCGCGACGCGCGCGAATTCGAAGGCCTCCGGTCCGACGCGGAACACGACCGCCAGCGCGGCATTCGCGAGCGTCGGCGCGTCCGCGAACAACGTCACCCGTTCCTGGTCGACCGGCCATGCGAATTCGAATGAGCCGTCGGCGGCCAGCGCGACGCGCTCGCGAGGCTCGCTGCGCTGGTGCAGGAAACCTCGCCAATCCGCGTGGTCCTGGACCACGAAGAGCGCGGCATCGGGCGGCAACGGCATGTCACGCGGCGCGAGCAGTCGGCCGCGGATCACCTGCGCGGGAACGGGAACACGGCTCGGCTCCGGCGGAGCAGCCCGCAACGCGGCGTCGTTCGACGCGCTCGCCGGCTCGGCCGACGACAGGTCCGCCACGGGCGCCGGGGCTGTTGCCGGCGTCGGCGCCGGCAACTCGAGCGCTCGCCCGGGGCGCGGGCCACCGCTCAGCCACCAGGCCGAGCCTGCCGCGGCGAGCGCGAGCGCGAGCAGCGTCAAGCACCAGCGCATGCGAATTGGCGTCATGGTCGTGGTTCTTCAGCTGACGCGCCTCAGACCGTCGCGCCGCCCCAGTTCGCCGGCGATGCGCAGCCCGCTCTGCAGCGCACCCTCCATCGTGCCAGGAAACGCGGTCGACGCGTACTCGCCGGCGAAGCGGATCCCGGCGCAACCGGCGCGCACCAGCGGCCCCTGCCGCGTGAGCTCGCCCGGCGCGGGGAATGTGCCCCCGCACAGCGACCACGGCTCGCGCGCCCAGTCGATCCAGCGCGAGTTGGCGGGCAGCGCGCTCGTCCCCGGCCAGGCCAGGTCGAGCTCGCGCAGTGCCAGCACGGCGCGCCGCTCCGATTCCGCGATGCGGCGCATGCGCTCGACCGCCGCGCCTCCGCTCGTGCAGCTCAGCACGTGCACGAATTCGTTGGGGTCGTGCGCGAGCGGATCGAAGGCGCGTTGCACCAACCCATCGCCGAGGTACAGCGGCGCGCCGCCGGCCGCGTCGTACGCGCGCGTCGCAAAGGCGAACAGCAGCTTGGCCCGCGCGCCGGACTGCGGCGCGAGCTGGATCGGCAACGGCGGCTCGATCTCGATGCGCGACCAGACGGCGGGGGGAACGGCCAGCACGACGTCCGCGCAGCGGTAGCGCTCGCCGCCGCGCACCTCGAGCTCGTAGCCGTCCGCGCGCTCGCGGATCGCATGCACGGGCGTGTCGAGCAGCATGCGCGAGGCGCCGACGCGGCGCTCGAGCCGGCGCACGAGCTGATCGTTGCCGCCGGAGCAGCGCAGCCGCCGGCCCAGCGTCCAGTATTCGTCCAGGCCGCCGCCGCGAATCGCCGCCAGCAGCGCGAGCAGGCTCGCGCGCTCGGGGGGCACGCCGAGATCGGCTTCGAAGGTCGCACGCAGCGCACTCTGCGCGAGCTCGGACGGACGCGCGTCCTCGAGCCATTCGGCAAGGTTGCGTGCGTCGAGCGCGGCGGCCTCGCCGTGCGCCCACGGTTGCGATGCGTCCACGTCCGTCGCGAGTTGCACGAGCGCGTGCTGCAGACCGGCGAGCTCTTCGTACAAGCGCTCCGATTCCGCCGCGTCCAGTCGGCGTCCGCCGAGCACGATCGGTTGCTCGCCGAGATCACCGGGAAAGGCCTCGACCAATTCGAGCTTGTGCACGCGCGCCAACCCGAGCCAGGTCGAGTGCTGCGCGCCGATGAAGTCCGCGCCGGCCTCGACGCGGCGTCCGGGCGCGAAGCCGTCGAGCGTGCGCACGCGGCCGCCGAGGCTCGCGCGCGCCTCGAAGACCATCACATCGTAGCCGGCCCAGCACAGGTCCGCAGCGCACCCCAGCCCGCCCAGCCCGCCGCCGATCACAGCCACGCGCCGGCCACCCAGATTGGGGGCTCCGGGGGGCAGGCCGCCGCTCTTGCACGCGGGCGCCAGCAACGCGACCGAGGCCGCCGCGATCCGCCGCAGCACGCTGCGGCGCGCCAGGCGTTCCTCGCCGGGGGCGTGCCGCGCGCGTAAGTGGTGCAGCAGGAAGTGCGCGGTCATCGTCGATTCGAGCGGCTGCCGGGCAAAACGCTTGCCGGACGCCGATCCGACCGTCATCGTATTCGCCCCCCAGTGCCGCTCGCAGGCTCACGGGCTCTTTTTCGAGCTCGGCAAGCCAGGTAGCCATCCCTCTTCCTTCGATACTTTTTCCCCCAGATTCCCATGCATCCTTTCCTGATCGGCCTCCTCACTGCCATTCCCAACGTCGACCAGCCCGTCGCCGTCCAACCCGTCGTCGATCAACCCGTTCTGCACGGCGACGCGTCCGTCACCTCCTCGCTTACGGCCCAGGACGCGGCTCCCGCCGCTCCGAAGTGGACCGGCTCGGTCAGCGCCGGCCTCACCGCGACGGACGGCAACTCGTCCGTGACGACGGCGGCCGTCGACGCCAGCGCCGAGCGCAAGGGCGAGAAGGACCGCTGGACGGTCAAGGGCTTCTGGAACTTCGCTGAGCAGGAGAACGCCGCCGGTAAGAGCGAGATCACGCAGCGCCGCGTCGGCGCCTCGGTGAAGTACGACTACTTCATGAGCAAGCGCACCTTCCTGTTCGCCAACGGCGGGGCCGAGTACGACCTCAAGGCCGGTATCGACCTGCGCACGTACATCGGCGGTGGTGTCGGCTACCAGTTCTACGACACCGAGACCTTCAAGCTCTCGGGTGAAGCCGGTCTCAACATGTTCAACGAGGAGTTCCGCGCCGGCGGCTCCGACGACTACATCGCGGCTCGCCTGGCCGAGACGATGGGCTGGCAGATCCGTCCCGACCTGAAGTGGGATCACTCGATCGAGCTGTTCCCCAGCGTCGAGGACAAGGACGACATCTACGGCAAGATGGACAACAAGCTGAAGCTGAACCTGACCGAGAAGATGTTCGCGTCGGCGCAGTGGGTCATGAGCTACGACAACACGCCCGCGGCGAACGATCGCGTCGACAACCTGTACGTGCTGACGCTCGGTTGGAGCTTCTAGTCCGACTCGTCGATCGCAAGCGCGCGGCGCGCGGCGGGTTTCCCGCCGCGCGCCGCGCTCATTTCGGCCGGAACACCTGCACGGCCGCCGGATTGCCGTCCAGGCGCGGCCCGCCGATCAGGTCGATGCAGTAGGGGATGGCCGGGAAGACGGCATCGAGGCACACGCGGATCGAAGCCGGCTTGCCGGGCAGCGTGATCACGAGGCTCTTGCCCGCGATCCCGGCGGTCTGCCGCGACAGGATCGCCGTCGGCACGCCCTTCTCGAGCGACGCGCGCCGCATCTGCTCGCCGAAGCCGGGCAGCAGCTTGCGGCAGACCTGCTCGATCGCCTCGGGCGTCACGTCGCGCGGCGCCGGGCCGGTTCCGCCGGTCGTGACGACCAGGCAGCAGTCCTTGGCGACGAATTCGTTGAGCGCGGCGACGATGTCGGGGATCTCGTCGGGTATCACGCGGCGCTCGTACTCGCACGCGGTCGCCAGGTACTCGCGCAGCGCGGCCTCGATGGCCGGGCCGGAGGCGTCCTCGTAGACGCCGAGGCTGGCGCGGTCGGAGATCGTCAGGATGCCGATGCGGGGAGCGCTCATGTGGACACGAGTCTAGTCACTCGCCCCGGCTGAGCTTGCGCAGCGCGCCGCCCAGCACCGCTTCGGGCGCCTCGGGGCCGATCGGAATGCGGTCCGCGCTCGGCGGGAGCACGCCGTCCGCCTTCAACTTCTCGAGGTCCAGCGTGACGATGCTGCCGTCGGCGCACAGCACGTTGGTGTGGCGCGCGTGGTTGGGACCGAGCTCGTTGTCGCACGCGACCAGCGCCTCGCCGCCATGCGTCGGGAACTGCGCGAGCGGATGGCGCGCCTGATCGCGCGCCGCGTAGGCGGTGCACGCGCCGCGCGGGCTCTGCCACCAGGTCGACGCGGCCGCGCCGCCGCACAAGCGCGCCGGCTCGACGCCCGGGCACGAGAGCGCCAGCGCGACCGGTTCCGTGCGCGGCCACAGGCCGGAGTCGATCAGCGCGCCGAGGAACGCGGCCCCCGAGCCGGGCGGCGGACCGCCGTGCTCGCGCTCGTAGGCGAGCAGGCCTTCGTAGATGCGGGCGAGCTGCTGCTTGCAGCGCGCGACGTCATCGGAGGCATCCAGGCGCGGATCGGCTTCGTCCGCGCATGCGGCGAGCGTGGCGAGCAACGCGCATGAAACGAGGGCTCGGGACCGAGTCATGGGACTCCAACTTGCCGAGCGGGTCCGTAGGATGGCAAGCCCCGATGTCGACCCCGCTGCGCTTCCTCGTCTGGTGCCTGTTCCTGGCCGCATTCGCGGCGCGAGACGCGCGGGCCCAAGACGAGCCTCAGCGCGGTTGGCGCATACGGGTGAATGGTGCGCACGGATCGGTCGAATCCGTCGTCCCCGCCTTCCCGCACGTGGGATCGCGGATCGACGCGGACGCCGCGGCCGAACTCGAGCTGCCCCGCTCGGGACGCTATCGATTCGCGCTCGAGCTGACGGTGGGAACCGGCACGCTCGAGATTGCTCAGGGCGACGGCAAGATGCTGGCCACTGCGAAGGGCTCGTCGTCGCTCGCGTGGACGCCGTGGCTCGAATTGCCGGCCGCCACCGTGCGGCTCCAGGCCAGGGTCCAAGGCGGCGGCGGATGGCGCGCCTGGTGGGAGATGGCGCAGGAGAACGGCCGCGGCTTCCGCGCCGAGCCGATCCCGTCGCGCGCGCTGACCGCGGGCGCGGCAATTGGGTCGAGCTCACCGATCGCAGCGCACGACCTCGCGCTCCTGTCGAACAAGGGCTGCCTGCACTGCCATGCGGGCGAGTTGCCCGAGCCGGAGCGCGTGTTCCTGCGCGCGCCAGAGCTCGCCGACATCGGCGCGCGCGTCGACCTCGGCTGGCTCGAGCGCTGGATCCGCGATCCGGCCGCACAGGTCGCGCAGGCCGACATGCCGGCGCTCTTCGCCGACACGCCGGACGATCGCGCGCGCGTGCGCGACCTCGTCGAGTTCCTCGTGCCGCAGCCGATCGCCGCGAGCACCGGCTCCCGTGCGAGCGACACCGACGTCGCGCGCGGTCGTTCGCTGTACCACGAGCTCGGCTGCATCGGCTGCCACGGCGCGCGCGAGTCGCCCGCCGTGGTCCTGGGGGAGGCGTTCCTCGAAGCGGAGGTGCCGAACTCGCCGCTGCGGCGCGTGCTGCCCGACCTCGCTCCGAAGTGGCGCCGAGCGGCGCTCGAGGCGTTCCTGCGCGATCCCGCCAAGTCGCATCCGGATGGACGCATGCCGAGCTTCCTGCTCGACGAGGCCGAGGCGCGCGCGCTGGCGGCGTACCTGATGCCGAGCGAGCCGGCGCGCGCTGCCCATGTGCCCGATGCCGCGCGCGCGCTGCGCGGCGCCGAGGCGTGGAAGCAGGCCGGTTGCCAGAGTTGCCACATCGGCGAGGGCGGTTTGCGGCCGCCGCTCGAGCAGCGCTCGCTCGCCGAGCTCGACCTCGGCAAGACCTGCACGGCGACACGCTACGCGCTGCGCGACGGCGACGCCGAGCGACTCGAACGCGCGGCGCGCTTCGCCGCGCACTCCGACGATGCGCAGCGCGAGTGGCTGCGCTCGGAGTTCGCGTTCGAGCGCAACGCGTGCGGCGGATGCCACGCGCGCGCCGGGGACGGCGGGATCCCGTACGAGCTGCGCGCGTACTTCCGCTCCGAGTACGAGGAGACGGATCTCGGCGACGAGGGGCGGCTGCCGCCCGACCTCGCGGGGGTCGGCACGAAGTTGCACGCGAGCTGGATCCAGCACGTGCTCGACACGGGGGCGCGCGCGCGGCCGTACCTGCGCGCGCGCATGCCGGTGTATCCGCCGGCCGCCGTCGATGGCCTCGGCGAAGCGCTCGCGCGTGCCGAGGGCGTCCTTCCCGGCAGCGACGCGCGCGAGCCCGAGTGCAGCGATGACGCCGCGCGGATCGGCCGCGACCTGCTCGGTCGCGAGCAGCTCTCGTGCATCGCGTGCCACCTGTACAAGGACTACCCGCCGAACGGCACACCCGGCCCGGCGCTCGAGCACTTCGGTGAGCGGCTGCGCTATGAGTGGTTCCGCTCTTTCGCCGCGGATCCGTCGCGCGCGAAGCCGGGGACGCGGATGCCGACCTTCGGACAGGCCGGCAAGAGCACGCTGACGAGGGTTCTCGAAGGCGACATGCACGCGCAGATCGACGCCATGTGGTGCTACTTCGCGCTCGGCGAGGACGCGCCGGTGCCGCCCGGCGTCCAGAAGACGCGCAGCCTCGAGCTCGTCGTCGGCGAGCGGCCGATCGTGCTGCGCACGTTCCTCGAGCAGACGGGCCCGCGCGGCATCGCGGTCGGGCTGCCGAACGGATTCAGCTATGCATACGACGCGGGCGCGTGCCGGCTCGTCGACGCGTGGAAGGGCGCATTCCTCGACGCGAGCGGGCCGTGGGCCGAGCGCGGCGGCAACAACGCGGAAGGCCAGGGCGCGCGGATCTGGCAGGCGCCGAGCGGGCCCGCGCTCGTGCTCGGCGCGCTGCCGGCGGAGTGGCCGGTCGAATCGCCTTGGAAGTGGAGCGGCTACACGCTCGACGAGCGCGGCGAGCCCGTGTTCGAGGCTCGCGCGGGCGCAGTGACGCTGCGCGAGCGCCTGTTCGGCGCGCTCTTGCCGCAGCCGCTGCTGCGCCGGCACATGGAGCTCAGCGCTCTCGCGCCGCGGCAGACGGTTGCGTTCCGCGCGGGCCTCCAGGGTCGATTGACGGTCGGCATCGGGGACCCCGCTCACCGACGAGAAATTCGCGACGGGCAAGTGTTCTACGAATTCGAAGCCGATGCAGACGGTCGACTGACCCTCGAATGGGAGGTGAATCCGTGATCGCTGTGCTGCTCGCGTGGTTCGCGCAGGATGCCGTCGGCGCGGTTCCGTACCAGAAGCTGGCGACGCGCGCCGCGACCGAGGCTGCGATGTTCGACGCACTGCGGCCGGGTCGCGCGGCGTTTGGCGACTTCTGGTTGCTTTCGCCGTTCGACTACGCCGGCCACGGCAAGGACGACCTCGCGCGTCACCGCGGCCCGCAGGACGAGCTCGCGCGCTGCGTCGCCGGCGGTCCCGGGCCGGATCTTGCGCGCGCCTGGCCCGGCAAGAACGGCGTCGAGGCGCGCTGGCAGAACCTCGGCCCGCAGGCCGACAAGAAGATCGATCTGCGCGTGCACGAGCGCGACAAGCTCAACGATCTCGCGACCTGCTTCGTGTGGACGACGATCGACGCGCCGGCCGCGCAGAAGCTCGTGCTCGACATGGGCAGCGACGACGGGATGCGGTTGTGGTGCAACGGGAAGCTGCTCGTCGACATCGACGTGCCGCGCGGGCTCGATCCGCACGCCCACCGAGTCGCGCTCGACCTCGTCGCGGGCAAGAACCACCTGTTGTTCGAGATCGCGCAGGGTCAGGGTGGCTGGGATCTGCAGGTGACGACCTCTCAGGCGCTCTCGCCGCAGCAGGACTGCGCGTTGCAGGCCTTGCTCGACCGCGACTTCCCGCTGACCGACGAGCATCGGCACTGGCGCGCATACACGCTGCCGGTGCCGCAGGACATCGTGCTCGAGGTCGGCGGCATCGGCTTCTTCGCCGACGGCACCCCGATCGTCTGCACGCGCCGCGGCGAGCTGTGGAGGGTCGAAGGCGCGTACGCGACGCCGCCGGTCGACGCGCGCTTCGTGCCGTGGGCGAGCGGGCTGCACGAGCCGCTCGGCCTGACCGTGCGCAACGAGAACGGCCGCGACGCGGTCTACTGCGTGCAGCGCGGCGAGCTGACGCGCATCACTGATGAGGACGGCGACGGCGCCGCCGATCGCTTCGCGTGCGTGTCGAGCGGCTGGGGCGTGTCGGGCAACTACCACGAGTTCGGCTTCGGGCCGAAGTTCGACGCCGCCGGCGACGCCTGGGTCACGCTCAACGTCGGCTTCTGCGGCGGCCTGGGCAAGGCGGTCGTGCCGTGGCGCGGCTGGGCGGTGAAAGTGCATCCCGACGGCTCGCTCGAGCCGTGGTGCGACGGCCTGCGCTCGCCGAACGGCTTCGCGCAGTGGAACGACGGCGAGTTCTTCTACGTCGACAACCAGGGCGACTGGATGGCGACCAATCGCGTCGGGCACCTGAAGAAGGGCGCGTGGCACGGCCACCCGGCCTCGCTGCGCTGGCGCGACGACCTCGCCGAGGGCGCGAAGCCGCCGCTTCAGCCGGCCGCCGTGTGGCTGCCGTACAAGAAGCTCGGACAGTCGGTGGCCGACCTCGCGCTCGACACGACCGGCGGGAGGTTCGGTCCGTTCTCGAACCAGTTCCTGTGCGGCGACCAGACCGATGCGCTCGTCTCGCGCGTCGACCTCGAACTCGTCGACGGCGAGTACCAGGGCGCGTGCTGGCGTGTGCTCGGCGGGCTCGATTCGGGCGTCAACCGGGTCGCGTTCGCGCCCGACGGTTCGCTGTTCGTCGGACAGACCGACCGCGGCTGGGGTTCGGTCGGCCGCAAGCGCTTCGGCCTGCAGCGCGTCGTCTATTCGGGGCGCGAGCCGTTCGAGCTCGTGCACGTGCGCGCGACCCCGACCGGCTTCGCGCTCGAGACGACGCAAGACATCGACCCACGCACGGCCGCCGATCCGGCGAGCTACGCGGCCGCGAGCTTCACCTACAAGCACCACGGCGACTATGGCTGCCCGGAGCAGGACACGCAGCGGCTGACGATCACCGCGGTGCGCGTTCTTTCACCGCGCCGGATCGAGCTCGCCCTCGAGCCGCTGCGCGCCGGCTATGTGCACGAGCTCGAGGCCGCCGGCCTGCGCTCGGCCACCGGCGAGCCGCTGCTCCATCCGCAGTGCTGGTACACGCTGCAGCGCGTGCCGAAGGCGCCGTGAGCTCGCCGCGCCGCAAGCGCTGGACGCGGCGCGCGCTACTCG
>VGZE01000046.1 GCA_016872755.1 Planctomycetota bacterium
GGCTGCCGCGGCCAGCGCCGTCGAGGCGGCTGCGAGCACGAGCAGCACCCTCGTCAGGCCGTTCCTCATCGGCGTCCTCCGCGTCGCGTGCGCGCCTGGAAGAAGCGCACGACCGGGTCGACGGGGCTCTTGTGCGTCGAGAGCTCGACGATGCCGAGCCCGCTGCGGCCCATGTCCTCGAGCCAGCGCATGCGGCGCACATTGGCGGAGGCGGCCCAGGCCGCGCGCAGCTTGGACGAGGACGTGTCGATCTCGACGCGCCGTCCCGTTTCGGCGTCCAACCAACTGACCAGGCCCGCCGAAGGCAGCGCTTCCTCCAACGGGTCGTGCACGCGCACCGCGATCACATCGTGGCGCCGCGCCAGCCGACCCAACGGCTTCAACCAGGTCTCGCGCGAGGCCGAGTCCAGCGGCAACAGCCAATCGGAGACCAGGAAGACCATCGCGCGGCGGCGCAGCCGCATGGCCAGCTCCTCGAGCGCGCGGGCCAGATCGGCGCTCGCGTCGCGGCCCGGCTCGCGCGCCGGCTCGGCCGCCAGCACGTCGCGCACCAGGCGCAGGATCAGCGAAGGCGAGCGCGCCGGCGGCACCCAGGCGTCGCGCGCGCCACCGAAGCCGGCCAGCGCGACCTGGTCCTGCTCGACGATCGCAACCTGACCGAGCAGGGCCACCAACTCGGCCGACAGCTCGCGCTTGGTGGCGCGCACGCTGCCGAAGTCCATCGATGCGCTGGCGTCCACCAGCAGCACCAGCGAGAGCTGCCGCTCCTCGACGAAGGTCTTGATGTGCGGCTTGTCGGTGCGCGCGGTGACCTTCCAGTCGATGCTGCGGATGTCGTCGCCGACCTCGTACTCGCGCACCGTGTCGAATTCGAGGCCCGAGCCGCGGAACGTGCTCTTGTACGCACCGGCCAGCGCGTTCGAGACGGCGCGCCGCGTGCGCAGCTGGATCTGCCGCACGCGCGCGAACAGCTCCGGCCCGATCTCGAACTCAGGTCTGGGCGAATCGGCCATGGCCTGCCTGTTGGAGTGCGCGCAGCCTACGGGACCGCGACGACCTCGAGCAGGCGCGCGACGAGCTGGTCGGCGCTGCGGCCCTCGGCCTCGGCCTCGTAGCTGGGCAGCACGCGGTGGCGCAGCACCTCGGGTGCCATGCGCTTGACGTCCAGCGGCGTCGTGTACTCGCGCCCGTCCAGGAACGCGTTGGCCCGGGCGGCCAGCGCGAGCACGATCGACGCGCGCGGCGAGGCGCCGTACAGGATCTGCCCCTCGAGCTCCTTCAGTCCGTGCTGCGCGGGCGCGCGCGAGGCCTGCACGAGCCGCACGATGTACTCGGCCAGGCGGCGATCGATGACGACGCGATCGACCAGCTCGCGGGCGCGCAGGATCGTCGGCAGGTCCACGACGCGGCGCACCTTGGGCGGCGTCGCGGTGGTCGACATGCGATCGAGGATCGCGAGTTCCTCGGCGGGGTTCGGGTAGCCGACGACGATCTTCAACGCGAAGCGGTCGAGCTGCGCCTCGGGCAGCGGGTAGGTGCCCTCGTGCTCGATCGGGTTCATCGTCGCGAGCACGAGGAACGGCGCGGGCAGCTGGAAGGTCTTGCCACCCACCGAGACCTGGCGCTCCTGCATCGCCTCGAGCAGCGCCGACTGCACCTTGGCGGGCGCGCGGTTGATCTCGTCGGCCAGCACGAAGTTCGCGAAGATCGGCCCCTTGCGGACCGTGAAGCTCGCTTCCTTCGCGTTGTAGATCTCGGTGCCGACCAGATCGCTCGGCAGCAGGTCGGGCGTGAACTGCACGCGCGCGAAGGAAGCGTCGATCGCGCTCGCCAGCGTCGAGGCGGCCAGCGACTTGGCCAGTCCGGGCAGGCCCTCCAGCAACAGGTGGCCGCCGGTGAGCAGGCCGACCAGCAGCCCGTGCACGAGGGCTTCCTGCCCGACGATGATTTCCGCCAGCGCCCCCTTCAGCTCGGGCACCCACGCGGATTGGGCGCGAATTTGCTGGGTCAGCGCATCGGACTGGGTCGTCGTGAGGGTCATCGCGGGGCAGGGGTCCCTGAAGGCAGTCAGCGGGGCGCGCAGCGGGGCGCGCCGGCACGGCGCGACCCGTTGCGGCGTGTCGCGGCGCGTACGGAGCGCGGTGCGGCCAAGTTGGCGGGCACCCACCATAGCGCGCGGAGCGGGCCGAGTCAGGGCCGGCCGAGCAGCAGGCCGGCCGCGGTGCCGGCCAGGCACAGCACGAGGCTGGCGGCGACGTAGGCCGCGGCCCGGGCATGGCCGCCGCCGCGCCACAGCTCGAGCGTCTCGTAGCTGAACGCCGAGAAGGTCGTGAAGCCGCCGAGCAGCCCGACCACGAGCAATTGGCGCCAGGCCTCGGGCGCGTGCGCGCGCGCCAGCGCGGGACTCCACCAACCGATCAGGAAGCAGCCGAGTGCATTGACGAGCAGGGTCGGCCAAGGGAAGGCCGCCGTCGGCAGCAGCCAGGCGCCCAGGCGCGCAACCGCGTAGCGCAGGCTCGCTCCGCCCGCGCCGCCGAGCGCGACCAGGCACCAGGGCGCGAGCCCGCTCGGGCCCGCGCTCAACGCACGCTCTCGGGTTCGAGCAGCCGCACGTCGAGTTCGCGCTCGTCGGTGCCGCTGCGCACGCGCAACTTGACGCGGTCACCCGGCGCGTACTCCTCGAGGATCGCGAACAGGTCGCCGCTCTCGGTGATGCGCTTGCCGTCCAGCGCCACGATCACATCGCCCCAGTCGACCTCTCGACCGACGACGCGCGCGGGGCGCAATCCCAGCTTGGCCAGCGGGCTGTCCTCCGGGATCTCGCCGATCACCACTCCGCTCAGGCCCGCGCGCGCGACCATCGCGTCATTGGTCAGCACT
Organism: Planctomycetota bacterium; assembly: GCA_016872755.1. Taxonomy (GTDB): domain Bacteria; phylum Planctomycetota; class UBA1135; order UBA1135; genus GW928-bin9. The sequence continues at coordinate 2,881 of VGZE01000046.1, forward strand.
TGCAGTCCCAGCACGGGACGCTGCGGCCGGCGCCCGCGCACGAGCGCCGGCACGACGCGCTGGATCGTGTCGACCGGCACGGCGAACCCGATGCCGGCCGACGAGCCCGATGGCGAGACGATCGCGGTGTTCATGCCGATCAAGCGCCCGGCACTGTCGAGCAGCGGACCGCCGGAATTGCCTGGATTGATCGCGGCGTCGGTCTGCACCACGTTGCGGATCGGGCGGCCGGTCAGCGCGCGGATCTCGCGTCCGAGGCCGGAGATGATGCCGGTGGTCAGTGTCTGGTCGAAGCCGAACGGATTGCCGATCGCGTAGACCTTCTGGCCGACCTTCAGGTCGCGCGAGGTCCCGATCGGGATGGGCACGGGCAGCTTGCCCTCGAGGTCGATGCGCAGCACCGCGATGTCGTGATCGGGATCCGCGTCCACGAGTTCGGCCTCGTAGCGCGTCTGGTCGGCCAGCACGATCTCGGCGCGGCGCGCGTTGCGTACGACGTGGAAATTGGTGACCACGTGCCCGCTCTCGTCCCAGAAGAAGCCGCTGCCCGTTCCCTCGGGGATCTCGACGGCCTCGGTCGCCATGAATCCGCGCCGCACGTAGCGCAGCGTGGTCGTGTTGATGTGCACGACGGCGCGGTTGGCGCGCTCGAAGAGTTCGATCGTGTGACGCTCCTCGGCGACCAGGTCGCCGCGCGGCTCGACCGCGCGTGCAAGGGCCGGCTCGGCGACAAGGGGAGAACTGCTCGTGGCCACCAGTGAGCGCACGGCGGGCACCCCCGACAGACCCAGGCTCACCAAGGCACCCAGGGCGGCGAAGGCAAAGCCGTGGACGACGGACAAGCGACCCGCGCGTGACGTGCGGATGGAGAAAGTCGTTCTCAGCATGGGGCTCCCTACGATGGAATCCGCAAAGCGTGGGGAGGAATCATGGAGCCTTGCCGGCAACGCTTTTCGCGTTGCCGCCGGGCGCGGATTCGCGCACCTCCTTGCGCCGGGTCTTCGCCCGCGAGCCCGCCCCGAGGGTCGCTCGGCTCGAGGCGCTCGTCGAAGGCGCCTGTGGACGCCCGGTTCCGCCGGCGCTCACTTGGCCGCGGCTTCGATTTCCTTTTCCATGCGCTCGAGCCACTGATCGGCGTTGGAAGCGTCGATCAACGGCGCGATCTCTAGGTCGACCGCATCCTGCGACGGAACCTCGGCGAAGATCGCCTCGATCGCGGCCGCGTCGAGCGGCTTCTCCGCCGCGGGCGCGGCAGTCCCCGCAGCGGGGGCAGGCGTCGGAGCGGCGGGCTTGGGTGCGGCGGGCGCTGCACCCTGCGGCGGCTTGGCCGGAGCGGGCCCGTCGCCGCCGCCGCAACCGACGGCGAGCAGCGCCAGCAACGCCGCGCCCGTGCAATCCTTCAGGCGACGCCGGCTCACTTCTGACCCTCAGCCTTCTTGGCCGCCAGCGCTTTCAACTTGCGCTCGACCGCCTCCGCGTTCTTCGGCGTGCGCTTGCGCCCCTCGCTGAGGCGGTTGCGGAACTCGGCGAACTTGTCTTCACCGAACTTCGCGGAGAGCAGGTCCATCTGCTTGATGTACTGCTGCATGTGCAGCCCGCGCAGATGCTGGACCTTGGCGACCTTGTCCTGCGCGCCTTGCTGCGCGTACACCTGCTCGAGTCGGAACAACTTGGATTCCGTCACGCGATGTTCCTTCTCGGTCGTGGCGACCAGCGTCACCAGGTACCGGAGCGCACCGCCGCCGGCAGGCGCCTGGGGCGCGGGCGCGGCAGCCGTGGAAACCAGCAGCGCGAGGGCGCAGGCGCTGCCACAGACCGTCGAGGTGAGCGTGTGCATAGCGCTCCCGAGTCTAGCAGCCGGCTTGGTCGGTGACGCGGCCCTGCGCGGAGGGAGGTCAAAAAAAAAGCGGGGCTGCCGAAGCAGCCCCGCAGGACCAGTCGTCGCGGAGATCGGCTGATTGGTTCGTGCCAGAGAATGAACTCATGGTACGCACCCGTTGGGATCGGCTGCCGCGGGAGAAGGGAGAGAGAGAGGTCAGCGGCAGCAAGCCGTTCTCGCCGCCCGGGCCCTTGGGAGGAGGAGAGATGGGGATGGACCTCGGACGGTTTTCGTATGTGCTTCGACTGGTACTCGATGAATGCGAACTCGCCTGTAAGTTCGCGGTCTGAAAAGAGCGGATGGATCTTGGAGCGGGGTGGGGCTCGCGGCCACCCGCAGCGCGGCTGCTGCGTCGCCCCCTCCTGCTGTCTCGATCCAAAGGCGCCGGCGCTATCGATGGAGCCTGCGCCAATGAAGTCTCGACCTAGACCAAACCTAACCCGCCCACTCCTGTCCTACAATCCGCCGTTCGCGAAAAAGGTGCAAGGGCGTGGGTTCCCCATACCGCGCCGGCACGCCCTCCCCCCGAATTTTCATGCCAGCCCTCCGACCCCACCCCCACTTCGACGACCGCGGCACCCTAGACTGGCACTCCAACTGGAGTTCCGCGCTCCAGCAGGCGGCCCGCGAAGGGAAGCTGGTCTTCATCGAGTTCGGACGCGAGGCCTGCAGCCAGTGCCGAGCCCTGGTGCAGAGCGTAGTGCCCCGACCCGAGATCGCCCCGCTGCTGCAGCAGGGTTTCGTGGCGCTGGCCGCGGATTGCGATGATCCGGAGCCGGAGGTAGAAGCACTCGCCATGCAGGTGCCCGAGGCCTCGATGCTGCCCTTCGTGATCTTCGCGGACGCACGGGGACGCTACCTGGCCGGCTCGTCGGGTGCTGTCAGCCCGCGCGCCTTCGAGGCCACTCTGCGGCAACTGCGCGCCGGGCCGGCCTGAGCGGGCCCCGGTCCCTTCACGCAGGCGCGCCGGAAGCGCCGGCGCGCCGATCGCGCTCGCGCAACTCCCGTCGCAGCACCTTGAGCACCGTGCTCTTGGGCAGTTCCGGCAGGAACTCGATTTCGCGCGGCACCTTGTACGCGGCCAGGTGCGCGCGGCAATGCGCCAGGACCTCGTCGGCCGTCAGTCGCGCGCCCGGGCGCAGCACGACATGGGTCTTGACCGTCTCGCGATCCCCGCGCTGCACGCCGATGGTCGCCGCTTCGAGCACCTGCGGCAGGCCCAGCAACAGCGAGTCGATCTCGTCCGGGTAGACCTTGAAGCCGCTGACGTTGATCATGTCCTTCTTGCGGCCGACGATGCGGAAGTAGCCATCGGCATCCTGCACGCCGAGGTCCCCCGTCAGGAACCACCCGTCGCGCAAGACCTCGGCGCTCTCCTCCGGGCGCCGCCAGTAGCCGCGCATCACCTGCGGGCCGGCCACGGCGATCTCGCCTTCCTCGCCGCACGCAAGCGTGCGCGCCGGATCATCGATCGCGACGACGCGCGCGCGCGTCGACGGCACCGGTACGCCGATCGTTCCCGGCTTGCGCGCGATGAGCGGATTGACGTGCGTGACCGGCGAGGTCTCCGAGAGCCCGTAGCCCTCGACGATGCGCGCGCCGGTCAGCTCCTCGAAGCGCTTCATCACGTCGACCGACAGCGGCGCCGAGCCGCTGATGCACAGCTTGAGGCTCGACAGGTCGTGGCGCGCGACGTCGGCGCGACCGTTGATGGCTTGGAACAGGTTCGGGACCGCCGGGAACAACGTGACGCGGCGCCGCTCGATGGTCTGCATCAGCTTGCCGATGTCGCGCGGATCCGTGACCAGCGCGACGGCCGCGCCCGAAGCCAGTGACCAATTCATGCCCACGGACATGCCGAACACGTGGAACAGCGGCAAGCAGGCCAGGCACACCTCGCGCCCGCGCTCGTAGCCCGGGAACCAGGCTCCGATCTGCGCGATGTTGGAGGCCAGGTTGCGATGCGTGAGCTCGGCCGCCTTGGCCCTTCCGGTCGTGCCGCCCGTGTACTGCAACACGGCCAGTTCGTCGAGTCCCGGCGCCGCGGGCAGCCGCGCCTGGGAGCGCGCTCCAGCGCGCAGCAGGTCCTTGAAGTCGCGCACGTAGCTCGCATGCACGCGCGGCGCGATCGCGGGCGGTTGGCGCCGCGCCAGCGCGAACGGCGCGATCCACGAGAGCGGGAAGGCCAGCGCGTCGGGGATGCGCGCGAGCACCCAGTTCCGGATCGGCAACCGCGCGCGCAGCGCGTCGAGCTTCTGCGCGTAGAGGAAGTCGGCCGCGATCGCGATCGTGCAACCGGAATCGTTCCATTGGTGCTCGATCTCCGTATCCATGTACAGAGGATTGGTCAGCACCACCTCGCAGCCGATGCGCAGCGCGGCCTGGTACGCGATCACCGCCTGGGGCAGGTTCGGCAACATGATCGCGACGCGCGTGCGCGGCCCGGCCCCCAGCTCGAGCAGCGCGCGCGCGCAGGCACCGATCTCACGGCCGAGTTCCGCGTAGGTCCAAGTGCGGTTCTCGAAGTGCAGTGCCGGCCGCGCCGCGTGCTCACGCACGGACGCCTCGACCAGTTCGGGCACACCGGCTGCCGCCGGCGCGATCTCGGCGGGCACGCGCGGGTCGTAGTGCGCGATCCAGGGGCGCTCGTCCATCGGCCGCAGGACTGTACACGAGGCCCGCCCCTCAAGCTCGTCTCGCGCCGCGCCGATAGCCCACGCCTCTCCCCGCCCATGGCCGGCCGCCGCATCCTGATCGCCTCTCCGTACGCGTCGTGGCACTACCACACGGCGATCGAGATCACGCTCGCGCATGCGCTGCGCGCGCGCGGAGCGCAGGTGCTGCAGGTCGGCTGCGACGGGCTGTTCCCGGTCTGCGACGTGCACCGCGCGAACCTCAATCCGCGGCCGGCCAATGCCTGCGTCGAATGCCAGTGGCGTGTGCTCGACGGATTCAGGCGCCTGGTCGCCCCGCTGGCGTGGCTGGGGCGCTGGAGCGACCCGGCCGAGCGCAGCGAGATCGCGCGCTGGTCGCGCGCGCTGCGCGACGACGAGCTCGCGCACGCGCACTGGCGCAGCTACCCGATCGGCGCGTGGGCCCTCTCGTCGGCGCTCTACCAGTTCCGGCGCTCCTCGCTCGAGGGCGCCGACGCCGAGGTGTTCGCCACGCTGCGAGGGCAGCTCGAGGGCTGTGCGCTGGCCGCGGCGGCCTACGAGCGGCTCTACGAGGACGTGCGCCCCGATGCGCTGCTCGTGTTGAACGGTCGCTTCTTCGCGCATCGCGCCGCGCTCGAGCTCGCGCTGCGCCGCGGCATTCGCGTCCATGCGCACGAGCGCGGCGGCGCCAAGGACACGCTGGCTTGGCGCAGCGGCAGCCTCTACATGGACCTCGAACCGGCGCGTCGATTGTGGGCGGCGCGCGCGCACCTGCCGCTGCGCGCCGAGGAACTCGAGCTCGTGAGGCGCACGCTGTCGGACCGGCGCGTCGGGCGCGGCATGTCGTGGAGCGTCCAGTACAGCCCCGCGCCGCAGCAGGAAGCCGCGCTGCGCGAGCGCCTCGCGCTCGACGAGCGGCCGCTGGTGGCGGTGTTCACGAGTTCCGACGACGAGCAGGCCACCTTCCCCGACTACCGCGCAGGCGCCTTTCCGCGCGCGCGCGACTGGTTGCCCGCCACGGTCGAGCTGGCGCGTCGCATGAGCGACCATCAGTTCGTGATCCGCATGCACCCGGGCCTGGTCAGCTTCGGCGCGAACGAGGGCGTACTGCGCGACGCCGAGGAACTGTCGGCGCGCCTGCCCGAGAACTGCCGGCTCGTGCGTCCGACGGAAGAGGTGTCCTCGTACTCGCTGGCGGATCTCGCCGCGGTCGGCATCGTCTACTACACGACGCTGGGCCTGGAAATGGCCGCGCGCGGACAACAGGTCGTGGCGGTGGCCAAGGGCTGGTACGCGCACGCCGGCTTCTGTCGCTTCGTCGAGGACGCGCGGGACTACGAGCGCGCGGTGCGCGCCGCCTCCGCGCGCGCGCGCGCCGAACCGGCGGACTTGGAAGTCGCGCGCGGGGCTCACCGCTTCCTCTACCACTACTTCGGCGACTTGTCGTTGCCGTTTCCGCTGGTGCGCGAGGAGCCGATGCACTGCGGGAAGCCGAGCTGGCGCCGGACGTCGGAACTCCTGCCGGGACGGGACGCAGTGCTCGACCGATTGTGCGCGGCGCTGCTCGAGGATCGCGACGTGTACCCGCACGCGCGGGCGGACGATGCGACACGCACGGAGCAGGACGAGCGCGCGTACTTCTCCGGACTCGGCGCGCGCGCCGCGGCCTGATCAGGCGGCCTGATCAGGCGGCCAGGGCGCGCGCCGGTGCGCCGTGCCGCGCGACCGCGGCAAGCGCGCTGCCCCAGATCTGCGACTTGGTCAGCGCCGGCGCGAGATCGCAGGTCAGTCTCGGCTGGCCGGCCAGGAATCCTTCGAGCTCGCGACGCGCCGCGGCGTAGGTCGGAGCGGGCAGGCGCATCGCCCCCGGCACGCGCAGGACCTTCGTCGCGAGTGGAGCGCGCGCGCGATGCAGGCCCAGTTCGCGGGCCTCCTCGAAGACCGCCGCCGCGGCGTCCTCCACCGCATGCCACGCCGCGCTGTCGCGCTCGGTCGGCACCTCGCAGCACACGTAGCTCCGTCCGGGCGGGCAATTGCCCAGGCCGTACCGACCGGGACAAGAAGCCCGGAACACGCGCGTGCCCGGCCGGAAATCGTTGACGTAGCTCAGTTCGCCGGCGTCCTGCTGCGGGATCGCGAAGTAGTACAAGAGCAGCGCGACGGCGCGCACGTGGGAGGCGAGTTCCGGCGCGTCGGGCAGCCGGCGCGCGAGCTCTTCGGGAGGCAGGGCCCAGTAGACGTGGTTGCCGCTCAAGCTCGTCGTGCACGCCCGAGCGGCATCGTGCAGCTCCAGCCGCGCGCACGCGCCGTCGATCTCGAGTCCGCGCAGTTCGTGGGACACCCGCACATCGACTCCCAGATCGATCAGGCGCCGCGCGGCGCGCGCGCCGAATTCGCCGATGCCCGCGCCCGTCGGATAGAAGTTGCGGAAGTCGTGCTTGCCGGCCTTGGCGCGATAGAAGCGCAGCCGATCGGCACCCGGACGGGCGGCCACGATCGCATCGAGCCGCGGATCGCGCTTGAGTTCCAGCGCCTGCTCGTCCGGCGCGATGCCGACCCGGCCGAAGATCCCCAGATCCGCGACCTGCGCTCCGAGCTCGCGCGCTTCCAGCCCGAAGGTCTTGCGTGCCGCCGCGCACAGGTGGGCGGCCGCGCGCGGCCCATAGCGCGCGAGGAAGAGCTGCTCGAGATCGCGCGGCTCGCCGCGCGACGCGCCCTGTGCGGCCAGGCACTCTTCGACGATGCGCGCCGACTCCGCGGCACCCAGGTCGTCCAGCCGGACGACCGCGCTGCCGTGACTGGGGCGATCGGAGAGGAAGGATGCGTACTCGACGGCGATCGGATGCCAGGCCTCGCCCAGCAGATCGAGCATCGCCTCGGTCTGCGCGTCGTCGGAGTTGTCGAAGACGTGGCAGCCCGGATCGAGCCAGAATCCGTCCCACGCGATCGAGCGCATGAAACCGCCCAGGCCCGAACCGGCCTCGACCAGCGTCACCGCGTGGCCCGCACGGCGCAACAGCCAGGCCGTGGCGATGCCGCGGAAGCCGCCGCCGACCACGAGCGCATGCGTCAAGCGCGCGTCTCCTCCGCCTCGCGGCGATAGATCAGCTCGAAGGCCTCGGCCGCGCGCAGGCCTGCCTGCGCGCCGCGCCAATCGGCCAGCGCGCGCAGCGCGCGCGCCGAACGCGGATGCGGGAACTCGCGCGCCTCGCCTTCGTAGCACGCCATGGCCGCGAGCTTGCGCTCCAGCGCAGCCTCGACCTCCACGAAGACCTGGGGCCGGAACGCGGGTCCAGAGGTGCCGAACGACCATTCGCTCGACGAGGGAATCTCGAAAGCACGCAGCTCCAGTGCGCGCCGGCCGGCCAGCGGCCGCAGCGCGGTCGTGACGGCCTGCGCGGTCACGCGGTGATCGACGTTCAGATCACCGCTGTGGTGCGTGTAGACGAGCTCGGGCTCGCTCGCGCGCACGAGCTCCTCGATCCGCTGCACCACGTCCAGCAGCGGCAGCGTGTCGAAGCGGTTGTCGGGAAGCCCGAGCAGGCGCGGCGCGGAGGCCAGGCCCAGCGCGCGCGAGGCCGCGGCCGCCGCGTCGTGGAGCTGCGCGAGCGCGCGGCGCTGCTCGGCGGCGCTCAGCCCGGCGCGCGAGGTCACGCCCTCGCCCAGGATCGCGACTTCGACCGCATGGCCCTCGTCGACCAGGCGCGCCAGCGTCGCGCCGCACCCGAGCACCTCGTCGTCCGGATGCGCGGCGATGCACAGGACCTTCATGCGGCGCGCTCCTCCCGCGTGGTCCCTTGCTGGAGGATCGCGCGCGCCTGCGCGGGATGCGTCAGCAAGAGGTCGAGCGCCGACAGGTTCGCCTCGAAGCCCGGATGCAGTTGCTCGTAGCGCGGGTGCGCGTAATCGTGGAATTCGACGCGCACGCCGGCGCGCTCGAAGGCCGCCAGATCGAGGTAGTCACGGCCGAACGGGCCGGACAAGTAGGTGCTCGCCCGCACTTCCAGGCACAGGTCGAGCACGAGCTGCGACTTGCGCGAGCGCGACTGCAAGGTCGAGCTCCGCAACAGCGGCGTGTCGACCTCGAACCCTTGCAGCAGCCGTACCGTGGTGGCCTCGATCAGCGGGGCCAGGCGGCTCCATTCGTGCCCGTACAAGAGCTCGAGCCACTCCTGCTGCGCGGCCCACCCTGCGGCGCCGCGGTAGGACTGGCGCAGCGTCTCGAAATGCTTGCGGCGCCAGCGACCATCCTCGGCGATCGCGACGTGTTCGATCGGCACGGCGTCGCCCTGCTCGCGCGCGCGCACGGGGACGCTGAGCCAGGTCCAGCCCGCCGCGGTGCGCACGCGGTTGCGGTTGGTGAACTGCGTGCGCGTGCCGTGCTCGATCGCGACGTGATCGAGCAGGATCGCGAGATCGCAGCGCGCGATCCGGTCGATGGCGCCGAGCCAGGGCCAGTAGGCCGGCTGCTGGATGCAGACCCTCACGCGCCGGCTCCCGCGCGATACGCATACAGCGTGAAGTCCCCGGGATGGTAGTCCTGGCGCAGCACGACGCGCGCCGCGGCGCGCTGCGCCAGTTCGAGCGCGCGCGCCGGCTCGCACTGCCATTCGCCCGGTTCGGGCCGGCGGCCGTTGGCGGACAGGCAATTGAGGCCCACGCCGCGGCGCGACGCGCGCAGCATCGCGCGCAGTGCGGCCTCGAAGAAGCGTTCGGGCTCGATCGAGCGGCGCGCGAAGATCCCGCTCGCCAGCACCCAGTCGGCGCGGCCTTCCGGCCCGCTCGCCAGATCGAGCACACCGGCGCGCTCGAAGGTCTGGTCGGGCGCCGCGGCGCGCGCGCGCGCCAGCATCGCCTCCGAGATGTCGAGCCCGGTGTAGGCGCCGCTCCAGCCGCGCTCGCGCAGCCAGTGCAGCAGGTCGCCGCAGCCGCAGCCGACGTCGAGCAGCGAGCATCGATCGAGCGAACCGATCTGTGCCAGCACCTCGAAGCGGCGCCGCTGCGAGGCCTGCGAACCCCAGTCCGCGGCCTGGAAGCCGTGCACGGCGCGCGGCGCGCGCTCGTCGTAGTAGGCGGCGTTGGCCGCGTCGTCGCGCGCGAAGTCGCACGGGGTGCGAGTCGAGCTCATGCCGCCTCCAGCTCCAGGCAGGCACGAGCCCCGCTGATGGAACGCAGGTCCGGACGGAGCTCGGCGCCGCAGCTCCAGTCCCGCACGCGCAGGCCGCCTTGGCCGCAAGCGAAGACGAGCTCGTCGCGCGTCGCGTCGAGCAGCGTGCCTGGCGCCGCCTGCGGATCGAAGTCGAAGCGCCGCGCCTTCCACAAGTGCAGCTTCCGACCCGCGAGCACGGTGAACGCGCCGGGATACGGCCGAGCGACGGCCCGCACGAGGTTGTGCACGCTGCGCGCGTCGCGCGCCCAGTCGATCGCCCCATCCTCGGGGCGACGCCTCGGGAAGGTGCTGGCGCGCGAGGCATCCTGCCGGCGCCGGCGCACGCGTCCGCGCTCGAACTGACGCAGCACGCGACGCGTCAGTTGCTCGTAGAGCGGATACAGGAGCGCCAGGGCGTCGCCGACGTCCTGGTCCTCGCGCAGCGCGAAACGCGCCTGCGCGATCAGATCGCCGCTGTCGGTGCCGGAATCGACGAAGTGCGCCGAGAGTCCGAGTTCGCGCTCGCCATGCAGGATCGCCCAGTTGACGGGCGCGCGTCCGCGATAGGCCGGCAACAGCGAAGGGTGCAGGTTGACGGCTCCCAACGGCGCGAGCGCGAGCACCTCTGCCGGCAGCAGGTAGCGGTAGTCGGCGATCCACAGCAGCTCGGGTGCGTGCGCGCGCACGAATTCCGCCAACTGCGGCTGCCGGCCGCTCGCGCGCAGGCACGGCAGCCCGCGGCGCTCCGCCCATTCCGCCACCGACGCGTAGACGACCCCCTCCTCCGGATCGAGTGGATGCGCGACCACGGCCGCGAGCTCGGCGCACTCGGCGAGCACGTCGAGCGTGCGCACGCCGACATCGTGGTTGCCGAGGAAGACGATGCTCGGCTTCATGCGCAGCGCTCCAATACGATCCGCCACTCGGCCTGCACGCCGGCCGGAGTGCGGATCTCGACGTGCTCGCGCGAGAGCTCGCGCCAGCCGCCGCCGCCCCACAGCTCATCGAGCTCGGCCGGGCCGTAGAAACGCATGTGCGGCATGCCGGCCAGCGAGCCTGTGCCCGGATCGGCAAGGCACCCGTCGGGCTCGAGCGCATCCGCGGCAGCGCTGGAATGAGCGCGGCTGAACAGGTTCGTGTACAGCTTCGCTCCGGGAGCCGCCACGCGGCGCAGCTCGCCCTCGGCGTCGAGCGCGACCGCGCGCGGCGCGCAGGTCAGCGCGAGCCGGTCGATGACGAGGTCGAAGCTCGCGTCGGCGAAGGGCAGCGCCTCGAATTCGGCCACGCGCAGGTCGCCCGCCAGCCCTTCCTCGGACAGTCGCCGCTGCGCCGCGTCGATCGCGATGCGCGAGGCATCGATGCCGCTGACCGCGAAGCCCTCGCGCGCCGCGGCCCACAGGTTGTTGCCCGCGCCGCAGCCCAGCTCGAACACGCGCACCGCGCGGCGCGCGCGGTCACGCGGTGCGTGGCGGAACAGGAACGAGACGACCGCGTCGTACGGCCAGCGGTTGAGCTGCGCGCCGCGGCCGTAGATCTGCTCGTCCCAGCGCCGGTCGAAACCGGCGCGGCGCAGGCCGTGGTCGAGTGCATGCATTTCTCAGGCCGCCAGGTGTTCGAGGGACAACGGCTCGCCCGCGCGCACGTCGCGCGACAGCCGCTTGCCGATCAGGAAGTCGAGCGCCGACGGCGGCAGGCCGTTGCCCGGCCGGCGGAGCAGCAGGTCGCGCGCCGCGAGGCGCGCGCCGGCGCGCAGCTCGCCTGCCGCGACGCACGAGAGCCGGAACGCGTCGCGCGCGACCAGCTCGCTCGCGGTCGGGCCGACCGCGGAGTCGCCCAGCTGGCGCTCGAGCGCGCGCACGCCGCGCACGAGCTCCGCGAACTCGCGCGGATCGCTGGAGAAGTGCTGGTCGGGCCCGGGCAGCGCGCGATCGAGCGTGAAGTGCTTCTCGATCATGCACGCCCCCAGCGCGACCGCGCCGAGCGCCGCGCTGATCCCGGCGCTGTGGTCCGACAGGCCGCACGGCGCGCCGAAGGCGGCCGCCAGCGCGGGGATGCGCCGCAGGTTGACCTCCGCATCGGGCGTCGGATAGCTGGACGTGCAATGCAGCAGCAACAGCTGCGTGCCGCCGGCGCCGCGGTACGCGCGTACGGCCTCGTCGATCTCGGCCAGCGTCGCCATCCCCGTCGAGAGCACGGTGCGCATGCCCGAATGCGCCATCGCGCGCACCAGCGGCAGGTTCCCGAGGCAGTCCGAGCCGTTCTTGACGAGTTCGCAGCCGAGTGCGGCGAGCTCGTCCACGCCGCGCGGCGAAGTCGGCGTCGCGAAGAAGAGCACGCCGCGTGCGCGCGCGTGCGCGCACAGCTCGGCCAGCGCGGCCGGCCCGAGCTCGCAGCGCGAGAACAGGTCCCACTGCGACTCGGTCACTGCGCGGCCCTGGCTGGTGTAGGTGTACGTAAGCGCGCGATCGGCCAGGAATTCGTGCGTGCGATAGCTCTGGAACTTGACGGCGTCGGCGCCCGTCTCGGCCGCCGCATCGATCATGCGGCGCGCCAGCGCGGGATCCCCGTTGTGGTTGATGCCGATCTCGGCGGCCACCAGGCAGCGCTGCGCGTTCATGCGGCCTCCTGGAGTGCCGCGACCACGCGCTCGGCCCCGCGCCCGTCGACCAGCGCACGCGCCTGGCGTGCCAGCGTCCGACGCAGTTGCTGATCCTCGACGGCCTCGCCGATCGTGCGCTCCAAGGCGCCCGCGCCGATGTCCTCCGCGCGTCCGAGGCTGAGCACGACACCGCGCTCGGCCAGGCTCGCCGCGATGCGCGCCTGATTGTCCGCCAGCACCAGCGTGATGGTCGGCAGCCCCATGTAGCAGAGCTCCCAACTGGTCGTGCCGGCCGCGCTGATGGCGAGATCGGCCCAGGCCATGCAGGCGGGCATGTCCTCGGTCGAGCGCTCGACGCGCATGCGCGGCGGCTGTGCGAGCCGCAGCAGGGATTCGTGATGCGGATTGGCGGCGCCGGCCAGGCACAGCACCTCGAGCTGCGGGATGCGCAGGCGCGCCAGCGCCCGCAACACGCGCTCGGTTGCGTTGCCGGGATCGGCCCCGCCGAGCGTCACCAGCAGGCGCCGCGCGCGCGCGAGCGGCTCGCGCCAGACGGGTTCCGTGCGCCGGAACTCGCGCCGCAGCAGCGCGTACTGGCTGCCGAGCAGCAGGCGCGCCGCGCCGCTGCGCCGGTCGTAGTCGCGCGGCGTTGCGTGCAGGTTCTGGTTCAGCAGCAGGTCCGCCTCGTAGGTCGCCGCGCGCGCTTCGTCGTCGAACAGCAGCACGCGCAGTCCGGCCGCGCGCAGATCCGCCTGGAACGTGGGTCCGAAGTGGTAGCCGTCCAGTGCGACCCAGCGCGCGCCGTGGCGGCGTGCCAGCCGGATCGTCGCGCGCGCGTCCTCGGCGCTGCCCGGTCGCACCTGCAGCGCGTGCTGCTCGAGGCCCTCCGCGCCCAGGCGCTCGACCAGGGCGGGCGTGCAGACGGCAGTGGCGAAGAGTGCTTCACCCCCCCGCTCGCTCCAGGCCTGCGCCAGCGCCAGGCTGCGCATCACGTGCCCGGTCCCGATCGCGCTCGAGGCATCCGCTCGCAGCAGGAGCTTCATGTCAGGCCGCTCGGCGCGCCTCGTGGAACAGACCGCCGTCGGCATCGATGCAGGCGACGACCTCGCGCAGCGTCGCGCAGCCCGAGGCCCCGGCGCTGGCCGACTGGATCCGGCGCACGAACTCGAGATCGTGCGGATGATCGATGGTCAGCCGGTAATCGGGACGGCGCAACTCAGCCGGCGCATCGACCCGCGCGAAGGCGAACTGCGCCCGCTGCTCGAAGATCCACTCGGTCACGTGCTCGCGGTGGTGCGGCTCGCGCCCCTCGCGCCAGGCGCGCTCCAGCACTTCGGCGCGCATGGCTTCCAGCCCGGTTCCGATCGGCAGGCCGCTGCCCCAGCAGGTCAGGTTGTGCGTGTAGTCGTTGCGATCGACGAGGTGCGCGTCGACGACGCGATCGCCCTGCTCCCAGCACAGGAGCGGACAATCGGCGGTCACGCGCACGACGTGCTCGGCCTGCATGGCCGCGGCGGCCGCGTGGTAGCGGTCGCACACGTCGAGCGCGGATCCGCGCAGGCACTGCCAGCCGCGCGTGCGGCACAGCGTGACGATGGCGTCGTCCGCGGCGAGGTCGGACGTGATCACGGCCCAGGCGGAGAGCGTCTGCATGCGCTCGACGCGCTCGACGACGCGCTCGAGCAGCGAGCGCTCACCGATGCGCATCAGCACCTTGCCCGGCAGGCGCGTCGAGCCCATGCGCGCCTGGATCAACGCCACGACGCGGGCGCTCATGCGCGATAGGCCTCCAGGACCTTGTCGAGCGCGTGCAGCACGTCGTCCTGATCGGCATCGCTCATGCCCGGGAACAGCGGCAGCGAGAGCAGGCGCTGGTAGGCGGCCTCGGCGACGGGGCAGTCGCCCGCGCGCGTGCCGAGCCGCTCGCGGTAGAGCGAGTGCAGAGGCAACGGTCGATAGTGGACCTGCACGCCGATTCCCTCGGCGCGCAGCGCGCGGAAGATCCGGTCGCGATCGGCGCGCAGGCGTTCGAGTTCCAGCTGCACGACGTACAGGTGCCAGGCGTGGCCGGCCCCGGGCCGCCGGCGCAGCGGACGCACGAGTTCGTGCCGCTCCAGCGCCTGCGCATAGCGCGTCGCGAGATGCGCGCGCCGCGCGACGAATTCTTCGAGGTGCGCGAGCTGCGCGCTGCCGAGCGCGCACTGCAAGTCCGTCAGACGGTAGTTCCAGCCCAGCCGGGCCACGTCGTAGTGATGCGCACCGGTGCGTTCCCGCTGCGCGAGGTCGGTGTCGATGCCGTGGTTGCGCAGCGTGCGCAGCCGGCTCGCCAGCTCGCCGTCGGCGGTCGTGACGACGCCGCCCTCGGCGCTGGTGATGTGCTTGGCCGGGTGCAGGCTGAACGTATTCAGTCGCGCCAGCGTGCCGACGCGTCCGAGCTCGTCGAGCGCGCCCAGCGCGTGACAGGCGTCGGAGACCAGCTCGAGGCCGCTCGCCGCGCAGAACGACTGCAGGACCGCGTAGTCGCAGGTCTGGCCCGCGTAGTCGACCGCCACCAGCGCGCGCGTGCGCGGCCCCAGCTTGCGCGCGGCGTCGAGCGGATCGACGAGCAGCGTGCCGGGATCCACGTCGACGAAGACCGGGCGCGCGCCGACGTAGAGCGCAGCGTTCGCGCTGGCCGCGAAGGTCAGCGCCGGCACGAGCACCTCGTCCCCCTCGCGCAGCTCGAGCGCCGCCATCGCGACGTGCAGCGCCGCCGTGCCGCTCGAGACCGCGACGGCGTGCCGCGCGCCCGTTGCCTCGGCAAAGCGCTGCTCGAACTCGCCGACGCGCGGTCCGGTGGTCAACCAATCCGAGCCCAGCGCGGCGACGACCGCTTCGACCTCGGTCGGGCCGATCGACTGGCGCGCATAGGGCAGCAGCCTGGCGCGCACGGGCGTGCCGCCGTCCAGCGCCAGCGCGGCGCGCTCCGCCTGCGTGGTCCGCTGCATGAGGCTGCTAGGCCGCCGTCAGCGCGCGCCCGCGCTGGCCCTTGCGACGCAGGTCCTCGGCGCGACGCCCGAAAGGCTGCCCGCCGTTGTCGAGCGCGCCGATCAGCCGGCGCAGCGCCGCCACGTCGAGCCACTCGTCGTTCCGGTCGCTGGTGTACGAGTAGCCGTCGGGCAGTGCCTCGCCGCCCGCGTCGGTCGTGCCCCCCCACCAGGGAAACTCGGGCTGGATCACATAGGTATCGCCATGGCGCCGCGTGTGACGCGCCTCGTCCGAGGAGATCAGGCACTCGTGCAGCTTCTCGCCCGGTCGGATGCCGGTGATCTCGAGCTTGCAATCGGGCGCGATCGCGCGCGCCAGATCGACGATGCCCATGCTCGGGATGCGCGGCACGAAGACCTCGCCGCCGTGCATGCGCTCGAGGCAGTCGCGCACGAAGGCGACGCCGCGATCCAGCGAGATCCAGAAGCGCGTCATGCGGCGATCGGTGATCGAGACGGTGCCGGTCGCGCGCTGCTTCAGGAAGACCGGGATCACACTGCCGCGGCTGCCCATCACATTGCCGTAGCGCACGCACGAGAAGCGCGTGCCGCGCTTGCCGGCGTAGGAGTTGCCCTGCACGAACAGCTTCTCCATGCACAGCTTCGTCGCGCCGTACAGGTTGGCCGGGTTGACGGCCTTGTCGGTCGACAGCGCGAGCACGCGCTTGACGCCCGCGTCGATCGCCCCGTCGATGATGTTCTTCGCGCCCAGGATGTTCGTGCTGACGGCCTCGAACGGGTTGTACTCGCAGGCCGGCACCTGCTTCATCGCGGCCGCGTGCACGACCGTGTCGACGCCGGCTTCGAAGGCGCGCCGCAGTCGGTCGGCGTCGCGCACATCGCCGATGAAGAAGGTCAGCCGTGGATCGCTGATCTGGCCGCGCAGCTCGTGCTGCTTGAGCTCGTCGCGGCTGTAGACGATCACGCGCTTGGTGCGCGGATCGGCGAGCAGCGCGCCGACGAACATGCGGCCGAAGGAACCGGTACCGCCGGTGACGAGGCAGGTCTGCGCCTTTTTCATGGTCGTGGGGCCTGCCGCCCCGGGGTGGGGAGCTCCAGGCAGGGCCCCCGTCGACCAGAAAGGCCGGCGACTTGAGCCGGCCGGGCCCGGCTAGAGCGGCCGTCCCATTCCCGACGCCGGCGCCTCGACCGCGTCGGCCAGGCGCTCGTGGGCGCGCATCGCGCGGTAGCCGATCCACATCCAGTAGATCGAGACGAAGAACCCGAACAGGGCGCCGACGACGGCGAGGAGGTACCCGAACTTGCCAGAGACTTCGAAGCTGTTCATCGGATTGCCGATCGTTCAAGCGGAAAGGAGAAGGAGGTACGCCAGCGCTGCGAACCCGCAGGCCAGGAAGATCGCGAGGGAAATAGCAATCTTGAGCGCGAGCGGAAACGGCTCGACGTGCGGCGCGAGCCGCGTCGCCGTGCGCGCGCGTAGCGCCTGGATCAACGCGCTGCCGCGCGAGATTGCCGGCCGAGGAACTTCGGCCGGCGCCGGCGTGGGCGGCAGCGGCGGCGGAAGGCCGACTTCCTGGACCGCGCTCTTCACCTCGCTGGCGTGCTGATAGCGCCGTTGCGGCTCCTTGGCCAATGTGCGCAGCACGACGTCGTCGAGGCGCACGTCGACCACCACCTTGTGCGACGGCGGTTCGAAGCGCCCCAGCGGCAGCTCGCCCGTCAACAGCTCGTAGAAGACGACGCCCAGCGCGAAGATGTCGGCGCGGTGATCGACCGTCTCGGGCCGCTCCCACTGCTCGGGCGCCATGTAGTGCGGCGTGCCCATCACCTGATCGGTGCGCGTCAGCGTGTCGCCCGGCTTCGCGCCCGCGACCTTGGAAAGCCCGAAATCCAGGATCTTCACGCGGCCCGAGCGATCGACGAGCACATTCTCGGGCTTGATGTCGCGGTGCACGACGCCGCGGTCGTGCGCGTACTGCAGCGCGTCGCACATCTGCATCACGATCGCCAGCGACTCGCGCGCCGAGAGCGAGCGCGCGCGCAGCATCTCGCGCAGGCTGGCGCCCTCGACCAGCTCCATCGCGAAGAAGTACCACGGCCCGCGCTGGCCGAATTCGTGGACCTGCACGATGTGCGGGTGCGCCAGCGAGGCGAGCACGCGCGCCTCGCGCGCGAAGCGCTCGGCGAAGCCGGGCTCGGCGGCGATCTCGCGCGCCAGCAGCTTCAGCGCCACCGGGCGCTCGAGACCGCGTTGGCGCGCGCGGAACACGATTCCCATGCCGCCCTGACCGATCAGCTCGCCGATCTCGAGGTTCGGGAAGTGCTCCGCCAGCTCCTGCGGCGTCGGAACCTCGCGCGGGGGAACGGCACCCCCACTGCCCGAGGGCGCGGTCGCGGCCAGCAGCAGGCAGCGCGGGCACAGCCCGTCGGGCTGCAAGGCGGTGCCGCAATCGGTGCAGTGACGGGCTTCGGGCATCGGGGGTCGGTCCGACGCTAGAGAAGCGTCGGCCGGCGGAAGTTACAGCGAATCCTCGTCATCCCGCCAGCGCGCGCAGCAAGGCGGCCAGTTCGTCGTCGACATCCGCCTCGGACTCGACGGTCGCCGCGATGCGCTCGCGCACCTTGTCGCGAAAGCGCGTGCGCAGCCGGTGCAGGGCGACCTTGAGCGCGCCCGCCGTCAGTCCCAGGCGCTCGGCGCGCTCGGCCACCTGACCCTCCCCCAGCGTGCCCTGCAGCCCGTCCTTGAGCTCGTCGAACACCGCGCCGCGCCCGCTCCCCGCGTACTCGCGACCGAGGTCCTCGAGGCAGGCGCGCAAGAGCTCGCGCGCCCAGACCTGCTCATAGGCCCGTTCGGGGTCGTCGGTCGCTGGTGCCATCTGCGCCAGCCGCGCGTCGGCGCCGGGCAGGTCCAAATCGAGCCCGGTGGACGAACGCACGCGCCCGCCGCCGCGCTTCTCTGCCCGCTCGCGATCCCGCCAGTTCGCGACGAAGTGGCGCAGCGCCACGAGCAGGAACGAGCGGAAGCGCCCCTTCTCGGGGCCGACCGCCGCGAGGTCGCGCTTCTCGAGCAGCCGCGCGAAGAACGCCTGCACGACGTCCTCGGCCTCGTGCGATTCGAAACCGCTGCGGCGCGCGTAGGCGTAGAGCGGCAGCCAGTACGCTCGACACAGCTCCTCCAGCGCCGGCCGCTGCGCGTCGCGCGCGGCGAGCACGAGGCTCCAGCGCGTCGTGTGGAACGGCTGGGGCGCGCTCATGCCGGCGGCTGCCGTGAGGTCAGGCGCGCATCGAGCCAGGCGCGCGCGCCGGCCGGATCGTCGAAGGCTCCGTCGAGCTGCGCGTCGTAGGCCTCGCGCAAGAGCTCGCCGAGCTGCTTGCCCGGCGCGAGCCCGCGCTCCAGCAGATGCCGGCCGAGCACGAGCGCGGCGGGCGGCGCGGCCTCGACGCCGAGCCGCCGCGCG
>VGZE01000047.1 GCA_016872755.1 Planctomycetota bacterium
CCCGCCGTCGCGCGCGGCGGCGCGCGCGGCGCTGAGCCTGCCGCAGCAAGCCGCGCTGGTCGTGTACACCGGCGGCCTGCTCGAGTGGAAGGGCGTCGACGTGCTGGTCGACGCGGCGCGCGAGCTCGGCGACGTGCTGTTCGTGATCGCCGGCGGCATGGGCGCCGACGTCGAGCGGTTGCGCGCGCGCGCAGGCGGCATGCCGAACCTGCGCATCGAGGGCTTCCAGGCGCCCGAGCGCGTGCCGCTCTACCTCGCCGCGGGGGACCTGGCGGTCGTGCCCAACCGCGCCCGGCCGGCGATCAGCGCGCGCTACACGTCGCCGCTCAAGCTGTTCGAGTGCATGGCGCTGGGACTGCCGATGGTCGTCAGCGACCTGCCCGCGCTGCGCGATTGCCTCGCGGAGCAGGAGGCCCGTTTCGTGCCGGCGGAGGACGCGCGCGCGCTGGCCGCCGCGCTGCGCGAGCTGCTGGCCGATGCGCCCGCCCGCGAGCGGATGCGCGCGCGCCTGCTGGCGCGCGCTGCCGAGCACACCTGGGACGCGCGCGCGGCGCGGCTCGTGCGGTGGATGCGGGAGCGCGCATCGGCTACATAGGAGTCCCCGGCATGCGCGTTCTCTACCTGACCGACTCGCTGTCGGACCTCGACGGCGTCGGGCGCTACGCGATGCGCCTGATCGCCGCGACCGAGAAGCTCGTGCCCGGACTGCAGGTCGAGGTGCTGCTCGCGCGCAAGCACCGCCCGACCTCCAAGGAAGTGCCGCCGCACTGGCGCGTCTCGGTCGCGCTGCCGCCCGACTACTTCTACTACATGCAGCCGTCGCGCTTCTGGCCGAGCTACGCGTGGGGGACCTGGAACACCTGGCGCGCCGCGCGGCGCGCCGACATCGTGCACGCGATCAAGGACTTCCCGCACAGCCTGGTCGCGCTGCGCGGAGCGCAACTCGCCGGCGTGCCGTGCGTCGCCACGGCCCACGGCACCTATTCGGTCATTCCGCTGCAGTCGCCGCGCCACGCCCCGGCGGCGCGCGCCGCCTACCGCCGTTTCGCCGCGCTGATCTCCGTCAGCCAGTACACGGCGCGCAAGCTGCTCGAGACCTCGCAGGGCTCGATCGACCCCGCGCGCCTGCACGTGATTCCCAACTGCGTCGATGCGGCGACCTACGCAGAGCCGCGCACGGCGCAGCAGACCGGCGCCTGCGAGTGGCACGGCCGGCGCTACACGCTGGCGATGGGGGAGCTGAAGGAACGCAAGGGGCACCACCTGTCGATCGGCGCCTTCCTGCGCGTGGCCGCGCGCCATCCCGACCTGCACCACTACGTGGTCGGCAAGCCCAGCCGAGACGAGTACGAGCGCGCGCTGCGCGAGCGCATCGAACGGGCCGGCTGCAGCGAGCGCGTGCATTTCCTGGGCAATGTCGACGAGCACCAGAAGATCGACCTGTTCCAGCGCGCGCTGGCCTTCGTGCACACGCCGGTGACGGCTTCCGACGGCGGTTTCGAGGGCTTCGGGATCGTGTACCTGGAGGCCTCGGCCAGCGGCATCCCGTGCATCGGCACGCTCGATTCCGGCGCCGAGGACGCGATCCTCGACGGCCGCACCGGCTTCCTCGTGCCGCAGCGCGAGGACGATGTCGTGCAGGCATTGACGCGCGTGCTGGAAGAGCCCGGCCTGCGCGAACGCCTCGGGGCCGCCGGCCGCGAGCACGCGGCCGCGCAGACCTGGGAACTGAACGCGCGACGCGTCGTGGAGATCTACCGGCAGGCGCTGGCATGAGGCGAGCCAGCCAGAGCCACGGCGCCGGAGTCGCCGCGACGTGAAGATCCTGCAACTGCTGAAGAGCCGCTTCGCGCGCGACACGGCCGTGCTGCAGGTCGGGGGCGTGCTGAACGCGGTCGGCAATCTGGTCTCGTCGGTCGCGCTCGCGCACGTGCTCGGCGCGCGCGAGCAGGGCGACTTCTACACCGCCCAGGCGCTGTTCGCGCTGTTCTTCTTCACGCTCAACCTCGGCGTCGTGCAAGCCACGGTCAGCCAGATCGCCGCGGCGAGCGCGCGTTCGCTGGAGGAGAAGGTCGCCAGTTGGCTGGCCTTCCTGGCCAAGGCCTACCTGGCCGCGGCGCTGGTGCTGACCGGCCTGGGCTGGCTCGTGCTGCCCTGGTTGGCGGACTGGCAGTACGACGCGCGCTCGCTCGGCTGGTGGGCCTGGTTGCTGTGCCTGACCCCGCTGCTCGAGATGCCCAAGGTCGTGTGCGGCGCCGCGCTGCAGGGAACGCGGCGCATGCTGCCGCTCGCGCAGTGCGAGAACGCGATGGAGGCTTGCCGGGTCGTGCTGGTCGTGGCCGGCGCGGCCATCACCGGCAATCCCCTGGGGCCCGTCATCGGCACGCTGACCGCATCGCTGGTGGGTTCGGTCGTGGCGGTCGACATCTACCGCCGCGCGCGCGCGGAGAACGCGACCTGCCTGCCCGGACTGCGCTACATCGCCGGGCGCATCCGCAGCATCCCGCTGCGCGAAGGGCTGCCGCTGGGGCTGCGCATAGGCCTGATGCGCAACATCGACGCGCTAGTGATCGACGCGCTGCCGCCGCTGATCATCCGCCGCTTCGGCGGGCCGGACGGCCAGGCCATCGTGACCTACTTCCGCATCGCGCAGCGCTTCATGAAGCTGCCGATGATGCTGCTGCAGGGCGTCACGCGCACCGCCTTGCCGGCCATGTCCGAGTATGTCGGGCGTGGAGACTGGAAGGGGCTGCGCAAGATCTGGCTGCGCACGACGCTGCTCGCCGGCGGCGCGACCTGCCTGCTGGTCGGACTGTTCACGCTGTGCCTGCCCTGGATCGTCGAGTCCTTCTACCCGCGCGACTACCTGGCGCCGATCCAGTCGCTCTCGCTGATCCTGGCGGGGGCTTACGGCCTGATGTCGTTCCACGTCGGCTACGATGCGTTCTACATCGCGACGAGCAGGCTCAAGATCGCGATCGTGATCGGAGTCTCCGGCATGTGCGTGTACCTGCTGGCGATGATCTGGCTGGTCTCGACGCTCGGGCTGACCGGGCCGGCCTGGGCGATCCTGATCGCCAGCGCCTGGGGCTCGTGGAACGCCGTCTACCTGTGGCACTTCTTCCGCACGGCCACCGTTCCGGGCCGCACCCCCGCCCCGAGGACCTGAGCCGATGCGCGTGCTGTTCCTGAACGACCTGTGCGACCCGCGCATCGGGTCGTCGATCCGGATGATGTACCAGGAGGCGCGCCGGCTGCGCGAGCTCGGTCATGAAACGCTGGTGGTCAGCGCGACCCAGAGCGCGGCCGATGCCGGCGTCAGCCGGATCGAAGGCTGCGAGGTGCGGCGGCTGCACTCCGACTACAACCTGCGCTTCCGGGCCTGGACCAGTCTCGACAATCCGCGCGTGCGCGAGCCGCTGCGGAGCATCTACGCCGAGTGGAAGCCCGACATCGTGCACAGCCACCTGCTGCACACGCACCTGTCCTACGCGGCGCTGACGCTGGCGCGCGAGGCGGGAGCGGGCGTCGTCTTCACCGCTCACGACGTGATGACCTTCTGCTATCAGAAGCTGACCTGCTTCCACGGCGGCGAGGCCCACGGCGGCACCTTGCGCGACTACCCGGCGCACTGGTCGAAGTGCATTCCGTGCCAGCGGCTGCGCTACAACCCGCTGCGCAATCGCGCGATCCGCGCGCTGCTCGCGCGCGACGTGCATCGCTTCACGGTCGTGTCCGACGAGTTGGGACGCGCGATCTCCGCGAACGGCATCCGCGTCGACCGCACGATCCACAACGCGATCGAGCTGCGGCCGGCACTCCCCGCACCCGCGGCGGTCGACGCGTTCCGCGCGCACCACGGTCTGGCCGGCATGCAGGTGCTGGCGATCGGGGGCCGGCTGCACGAGCAGAAGGGCGTTGCGCAGCTCTTGCGCATGTTGGCACGCCTGGCGCCGCGCTTTCCGCGGCTGCGTCTGATCGTGATGGGCAAGCGCGACGTGTACGACCGCGAGTTCGCGGCGCTGGCGCGCGAGCTCGGCGTTCACGAGCGTGTCGTCCCGACCGGCTGGCTCGACGGCGAGGAGCTCCTGTGCGCCTACGCCGCCGTCGACGTCTTCGTGACGCCGTCGATCTGCTTCGACACCTTCGGCCTCGTCAATCTGGAGGCGATGGAGCACGCCAAGCCGGTCGTCGCGACCTGCTTCGGCGGCAGCCCCGAGGTGGTCGCCGAGGGGGAGAGCGGGCACATCGCCAATCCCTTCGACCTGGAAGCCTTTTCCGCGCGCATCGCAGGCCTGCTCGAGGACCCCGAGCGCGGCCGGCGCTACGGGCAGGCAGGTCGTGAAAGGCTGCTGCGCCACTTCACGATCGACCGCCTGACCGGGGAGTTTCTCGAGGAATACGGGCTGGCCATGGCCGCCGCGGGGCGCCGGATCGGGTAGGCTGGGACACGGGATTCGGCCCTGTTTGGGCCTTTCCCAGCCGCGCCCGGCTTGCCTGAATCTGACGCCCACGATAGATTTGCCTGCCGAATTGGACCCGCGCGGGTCCCAAAGCCGATGCAGCGCGTTGCGGGCATCCGGATCGCGCGCGCCCGACTGCCTGAACCAGCCCGCTCCACACCATGCGCAAGACACTCCTCGCCTACGTCAAGCCGCACGTCCAGGAAGACCCCGTTTCGCAAGTGCTGGGCCTGCCCTACCTGGGCGCCGCCTTCGAGAAGGAGAAGATGCCGATCGAGCTCGTCGACGAGCGCATCGTCAACGACTCCTGGATGCGCGAGGCGATCGACCGCAACGACATCATCGGATTCGGCTCGCTGACGCCGAATATCCGGCGCGCGATCGCCTGGGCCAAGTACGCGAAGGAGCAGGGCAAGATCACCGTGATGGGCGGCCCGCACGCGACGGTCGACCACGGCGTCTTCCTCGAGTCGGGACACTTCGATTACGTGCTCAAGGGCGAGTGCGAGTTCACCGCCACGGATTTCATCAAGGCCGTCGACGGCGGCCGTGACGAGGACCTGCAGAAGGTCCCGGGCCTCGCCGCGATCCGCGACGGCCAGATCTGGATCGACAATCCGGTTCCGGCACTGATCAAGAACCTGGACGAGATCCCGATGCCGGCCCGGCACCTGTTGCCGATGGAGCGCTACTTCAAGCTCAATCCGGAGCGGCTGATCTACATCTTCACGACGCGCGGTTGCCCCTTCAAGTGCATCTTCTGCCAGAAGGACTACACCGGCCGCGGCTTCCGCGTGCGTTCGACCGAGTCGATCGTCGACGAGCTCGAGCACATCGTCAAGCAGTACAACCCGGGCATCGTGCTGTTCGTCGACGAGATCCTGACGCTGCGCCGGCCGCGCATCCACGAGATGTGCGACGAGATCCTGCGCCGCGGTCTGAAGGTCGAGTGGATCGCCAACACGCGCGCCGACTGCGTCGATTACCCGCTGCTCAAGCACATGTACCGCGCGGGCTGCCGCCGCATCTATTTCGGCTGGGAAACCGGCAGCCAGCGCATGCTGGACGTGCTGAAGAAGGACCTGACCCAGGCCGACATCATCGAGAGCGCCCAGATGACGCGCCGCGCCGGCATCTGGACCAAGGTCTACCTGATGGTCGGTTCTCCCGGCGAAACCAAGGAGGACATCGCCGAGACCGAGCGAGTGCTGCGCCTGGCCTCGCCCGACCTGATCCGCATCTCGGTGTTCAACCCGCTGATCGGCACGGAGTCCTGGGACAAGTACCAGGCCAACATCGACATCTCCGACCTGCGCGAGAACTACATCTCGTCGAACCGCTCGGCCTACGTGCACGAGAACTTCAGCCAGCTCGAGCTCGAGGAACTGCGCAAGCGCATGGTGCGCACCTACGAGCGCTGGTACTACTCGGGCGGGGCGCGCTGGCGCCGCACGATGGAGCGCACGCTGCACTACCTCGAGAACCCGACGCTGCTCAAGAAGCGCCTCGGACGCGCCATCGGCGTCGTGCCGGAGTCGCGCAACGTGCACGTGCACCAGAAGTTCGACGCGCCGACGATGGCCGACAAGGTCCAGGCCTGATTCGGAGGGCCGGAGCCCCACGGCCTGATCCGCCGCGCGGCACGTTTTCGGTCCATACGGCCGGCTGCCGGTCGAGGTAGCCTATTCGCCAGCGATGTCCGCCAAGCACAAGCTCAAGCTCGCGCTGCGCCAGACCTACGCCCGCATCCTCTTCCACACCGGCCTGCACCGGGTAGTGGACCGCCTGATGCCGCGCCGCCTGACCATCCTGGTCGGTCACAGCGTCGACGCACCGGAGTGCAACGGACACTTCCCGCGCGACATGAAGATCGACGGGGCCAAGCTCGAGCACTGGCTGAAGACCTTCCAGCGCGATTACGAGCTGGTGACCGTCGCCGACGGCTGGCAGCGCATCCAGCAGCCCGCGGGGCTCTCGCGCAGCCTGCTCGCGCTGACGATGGACGACGGCTACACCGACAACCGCACGGCACTCCTGCCGATCTTGCAGCGCCTGGGTGTCAAGGCGACCGTCTACCTCGAGGAATTCCCGCTCGAGGAGCGCCGGCTGAATTGGACGCACAAGCTGCTGTGGACGCTCACGCAGATCGACACGGACACCTACATCCGACGCTACGGCGAGCTGACACAGGACCGCGCGACCCATGAGAAGCTGCAGCGCGCGGGCCGCGAAGGGCGCGCGCTCTACCAGCTCAAGCGCGTGCTCAAGTACGAGGCCGAGGCCGTCGACCGCGCGCGCACGGTGGACCAGATCTTCCGCGAGCAGGGCGGGGACGAGCGCGCGATGGCCGAACGGATGTACATGAGCTGGGAGCAGGCGCGCGAGCTCCAGGCGGCCGGCATCGAGCTCGGCGTGCACACGCAGAGCCACGCGATCCTGTCGCGGCTGTCGGCGGACGAGCAGCGCGCCGAGATCCAGGGCTGCCAACGCCGCATGGCCGAGCGGCTCGCGGCGCCGGCCGTCACGCTGGCCTACCCGTGGGGGCGGCGCTGGGACTACAACTCCGACTCGTGCGCGGTCGCGGAGCAGAGCCGTTTCGCATGCGCGGTTACGAGCCACTCCGGCACGAACGACGCGCGCACGAAGCCGATGGAATTGAAGCGCATCCCGTTCGACGAGGACTCGCAACTGCACCTGCTCGTGGCCGAGGCCTGCGGGGGATTCGACCTCTTGCGCAAGCTCGGCATCGACTGGTCGGAGTAGCAGCGGGGCCGCGCGCTCGCTGGGCGCGGCACGGCGCAAGCTACCCCAGCGGGTAGACGAAGTCGCCCGGTCCGGACTCGGCGCCTCTCGACAGCAGCAAGGCGGCCAGGCCGAGCGCCACGATCACGAGCGGCGCGACGATCCAGATCCAGTTCTCGCGCAGGAAGCGCTTCATGACCGGCCGCTCTCGGGCTGGCGTCGTGTTCACGACGCGCTAGAACAGCGCGTAGGTGAACGGCGCGCTGCCCTCTTCGCCGCCGACGAAGAAGACCAGCACGACGACGCTGATCGCGACCAGCACGATCGGCGCGACGATCCAGATCCAGTTCTCTTTGAGGAACTTGCCCATGGGTGAGGTTCGTGAGATGCGGGGGAAGCCCCCTCGATTGTAGTCGCCCTGCCCTAGAACAGGGTGTAGATGAAGGGGGCCACGAAGGGCGAACTGGCCGCCACGACCAGCAGCGAGCCGATCGTCAGCAGCACGACCACCAGCGGCATCAAGTACCAGTGGCCGCGTCCGATGAAGGCCTTCAAGAGCTCTCCGACCGTCAGCAGGCGCGCGCCGAGCTTGTAGACGACGAAGCCGAGCACGGTCAGCAGGAAGCCGATGATGATCAGCGACTGGAAGCGCGCCGGCACCAGCTCGGTCAGCTTGGCGACGCCCAGGAAGATGCCGACCACCAGCGACAGCATCACGCCCACGACGAGGAAGCCCTGGATCTTCGGCGACTTCGGGTAGGTGGCGCCGTAGACGAGGCTCAGCACCAGCCACAGGCCGCCCAGCACGAACGGCCACTTGGGCAACGCCTTCGCGACGTGCTCTTCGGGGATCTCGACCGGCGCGCCGGTCGCCTTGGGCAGTGCGCCGGCATCGAGTCCCGCCGCGACCGCCGCGGCGAAGGCGTGATTGCCGTGCGCGGTGAAGTGCCACTCGCGGTCCTTGAACATGTGCAGGTAGGCCGGGCGGTCGGCGCTGTGCGCGGCCTTCAGGTCCGGGCGCGTGTCGATCGTCGCGATGCCGAGTTCCTTGCTCGCACTCAGATAGAAATCGACCGGCAGATCCGGCGACCACTCGCCGCGGGAGACCCGCAGCACCTTGGTTCCGAACTCGTCAGCGAAGGCCGGATCGACCGCCGAGTGCGACGGGATCGGCACGACGACCAGCTTCGCGCCGAGCGCCGCGCAGCGTTTGGAGAGCGCGCTCAGACTGCCCTTCGCGCGCGCCATGGCCTGCGCAACGAAGGGCGGCGGCGTCCGCAACAGCGGGGCGAATTCACTGCGCAGCTTCGGGTTGCCGGGCACTTCGCAGTAGCGGTCCAGATCGGGTCGCAGGCCCAGCAGCTTGGAGCCGAGCGAGGCCACGGCAAAGCGGTCGGCGAGCGTCTTCGGACCCGGGTCGGCCAGCAGCGCGCCGGTGGGGCGTCCGTCGGGCTCGTATTGCGGCTTGGGGAAGCGCAGGTAGTGCGCCTCGCCGCACCAGAAGATGTCGTTCTCGTACGGGAAGACCAGCACCAGGTTCGGCTGATAGTCGGCGCCGTGGCGATCGAGCCAGGCTGCTTCCTGGTCGGTCGAATAGCCCTCGGTTCCGGTGTTCACGATGTCGAGGTCGCGGCCCTCGGCCTGCCACTTCTTCTCGAGCAGATCGACGAACAGATCCTCGCGCTGCACGGTGAAGCCGAGCGTGAACGAGTCGCCGAGCGCGACCACGCGGAACGGCCGCGTCTTGCCGCTCGAACTCATCGGATCGTCGCGCAGGCCGAGCGCGTTGAGCTCGAAGGTCGCCTCCCAGCCGTTGCCGTGGCGACTCAGCGACTTGTTCGGCTCCTTCGACCAGCCCAGCGCCGGGTCGAAGCGATTGAGCGTCTGCGGCGGGCCCTTGCCGATCAGGCGCAGCCCGCCTTCGAACACGAGCAGGAAGATCAGGACCGAGACGACGATCGAGAGCAGGACGTTGAGCGCGCGCATGGGGGATCCGGAGTGCCTAGCTGACCATCTCGGTGACGGAATCGCCCTCGTGTCGCAGCACGAACTTCGTGTCGGCGATCTTCTTCTTCGCGTCGGCCTTGACGACGAAGTTGTTCAGGAACAGGTAGTCCATGCCGGACAGGCTGAACGTGTTGAAGGCGTGGCTGGGGTCCTCGACGATCGGCTCGCCCTTCAGGTTGAAGGAGGTGTTCATGATCACCGGCACGCCGGTGCGCTCGCCGAAGCGCCGGATGATGCCGTGGTAGCCGGGGCTGACGTCCTTGAAAACCGTCTGCAGGCGGCCGGAGCCGTCCTCGTGCGTGATGCCGGGCAGCACCGCGCGCTTCTCGGGGCGCACCTGCGCGACGTAGAGCATGAAGCGCGCCGGGTAGTGCTTGGCCGCCTCGGGAATCTCGAAGAACTCCTCGGCCGCCTCGACCGTCACCGACGGCGCGAACGGGCGGAACGCCTCGCGGAACTTGATCTTCGAGTTCATCACGTCCTTCATCTCGGGCTTGCGCGGGTCGGCGATGATCGAGCGCGAACCGAGCGCGCGCGGCCCGAACTCGAAGCGACCGCGGAACCAGCCGCAGACATTGCCCTCGACGAGCTTCTCGGCGACGAAGTCGTAGAACTTCTCGTCGTCGGCGATGTGCTGGTAGGCGATCTGGTGCTTGTCGAGGAAGCCCTTGATCTCTGCGTCGGAGTACTCGCTGCCCAGGTAGGGCGACACGAGCACCGGACCGCGCGGCTGGTCGAGCAGGTGGTTGTAGGCCCAGTAGGCCGCGCCGACGGAGCCGCCGTCGTCGCCGGGCGCCGGCAGCACGTAGATCTCCTCGAAGGGCCCCTCGCGCAGCAGCTTGTAGTTGGCGACGCAGTTGAGCGCGACCCCGCCGGCCAGGCACAGGTTCTTCATGCCGCCGGAGATCTGGTGCAGGTGCCGGACCATCTTGAGCAGGATCTGCTCGGTCACGACCTGGATCGAGGCCGCCATGTCGCAGTAGTACGGATCGAGCGACTTGTCGCCGAGCTTGGGATCGCGCGCCGGCTTGCCGAAGTGCTGGCCGAACGCGTCGGCCAGCGTCTGGTCGCGCGAGAAGTGGTACGCGAAGTACTTCATGTCGTGCCAAAGACTCCCGTCCTCGGCGACGTGCAGGATCTTGTAGATCTCGTCGACGTACTTCGGCTTGCCGTAGGGGTGCATCCCCATCAGCTTGTATTCGCCCTCGTTGATCTCGAAGCCGCAGTAGGCGGTGAAGGCCGAGTACAAGAGGCCCAGCGAGTGCGGGAAACGCAGCTCCTTCAGGATCTCGATCTTGTTGCCGCGGCCCACTCCCAGCGTCGCGGTCGACCACTCGCCGGCGCCGTCGACGGTGAGGATCGCGGCCTCCTTGAAGTGCGACGTGTAGTAGCTCGACGCCGCGTGCGACATGTGGTGGTCGGCGAACAGCACGCGCGAGCTCGGCAGGTCGAGCTTCTTCGTCATCAGCGACTTGATCCACAGCTTGTCGGTGACCCAGCGCTGCATCGATTCACGGAAGACCGCGGCCGAGCGCGGGAAGGTCGCCATCGACGACAACAGCATCCGTTCGAACTTCACGAACGGCTTCTCGTAGAAGACGACGTAGTCGCAGTCGTCGATCGTGATGCCGCCCTGCTTCAGGCAGAAGTCGATCGCCAGCCCGGGAAAGCCCGAGTCGTGCTTGCGGCGGCTGAAGCGCTCTTCCTCCGCGGCGGCGACGAGCACGCCGTCCTGGACCAGCGCGGCGGAGGAATCGTGGTAGTAGAACGAAAGGCCGAGGATGTTCATGGTCGGTCGTCGCGAGTTCTACGGGGGGTCAGTCCTGGCGGCGCGCCTGGGCCACGGACTCGTTGCGCGCTTCCCAGCCGGTCCAGTTGCCCTGCGGCCGGCGCCGGAGGTGGAGCGGGTCGGCGAAGAGCTTGTAAAGCAGCGCGAACGGGCCGAGCACGAGGTAGTAGAGCAGCGTCAGGAAGACGCGGGAGACCATGCTCCCGAAGCGCTCGGAATACGCGAGGAGGGAATGCATCGGGACCTGGAGGGGGGGCGGTCGCGCTCCGGCGGGTGCCGGCACCCGCGCGACGGGGATCGGGGCGCAAAAGTATAGCGGTGCGCGCGCGCCGTTGACGAGGCGGTCGGAAAGCCCTTCCAGGTCGGCCGCTTCCGCGGCCCGCCGGGGTCATTCCAATTCGAGCGTGCCGCGGAACATCTCCGGCGCGTCCCCGCCGCGTTCGAGCCTGCCGTCGCCGTTTTCGTCGCGCAGCACGTCGAGTTCGATGCGGCAGCCGGGCGGCTTGCCGTGGATCAGCAAGGCCAAGGTCAGCGCGTCGGTGGCCGCGCGGATGTTGTCGCCGGGCGCGTACTCCGGTTGGCAATCCACGCGCAAGCCATCGAGGATGTCGCCGACCTGCAGGCCCAGGCGCCGTGCCGCTCCGTCCGGTCGCAGATCGATCACGCGCAGCCGGCGTTGCAAGGCCGCGAGCGAGCGGCCGATCACGATCGGCTCGGTGCGCAGGCCCATGCGCGTGTACAGCCGCGCGTCGATCCAGCTCCACGGCTCGACGACCACCTCCAGGCCCGTGCCCTCGGACGTACCGGGCCGCCGCAGCCGCAGTCGCGTCGGCCGGCCGACTTCGAGGCTGACTCGCTGCAGGCGGAGTGCCTCCGGACCGTCGATCGCGCGGTCGTCGATCGAGACCAGCAGGTCGCCGTTCTGGATGCCCGCGCGCGCCGCCGGTCCGCCCGCGACGAGGTCGGAGAAGGCCAGCGTGTCGACGTCGAAATCGCCGCCCAGCCAGGCGCGCGCGTGAGCCGGCGAGAGCAGTTCCTCTTCCAGCACCTGCTTGATGCGGTCGACCGGGATCGCGAAGCCGATGTTCTCGGCGCCCTGCTGCATGGCCGTGTTGATGCCGATCAGCTTGCCGTGCACGTTCAGCAACGGACCGCCCGAATTGCCCGGGTTGATCGATGCATCGGTCTGGATCAGGTTCGTGAAGCGCAGCGTCGTGCCGGTCTCGGTCTGCAGGTTCACCTCGCGGTGCAGGCCCGAGACGATGCCGGTGCTGACCGTGTGCGATTGTCCGACCGGATTGCCGATCGCGACGACGCGCTCGCCGGGCATCAGATCCGACGAGGTGCCCATCTCGACCGTCGGGAAGGGGCCGTCGGCCTTGATCTTGAGCAGCGCCAGGTCCTCCTCTCCGACCGCCGAGAGAACCTCCGCTTCGTAGGTGCGCTCGTCGTGAGTCGGATCGAAACGCACGCGCGCGGTGCGCGCGCCGGCCACGACGTGCGCGTTGGTCACGACATAACCGTCGGCGAAGAGCACGACGCCGGAACCGCGGCTGGTGCCGCGGCCGCGCGCGCGCCGGCCGAAGATGTCGATGACGCGCTCGACCACGACATCGGTCTCGATGTAGACGACCGCCGGCCCGGCCTTTCGCACGACCTTGACCTCGGGCGTGATGCGCAGCGCGAACTCGGCGTCGTCCTGTTCGACGGGCGTCTGCGCGGCTGGCTGCGAGAGCGGTGCCGCGAGCAGCAGCGCGCCGAGGGCCAGGGCCAGGGACGGACGCACGAGCCTGATGCAGTGCATGGCGGAGCTTACGCCGAGCGCGTCCGACTTGTGAGCCTGGGGGGCGAGCAGGGGGGGACGAGCAGTTGGGGCGAGCCCGGTCTGCGAGCCCTGTCTGCGAGCCCTGTCTGCGAGCCCTGTCGAGGGCCCAGGCGCGGGATGGTGGGCCATAGAGGACTCGAACCTCTGACCTCTGCTATGTCAAAGCAGCGCTCTAACCAACTGAGCTAATGGCCCGTCCCGAGGGGCGGGGAGGATAGTGGAAGGGCCCCCGCTCCGACAAGCCGGCTTCCCGAGAGAACTACCGGCCGCGCCGCGGGCCGGGCCGTGCGCGCGCGCCGCGCCGTGCGTAGACTCTGCCCCCCGTTTCCCGGCGTGCGACGGCCCGAGTGGCCGGTGACGCACCCGCCCTTCACCCCCCGCGGCCCCCGCAGAGTTCCCACGTGAAAATCGGCGTCGTCACCGAGATCAAGGCCCAGGAAAATCGCGTCGCGCTGACCCCGGCGGGCGCCGACCGCCTCGTCGCGGCCGGGCACCCGGTCGTGTTCCAGCAGGGCTGCGGCAAGAACAGCGGTTTCGAAGACGCCGACTACGAGAAGGCCGGCGCGCGCGGGCTGCCCACGGCGGCCGCCGTGTGGGCCGAGAGCGAACTCGTGCTCAAGGTCAAGGAGCCGCTCGCCAGCGAGTGGCCGCAGATGCGACGCGGCCAGATCCTTTTCACCTACTACCACCTGGCCGCCGATCGCGCGCTGACCGATGCGGTGCTGAAGACCGGCTCGCACTGCTTCGCCTACGAGACGTTGCAGGTCGGACGCAGCCTGCCGCTGCTCACGCCGATGAGCGAGGTGGCCGGGCGCATGGCGATCCAGGCCGGCGCGAAGTACCTGGAGCGCGTGCACGGCGGCGCCGGCATCCTGCTCGGCGGTGTGCCGGGTGTGAAGCGCGCGCGCGTGCTCGTGCTCGGCGGCGGCGTGGTCGGCACGAATGCGGCGCGCATGGCCTGCGGCCTCGGCGCCGACGTCACGATCATGGACCTCGACCTCGAGCGCCTGCGCTACCTCGACGAGGTCATGCCGGCGAACTGCCGCACGGTCTACTCGACGCCCTTCGCGATCCGCGAGCACCTCGTGCACGCCGATCTCGTCGTCGGCGCGGTGCTGATCCCCGGCGCGGCGGCGCCCAAGCTCGTGCGCCGCGAGGATCTGAAGCTGATGCGCCCGGGCAGCGTGATCGTCGACGTCGCCGTCGACCAGGGCGGCTGCGTCGAGACCTGCAAGCCGACCACGCACGCCGACCCGGTCTTCACGATCGACGGCGTCTTGCACTACTGCGTCGCCAACATGCCGGGCGCGGTGCCGCGCACGAGCACGGTGGCGCTGACCAACGCGACGCTGTCGTGGACGCTGCAGCTGGCCAAGCTCGGCGCGCGCAAGTCGGTCGAGACCAGCGAGCCGCTGCGACTGGCCGCCAATGCGCTGGACGGGAAACTGACCTGCCGCGGCGTGGCCGACGCTTTCGGGCTCGCGTACACGGCGCCCGAGGACGCGGCTCGGGCCCTCTGACCCGCGCGGGTCGGCACAGCCAGACGCGCGACCATGGACCCGCTCGAGGCCGCGTTGCTCGGATTGGTCGAGGGCCTGACCGAGTACCTGCCGGTCAGCTCGACCGGCCACCTGATCCTGACCCAGCGGCTGCTCGGCATCGAGGCGGGCGAGGCCGCCAACTCGTTCTCCATCGCGATCCAGGGCGGCGCGATCCTGGCCGTGCTGTTCGCGCTGCGTGAGCGCACGCGGCAGTTGGCGGCCGGCCTGGTCGGGCGCGATGGCGTCGGACAGCGCCTGTGCGTGGCCCTGTTGGTCGCCTTCGTGCCGGCGGCCGCGCTCGGCCTGGCCTTCGACGATTGGATCGAGGCGCGCCTGTTCGGTCTGGTGCCGATCGTCGCGGCCTGGGCTGTCGGCGGGGTCGGAATCCTGGTGCTCTCGCGCTGGCTGCGCGCGCGGCGCTCAGGCGGTCTGGGGCTCGACGAACTGCGCTGGAAGGGCGCGTTGGCGATCGGCCTGTTCCAGTGCCTGGCGCTGTGGCCGGGCACCAGCCGCAGCCTGGCGACGCTGGCGGGAGGCCTGCTGGCCGGGCTGTCGCTGGCGGCCGCGGTGGAATTTTCGTTCCTGCTCGGCGTCTTGACGCTCGGCGCGGCGTCCTCGTACGCGGCGCTGAAGTCCGGTGCGGTGATGCTCGAAACCTATGGTCTGGCGGAGCTCGTGTTGGGCTGGCTGGTCGCCTTCGGGTCGGCGCTGATCGCCGTGCGCTGGCTGATGGCCTGGGTGCGCACGCGCGACCTCGCTCTGTTCGGCTGGTATCGACTGGCGCTGGCGTTCGTCGTGGGCCTCTGGCTGTGGAGCGGAGGAGGGACTTGAGCGAGCCGCGCCGCGCGCTGGTGACCGGCATCACCGGCCAGGACGGCTCGTACCTGGCCGAGTTCCTGCTCGAGCGCGGCTATCAGGTGTACGGGCTCGTGCGCCGCGCCAGCTCGCAGCGCTTCGAGCGCATCGAGCACCTGCGCGAGCGCGTCGAACTGGTCACCGGCGACCTGCTCGACCAGGCCAGCCTGTCGCGCGCGCTGACCCTGTCGCGCCCGCACGAGATCTACAACTTGGCCGCGCAGTCCTTCGTGCCGACCTCGTGGACGGAGCCTGTGTTGACCGCGGAATTCAGCGGTGTGGGCGTCACGCGCCTGCTCGAGTGCATGCGTCAGGTGTGCCCCGAGGCGCGCTTCTACCAGGCCTCCACCTCGGAGATGTTCGGCAAGGTGCGCGAGGTGCCGCAGCGCGAGACCACGCCGTTGTATCCGCGCTCGCCGTACGGCGTGGCCAAGGCCTACGCGCATCACATCACGGTCAACTACCGCGAGAGCTACGGGCTGTACTGCTGCTCGGGCATCCTGTTCAACCACGAGAGCCCGCGCCGCGGGCGCGAGTTCGTCACGCGCAAGGTCTCGCTGGCCGCCGCGGCGATCGCGCGGGGACGGCAGAAGGGGCTCGCGATGGGCAACCTCGACGCGCGCCGCGACTGGGGCTACGCCTGCGACTATGTCGATGCGATGTGGCGCATGCTGCAGCAGGAGAGCCCCGAGGATTTCGTGATCGCGACCGGCGAGATGCACACGGTGCGCGAGGTCTGCGAGATCGCCTTCTCCACGCTCGGCCTGGATTGGCGCGAGCACGTCACGCTCGACCCGGCCCTGTTGCGGCCGGCCGAGGTCGACCAGCTCGTCGGCGATGCGAGCAAGGCCCGCGAAAAGCTCGGCTGGCGGCCGCGCACGAGCTTCCGCGAGCTGATCGAGCTGATGGCGCGCAGCGACTACGAGGCGGCCGGTTCGCCGCGGACCTGAGCCTTCCCACGGATCTGCGGTGCCATACGGACCTGCGGTGCGATACGGACCTGCGGAACCGCGCGGACCCGCCGCCACCCCGGTCGCATCCACGCTTCCAGCTCGTGCATGGATGGTCCTTCATCCGGATCGATCAGCCCCAGCGAGCGCCATCCGCGCGACAGCAGCCAGCTGCGCGCCGGTCTCGTCACGCGCGGCAGCGCGCGCAGTGCTTCGACACCCAGGCAATCCAGGGATCGCGACGCGCCACGCGCCGGCGCGCTGAACGGCGCACGAGGTTCTCGCTGCAGCGGCGGGGCTTGAGCGAGGCCCGCTAGCGGCCCGCGCGCTCGCCCTGAGCGATAACCGTCGAACCACGGCGACGACGAGAACGGGTCGAGCTCGCGTCCGAGTCGGCCGTGCTTGCGCGCGTTGTGAAGCACGTAGACGAGCGCGTTGCGCACCGCTCGTCGCGTCGACTTGGCCGCCGCGTGGAAACGGTCGGCGAAGACCCGCCCCTTGCGTCCCCACAGCTTGTTCAGCGCCTTGGCCAGTCGCACGAACAGCCCCTTCGCGCCGCGCGTCAACGCAACGCGGTTCGGCACCTCGACCAGCAGGTGGAAATGCGTCGACTGCACCGAGTACTCGATGAGCCGGAAACCAAAGCGCGCCGAGCCCTCGCGCAGCTTCGTCAACAGCACGCGCTGAGCGCGCGGCTCACGCAGCTCGGGCAGCCCCGCCACGATGCGCGTTGTCAGGTGCAGCGGCTGCCAGTGCGCACGCTCGGGACGCCTGCGGTGCGGAACCAGCCGGCGCAGCGCGACCCTGCGCCTTCCCGCCCCGCGCCGCCGTCCGCCCCAGTCCGGACCCTCCCAACTGCTCGACATCACCCCCTAGACGGCCACGACCGCCTCCGGTTGCACCCTCCCTCAACGATTGTTGCCGAATGTCCGCCCAATCAAGGACGCCAGCTGGCGGCAAAAACCGACCCACTTGATTGGGCGGACATTCGCCAGGCGGGGGGAGGTCAGGGGGTGCGTTGGGGGTGCCAGGTGGGGAACGGGGAGGTGGTGGCGGGGGTGCGGGGGATCAGTTGCCAGCCGGGGGCGAGTTCGAGCGTGTAGCCGGGGCCTTCGATGCGCCCGCTGAGCTCGGCGGTGTCGGGGGCGGGCTCCGGGACTGGGACGATCCATGTCTCGCCGGGTCCGGGAGCCGGAGCACCGGCGCGCAGCGCGCCGCCCGGGGCGGTCAGTGCGCCCCAGTCGTCGCTGACGCTGACCGGCTCGAAGATCGTGCCGGCCTGCGCGAGCGGTCGCACCGCATTGGGGTCGAAGCTGTAGCTCGAGCGCGGGCCGGCGGGGAGTTCGATGCGCGCGCGATCGAGGTAGCGTGCGCGGTCGGCGTTCTCGCGCGCGACGCGCAACGCCTCGCGCTGCTGCTCGGCCTGCTCGACCTCGGCGCCGCCGTAGATGAGCTTGCGCTGTGCGGCCAGTGTCGTGCGCGCGTCCGGCTGCTCGGGAAGCTGCAGCGCGTTGCGCTGGTAGGCCAGACGGGTGAGGCTCTCACCGAGCAAGGCCGCGGCGCGCCAGTCCGCGCCGCCGCGGTCGAGCAGCAGTCCGTAGGCCGGTCCCGTCGCGTAGGCGAAGCCGCGCACGAAGCCGTCGCCGGTCTCGCGCGCGCGCAGCGCGGCGGCGGCCGCCGCCGCGGGTTGTGCGTGTGCGATGCGCAGGCCGGTGTACTCGGCCAAGCCCTCGTGCAATTCGAGCGCATTCTCGAGCTGGGCTGCTTGCGCATGCGCGTCGCGTCGGACCGCGCGGAACAACAGCGCGTCGAGCAGTGCCTGACGCCACGTTGCGTCCGCGTCGCGCGCAGGCTCCGCGGCGAGCGCATCCAGCGCGACCGCCAGTGCGCGCATCTCCAGGCGCAACCAGATGCGCGCGTCCGCGGCGTCGAGGTGCGCGCACAGCGCATCGCCGTAGCTCAGCCCCTGTTGCCCCTGCAGTCGGTGGAAGGACTCGTGCACGATCAGCGTGTCGCGGGCGCGAGCGTCCTCCGGCAGCGGCGCCATCAGCATCGACCAGAGCGTGCCGCCCCAGGTGAGAGCGGTGTTCGCCAGCGGCATCTGCGCCGGCAGTCGGCTTATCCAGACACCCGGCACCAGCGGTTCGAGCCCGGCCTGCGCGTCGGAGCGATTCGCCAGCACGACGCGCGAGCGCGGGTCGACGACCAGCAGCGGCCCGTCGAGGAGCGCGGCGCGCTCCGCCTCCGCCGTGCCGCCCAGCGCGGCGCCCCACAGCCGACCCTGGTCGCCGCGCGACAAGGCGGCGAGGGCGAAGAACGCTCCTTGCGCGGATGCGAACAAATGCGCATCGACGGCCGGAGGGGCCTGCGTCCCGCCGGCGAAGCGCACGGCCTCGCGCACGAGATCGTGGAAGACCGGATCGTCCCAGGCCTCCCGGCCGTGGCCGAGCGCGTTGTAGACCATGCGGCCCCGGCCGACCGGCTTCCACCACGCGATCAGGTTGCGCGCGTGCTTGCCGCGGGTCGCGTCGACCGAGCTCATGTCGAGCTCCAGGCTCTCGCGCACGCCGGTCGGCTGCGCGCGGAACTGGTAGATCTCGTCGTGCAGCGAGATGGTCGCGCCCGCGAGGAACGCGACGGGACCGGCTGTGCCCGCCGGCTCGAGCGCGCGCACGCGCACCCACTGGTGCCAGGGATGGCCGTCGAAGGCGGCGCCGACGAGCTGCATGTACTCTTCGCACTTGTAGAGCGTGTCGGTTGCGCAGTGCAGGCCGACGAAGCCGCCGCCGCCGTCGATCCAATCGAAGAACGCGCGGCGATCCTCTTCGCGCAGCGGCAACTCGCCGGTCGTGTGGAACACGACCACGCGCGTGCGCGCGAGTTCGGCAGCATTCAGGCGCGCGCAGTCCTTGGTCGACTCGACGCTCCAGGCCGGGCCGAGCACGACCGGCAACAACTGTTCGGCATGCGCGAGCTCGCCCGCGGGCCCGCGGCGCACGACCTCGTGCTCGAAGCCGGCGGTGTGCGTGACGAAGAGCACGCGCGCCGGCAGCGGGTCGGGCTTCGCGCCCTGGGCGGGCAGCGCGGCGCTGAGCGACAAGGCCGCCAGCCATGCCAGGCTCGATCGCGAGCGCGGCATGGGAATCACTGCACGCCGCTCGAACCGGGCTTGGACGCGGCGGTCTTGGCGGAGCCGGACTTCGATGGGCCTGCCTTGGAGGCCCCGGACTTGGCGGCGCCGGACTTGGCCATCTGCGGCGCGGCGTTCTTGGCGGGTTTCGGTGCGGCCGGCTCCGGCTTGAAGGAGGCCGACAGCGGTGCGCCCGGGTCGGCCGCGCCCCCCGAGGCGCGGTAGCGCTTGACCCAGCTCAGCAGGTACGGGCCCGGACAGTCGGTGCCGTGCAGTTCCAGGTGTCCCTTGATGCGCGCGACCGGAATCTTGTAGCGCACCCGCAGCGAATCGACGAGCCGGTCCAGCGCGTGCAACTGCTCGGGCGGCGGTGCCTCGTGCAGGTACTGACCGAGCAGGCACACGCCGATGTTGCGGTGGTTCAGATCGCCGTTGCCTGCGTGCGCACCCTGCCATTGCAGCGAGCGGCCCTCGTAGATGCGCCCGAGCGGATCGATCAGGAAGTGGTAGCCGATGTCGCCCCAGCGCTTGTCCTCGAGGTGGAAGCGCTGGATCTTGCGCAGCGCGAGGGCGCTGTCCTTGGCGCTCTGCTCGGCCAATTCGCCGTTGATGTCGGCGGAGTGGTGGATCGTCAAGCGCTCCCAAGGGCCGTTGTGGCGTTCGAGCCGCGCTCGATTGGCCGGTCGCGCGCCCCACTTGGCGCGCGTGATCAGCTCGGGGAAGCCGCTCGCCTCGGGCGCGGCGGGGTCCGGCTGCGCCAGCGTCGGCGGCGGGAGCGGATCCCCGAGGCGCGCGAGCAGCACCTTGGTCAGCGCGGCGGTCGCGCGTTCACGCTGTTGCGTCGACAATGCACCGGAGCCCAGCGCCGATTGGAGCAGGTCCTCGGAGCGATCGAGGCGCTGTTCGAAGGTCGGCTCGCCGAGCTTGACGCGCTCCTCGCGCGCGAATTCCACCAGGCCGGTGGCGAGTTCGATCTCGGCCTCCGCGCGCTCCTCAGCGGCGCCGGCGCCCGGCCCGTCGAGCCAGCGTTCGATGCGCTCGAGCTTGGCCCAGGAGAGCGGCTCGTAGCGCCACTGTTCCGGTCCGTCGGAGGCGCTCGCGCCGAAATCGGATGCAGCCGCCGCGCCGGCATTCGACTCGGGCGCGCCGTAGGACCCTTGCGGTGCGCGGCTCGGGCCCGCG
This sequence comes from Planctomycetota bacterium, assembly GCA_016872755.1. Taxonomy (GTDB): domain Bacteria; phylum Planctomycetota; class UBA1135; order UBA1135; genus GW928-bin9. The sequence continues at coordinate 20,485 of VGZE01000047.1, forward strand.
CAACCCCACAGCCACAGGCTCGTGCACACGCCCACGAGCAGTCGCGCCGTGCGGGCGGCCTGCGGCCGCGCGCGTGGACCTGCGGCGACGCGGCCATTCGACGACCGCGAACTCGCCCACCGCCAAGCCCAGGCGCGCACCTGCATGCCATGGAAATACAGCAGCCCGGCAGCCAGTGCAAGGGGGCCGCCGGCGTGCGCGCCGAACACGAGCTGCAGCCGATGGCCCGGATCCGCGAGGCTTGGCTGCGGCTGCTCGGACAGCCTGCGGCGGCCGCGCTCGGGGCGCCACAAGACTGCAGGATACGGTGCTTGGAAGCGCGGGCCGTGGACCGATACTGATGCTCGCCATGCGCAACCTGCTGTCGATCGCGCTCGCCCTGCCGCTGCTGTGCAGCCTCGCGCCCCCTGCCTTCGCGCGCCAGGACGTCTCCGTCGATCCGGACGCCGAACTCGCCCCCGAGGACCGTGCGGCGCTGCGGGACGAGCGCGAGGCGGCCGAGCTGCGTCGGCGGCGCGGTGATGCGCGTGCGGCGATCGCGCTGTACGACCAGCACCTGTCCGACGAGCCGCGCGACGTCGAGAGCCGCGCCCTGCGCGCGCTGGCGCGGCGCGACAACGGCGATCTGCGCGGCGCCTGGGAGGATGTCGCGGCGGCCTTCGAGCAGGCCTTTCCGCAGGCGGGCACCGCCCTCGGCGGAGCCGAGGCGCGCGCGCGCGTCGCGCGCATCGCGCTCGAGCTGGGGACCGAGCGCGGCCGCGCGGACGAGCTCGAGCCGCGGCTGCAGCGCGGCGCCAG
>VGZE01000048.1 GCA_016872755.1 Planctomycetota bacterium
GTGCCGGCGCGGAGGCCGCGGACGCCGCGCCGGAGCTGCGCTTGGAGCGCTTCCCCGGCGTGGCCGAGCTGGTGCGCGATGCGACCATCGAGCAGCGCTTCACGTTTCGCGGCGCCTACGGGCCGGACCTGTTCGGCGAGGTCGCGCGCTACGCGCTGGTGGTCGGCGAAATCGCGCGCCGCGAGCGCATCGACGTGATCCATGCGCATGACTGGATGACCTACCCGGCCGGGCTCGTGGCCAAGGCGATCACCGGCAAGCCGCTCGTGCTCCACATGCACGCATGCGAGTACGACCGCAGCGGCGAGGCGGTGGATGCGCGCATTCGCGACCTCGAGCAGGCCGGTTTCGACGGCGCCGACCGCATCGCGTGCGTCAGCCACTACACGGCCAACACGCTGCGCCGCTTCTACCGCGTCGACAAGACCAAGTTGCGCGTGGTGCACAATGCGGTCACGCACAACGAGGCGACGCGCCTGCTGCACGAGGAGAAGGCGATCCCCGAGCCGATCGTGCTGTTCCTCGGCCGCGTCACCTTCCAGAAGGGACCCGACTACTTCATCGACGCGGCGGCACGCGTGATCGAGGTCGAGCCGCGCGTCAAGTTCGTGATGAGCGGAAGCGGCGACATGCTGCCGCGCATGGTCGAGCGCGCCGCCCGCAAGGGGCTGGCGCGGCACATGCACTTCACCGGCTTCCTGCGCGGTCGCGACGTCGAGCGCATGTATGCGATGGCCGACATCTACGTCATGCCCTCCGTTTCCGAGCCGTTCGGCATCTCGCCGCTCGAGGCGATGGCGCTGGACACGCCGGTCGTCGTCTCGCGCCAGAGCGGCGTGTCGGAGGTGCTCGCGAACGCGTTGAAGGTCGACTTCTGGGACGTCGACGGCATGGCCAACAAGATCCTCGCGCTCCTGCGCTATCCGGCGCTGTCGCAGCAGCTCGTGGAGGACGGGCGCGAGGAGATCCGGCGGCTGCGCTGGGACACGCAGGGTGCCTTGATGAAGCAGGTGTACCAGGAGCTCGTCGCATGACGTCGATCGTCTTCTATTTCCAGGTGCACCAGCCGTTCCGGCTGCGTCGCTACACGTTCTTCGACGTCAACAAGAGCGAGGAATACTTCGACGACACGGAGAACGCGCGCATCGTGCGCCGCGTCGCCGAGAAGTGCTACCTGCCGATGAACGCGCTGCTGCTCGAACTCGCCGAGCGGCATCAGGGCAGGTTTCGCTTCGCGTTCTCGGTCTCCGGCACGGCGCTCGATCAGTTCGAGTTGTGGAGCCCCGAGACCCTGGAGAGCTTTCGCAAGCTCGCCCGCACCGGCTGCGTCGAATTCCTGGGCGAGACCAGCCATCACTCGCTTTCCTTTCTCGGCGACGAAGAGGAGTTCCGCGCCCAGGTGCGCGACCAGAAGCGGCGCGTCGAGAAGCTGTTCGGAGCCGTGCCCACGACGTTTCGCAACACCGAGCTCGTGTGCTCGAATCGCATCGCTCGTCTGGCGGAAGAGGAGGGCTTCGCGACGATCCTGTGCGAGGGGGCCGATCACCTGCTCGGCTGGCGCAGTCCGCATCGGCTGTACCGACCCGAGGGCAGCGAGCGGATCAAGCTGCTCTTGCGTTCCTACCGGCTGTCCGACGACATCGCCTTCCGTTTCAGCAACCGCGGTTGGGGCGAGTGGCCGCTGACCACCGAAAAATTTTCGCAGTGGATGCACGAGCTGCCGGAGGAGGACGAGGTCGTCGGGTTGTTCATGGACTACGAGACCTTCGGCGAGCACCAGTGGCGCGAGACGGGCATCTTCGATTTCATGCGCCATCTGCCGCGCGCGCTGCTCGAATCGCCGCGCTTCGCGTTCCAGACGCCCGCGCAGGCCTGCGCGCGCCTCGACCCGGTGGCGCGCCTGGACGTTCCGCATCCCGTCTCCTGGGCCGATGCCGAGCGCGACCTGACGGCCTGGCTGGGCAACCACATGCAGCGGGCGGCGATGGATGCGCTTTATTCCCTGGCGCCGAGGGTCCGAAAGATCGGACCGGCGGGCCACCCCGAGCTCCTCGCCCGTTGGCGCCGCCTGTCCACGTCCGACCACCTCTACTACATGTGCACGAAGTGGTTCAGCGACGGTGACGTGCACAAGTACTTCAGCCCCTACACGACGCCCCACGACGCCTTCATCACGTTCATGAACGTGATCGACGATCTCGCGCGGCGCATCGACCGTGCCGAGCAGGCGCGCTAGTCCGTTTCGCTCACCCCGCCCATGTCCTCCCGAGCAAGCACGGCCGATTCGTTCACTCTCTTCGAGGTCTCCTGGGAGGTCTGCAACAAGGTCGGCGGCATCCACACCGTGCTCTCGACCAAGGCCAAGACGCTCGTGGAGCGCCTCGGCGACGACTACATCGTCATCGGCCCGTGGCTGATGTCGGCGCAGTCGGGGCCCAAGGTCTTCGAAGAGGAGGCGTGCTTCGACGACTTCTGCGAACAGTGCCGGGCGATGGGCGTGCCCGTGCGCGTCGGGCGCTGGCTGATTCCCGGACGTCCGCGCGCGATCCTGGTCGAGTTTTCGGAGTTGTTCGCGCAGAAGGACGGCATCCTCTCGGGGCTCTGGGAGCGCTTTCACGTCGACTCGCTCTTCGGCGGTTGGGACTACGTCGAGCCCGTGCTCTTCGGCCACGCGGCCGGAATCGTGATCCGCAAGTGGTGGGAGGAGCGACTGGCTCCCAAGCGCGGCGAAGGTGTCGCGCAGTTCCACGAGTGGATGACCGGATCCGGCATGCTCTACCTGTCCGAGCACGTGCCCGCGCTGGGAACGGTCTTCACGACCCACGCGACGATGCTCGGCCGCTCGATCGCCTCGCGCGGGCTGCAGCCGGTCGACGGCCTGGCCGGGCGCACGCCCGCCGAAGCGGCGAAGCAGATCGACATCGTGTCCAAGCACTCGATGGAAGGCGTCTGCGCGCGGACCGCCGACGTGTTCACCACGGTCAGTCAGATCACGGCCGACGAGGCCGAGGTGTTCCACGAGCGCAAACCCGAGCCGCTGCTGCCCAACGGCATCGACCTGGACGTCGTGGACGAGCTGTGCGGCGGCGTCTCGCGCGGGGCGGCCGAGGAGCGACTGCGCGACATCGCGACGCGCGTGACCGGCGAGGATTGCTCGCGCGCCGCGTTGCTGTGCATCTCGGGACGCTACGAGTTCCACAACAAGGGCATCGACCTGCTGCTCGAGTCGCTCGGCCGGCTCAACCAGAAGCCCGGTCCGGGAGCGGTCTGTTTCGTGCTCGTGCCGGCCGGCAACAGCGGCCTGCGCCGCGAAGTCTCCGAGCGCATGCGCATGCCCATCGACCTGATCGAGGGGCCGGTCGGGATCTCGACGCACAACCTGTTCGATCCGGAGTCGGATCCGGTGCAGCAGGCCTGCGCGCGGCTCGGACTGGACAACCGACCCGGCTCGCGCATCAAGCTCGTGCAGGTCCCGGTGTACCTCAACAGCGCCGACGGATTGCTCAACATCCCGTACGAGGCGGCGTTGCGCGCGATGGACCTGTCGTGCTTCCCGTCGTTCTACGAACCGTGGGGCTACACGCCGGAGGAGAGTCTCGCCGTCGGCGTGCCGACCTTGACCACCGATTGCGCGGGCTTCGGTCGCTGGGCCAGCGAGAACGGCATCGGTTCCAAGGACGGTGTCTACGTATTGCCGCGTATCGGCGTGCCGTTCAATGAGGCCGTGCAGAAGCTCGCCCACGTCCTCGAAGAGCATCTGGCGCGACCGCGCGACCGCGCGCGCACGGCGGAAATCTGCCGCGCCACGGCCCAGCGTACCGCGTGGACCGACTTGATCGCCTGCTACGACCGGGCCTTCCGCGGCGCGCTCGGTGGCGCGCGCGAGCGCAATTCCAAGGCCGGCGCGCCGGCCTTCCGGCCGCGCTTGATCGAACCCTCCAGCCCGCTCGCCATCAGCGAACGGCCGCGCATGGCGCGCCTCGACGTGGCCGCCACCCTTCCGCCGACGCTCAAGGCGCTCGAGCGCCTCGCCAACAACTACTGGTGGTCATGGAACCCCGACGCGGTCGCGCTATTCGAGCGACTCTCGCCGCGTCGTTGGACCGCCATCGGCCACAACCCGATCAAGCTGCTGCGCCAGGCCTTCGGCGAGGACCTCGAGGAGCGCGCCAACGATGCCGCCTACGCCGAGGAGGTCGCGGAGGTCGTCCGGCGCTTCGACGAGTACGTGCGCGAGCGCAACCAGCACCAGGCGGTCGCGGGCCAGGCCGAACTGTCGTGGAAGCACCCGATCGCGTACTTCTGCGCGGAGTTCGCGATCCACGAATCGCTGCCGATCTATTCGGGCGGCCTGGGCGTGCTGGCCGGTGATCACCTCAAGAGCGCCAGCGATCTCAACCTGCCGCTCGTGGGCGTCGGCCTGTTCTACCGCAACGGCTACTTCCGACAGCGCCTCGGACCCGGCGGCGAGCAGCTCGCGCACACGGCGGACAACGATCCCACCCAGCAGCCGCTCGAGCTCGTGCGGGACGACTCCGGCGATCCGCTCGAGATTCGGCTGCAGTTGCCGGCCAGTGAACTCGTGCTGCGCGCCTGGAAGGCCCAGGTCGGCCGCGTGCCGTTGTACCTGCTCGATTCCGACGTCGCGGCCAATCGGCCGGAAGACCGCTCGATCACCGCGCAGCTCTACGGCGGCGACCACGAGGGCCGCCTGCGCCAGGAGATCGTCCTGGGGCGCGGCGGCACGCGGCTGCTGGAGCGCCTGGGCATCGAGCCGGCCGTGCTGCACATGAACGAGGGCCACGCCGCCTTCGCGCCGCTCGAACGCGCGGCACGCGTCGCGCACCGGTTGGGCCTGACCTTCGAGGAAGCGCGAACGCTCGTGCGCGCGACCACGGTGTTCACCACGCACACGCCCGTGCCGGCCGGCCACGACCGCTTCTCGGAAGACCTGCTGCGGCGCTACTTCAGCGATGCGCCGGTCTCGCTCGGCCTGCCCTGGGACCGTTTCCTCGCGCTGGGCCAGTCGGAGGACGACAAGGGCGCGTTCAACATGACCTACCTCGCGCTCAACTTCGCGAGCTTCGTCAATGGCGTGAGTCAGTTGCACCGCGACGTCTCGCGGCGCCTGCTGCAGCCGTTCTGGCCGAAGTTGCTGGAGCTCGAGCTGCCCGTCGAGGGGATCACCAACGGGATTCACCTGCCGACGTGGACGGCGCCCGAGTTCGCCATCGCGCTCGGGGCGCGTCGACGCGCCGTGCGGGCTCACGATTTCCGCGAGCGGACCGAGTCACTCGCGCCGCGCGAGCTGTGGGATCTGCGTTGCCGCGCGCGCAGCCGACTGCTGTCCAACGTGCGCGAACGCCTGCGCGCGTCCTTCGTCGAGCGCAACGACAGTCCGAGCGTGCTCGCCCGCATGTTGTCCGGGCTCGACGGGGACCCGCTCGTGATCGCGTTCGCGCGGCGCTTCGCTCCGTACAAGCGCGCGCAGCTCCTGTTCAAGGATCCCTTCCGGCTGGCGCGCGTCCTCTCCCAGGCCGGGCGCCCGGTGCGCTTCCTCTTTGCGGGCAAGGCCCACCCGGCCGACAAGCTCGGGCAGGAACTGCTTCGCGGCGTGGTCGAGCACTCGCGCTCCGAGGCCTTCGCGGGCAAGGTCTTCTTCCTGGAGGACTACGACGTCGACCTGGCGCGCGCGCTCATCCAGGGCGCAGACGTGTGGTTGAACAACCCGATCCGCCTGCTGGAAGCCAGCGGGACATCCGGGATGAAGGTCGCCGCCAACGGCGGCCTGAACCTCTCGATCGCCGACGGCTGGTGGGGCGAGGCCGCGGACGGCGTCAACGGTTGGACGCTGGCCGAGGGCCGCATCTTCGGGCCGCAGGAGCTGCAGGACGAACACGACAGCTCGGTGCTCTACCGACTGTTGGAGGAAGAGCTGACGCCGTTGTTCTACGAGCGTGACGAACACGGCATCCCGCAGCGCTGGCTCGCGCGCGTCAAGCGCTCGCTCGCGACGATCCCTCCGATGTTCAACACCGATCGCATGGTCGGCGAGTACCACGAGCGCGCGTATCGTCCGTTGTCGGGATCGTGGTTCGCGCTGACCCACGACGACGAATTGGGAGCGCGGGAACTGGCGGCGCGGCACGCGCGGATCCGCAAGGGCTTCGGCGAGCTGCGGGTGATCGGTTCCAAGATCACCGGACTGGACGACGCCAAGGTCGGCGACGGCCTGGAAGTGCAAGTGGACGTCGATCTGGGCAGCCTGGGTCCCGAGGACCTGACGGCCGAACTGGTTTACGGCCATGCCCGCGGCGGCGCGAACGCGCTGCACAACCTGGCCGTGCTCCCGCTCGGACCGGTCGCGCGCGGCGGTCGCGTGTGGAGCTTCGTGGGAGTCCAGCGCTTGCAGCGCTCGGGCAGCTACTCCTACGGCGTGCGTCTGCGGGCACGCGCCGAGCGGCACGAGGACGCGCCGCTGCACGAGCTGGTCATCTGGGCCTGAGGCCAACACAATGCGCGCATGACGCGCATGCCCTGGCCGATCGCTTCACTCTTCCTGGCGGCCGCTTGTCGCAGCGAACCGCGCGAGGCGCCGTCGTTGCACTTGTCCGAGACGCCCCAGGGCCTGCGCCTGCCGGCGCTGTCCGGCGATCACATGGTATTGCAGCGCTCCGAGCGCGCGCGCCTGCACGGCTGGTCGACGCCGGGTAGCCGTGTCGAAGTCACGACGACCTGGTCGACGCGCGCTTGGACCTGTCAGGCGGACGAGCGCGGGACCTGGAGGCTCGAGCTCGACGCGCGCGAGCCGGGCGGACCACACCGCATCCAGGTGCGCTGCGGCGACGAGCGCATCGAGATCGACGACGTCCTGATCGGCGACGTGTGGTTGTGCTCGGGCCAGTCCAACATGGAGATGTCGATCCGCGACGAAGCGCCGGGCTACTACGGCGTCGAGGACGAAGCTGCCGTGCTTGCCACCGCGGCGCGACCTGCGCTGCGGCTGTTCGACGTCACGAATGCGGTCTCGCCGCACGAGTTGTCGGACTGCGAGGGCGCCTGGCGCGTGTGCGATGCGCAGTCGGTGGCCGCGTTCAGCGCCGTCGGCTACTTCTTCGGCGTCGCGGTGCAGCAGGCGACCCGCCTCCCGATCGGACTCGTCGGCAGCAACTGGGGCGGCACGCGCATCGAGGCCTGGACCAGTGAGGCGGGACTGGCGGGAGTCGAGGCCGAGCGCGGCAACCTCGCCTTCGTGCGCGACGAGCGCGAGCGTCCGGAGCTGAACGCGCAAAAGGCGAATGCGCGGCTCGAGCGCTGGTGGAGCGAGCTCGAGCGGCTCGACCCACCCGCGGGCCGGATCGCCGACGCGAGCTGGCTGGAGCTCGAGCTGCCGGCGCTGTTCAGCGGCCCCTTCGACGGATTCGACGGAGTGATTTGGCTGCAACGCGATCTGGTGCTGCCCGCGGGGCTCTCCGGCTCGGACCTCGCGCTCGAGCTCGGCGCGATCGACGACATGGACACCGTCTGGTTCGATGGCGAGCGCATCGCGGGCACCGAGCGCGCCGGCTATTGGAACGAGCCCCGCCGCTACCAGATTCCGGCACGACTGGCCGGAGCCGGGGAGCATCGGCTGCTCGTGCGCGTGCTCGACACAGGCGGCGCCGTCGGCGTGAAGGGCGAGCCCGACGCGCTGTGCATCCGGGCGCGCGACGGGATCGGCGGGCCGCGGGTTTCGCTGGCCGGCTCATGGCGCGCGGCGCGCGGCATCGAGCTGCAGCGCTTGGAGCGCTTTCCGTCGGTCCAGGACTTCGGAGAGTGGCATCCGACGGCGCTGTACAACGCGATGATCGCGCCCCTGACGGGGACGACGTTCCGCGGGGTGCTGTGGTACCAGGGCGAGTCGAATCGATCGAACGCCGCCCAGTACGCGGATCTGATGCGCGGGCTCGTGCGCGATTGGCGCGCGCGCTTCGCGTTGCCCGAACTCGCCTTCTACTGGGTGCAGATCGCGCCGTTCCTCTACGACGACCTGATCGGAGAGGCTGCGCGCGTGCGCGAGGCGCAGACCGATGCGGCGGACCTCCCGCTCACCGGCGTCGCGATCACGCTGGACGTCGGCGACCCCGAGGACATCCATCCCAAGCGCAAGCAGCCCGTGGGGGAGCGCCTGGCGCGAATCGCGCTCGCGCAGCTCCACGGCGGCGCCGTCGAGGAGAGCGGGCCGCGCTTCGCGCGCGCCGAGCGCGAGGGCGCCGGGTTACGCGTGCATTTCGAGCACGCACGCGGCCTGCGCGCCAGCGCCGCGGACGGTCCGTTCGAGCTCGCCGGCGCCGATCGCGTGTTTCACCGCGCGCAGGCCCGCGTCGACGGTGAGACGCTGCTCGTCGAGTGCGCCCAAGTGCCGGAGCCGGTCGCCGTGCGCTATGCCTGGTGCGATGCCTGCCCGGGCACGCTGTTCAACTCGGACGGTCTTCCTGCGGGGCCGTTCCGGCATCCGCGTTGGGAGTGAGCTGCTCCTCTAGCGCTCCCGCGGACACGACGCGGTTGCGTCCCTGTTGCTTGGCCCGATAGAGCGCTCGGTCGGCCGCCTCGCACAGGGCCGAACCGTCGAGTGTCCCGTCGACCACGGTCACGTGCGCGCACCCGAAGCTGGCGGTCACCTTGGTGTGGCGACCATCGAGCACGAATTCCTGCGACTGCAGCGCGGCGCGCAGCCGCGCTGAGGCGGCCGCCAGTTCGGCGGGCGCGATTTCGGGGAAGACCAGCGCGAACTCCTCTCCACCGTAGCGCGCCGCGAGGTCGTTCCCGCGCATCCCGCGCTTGAGCAGTTGGGCCACTCCGCGCAACACCGTATCCCCGCCGGCATGCCCGAACGTGTCGTTGACGCGCTTGAAGTGGTCGACGTCGACCATCACGAGTCCCAGTGATTTCTGCATGCCGCCCTGTGAGCGGCGGGCGAGCTGCTCGGACAGGAAGCGGTCGAAGGTCGCGCGATTGGCGAGGCCCGTCAGCCCGTCGCTCGAGGCGGCGACCGAGAGCTCGCGATTGACGGATTCCAGCGCCTGCGCGCGATGGCGCTCGCGCTGCAGATCGGCGACCGCGCCGAGGCTGGCGTTGACGATCTGCATGCGCGCTTCCTCGAGGATCGAGGCGTGGCTGCGACCCGGCGGCAGCTCCAACTGGAACAGCGAGGCTATCTCGCGCAACTCGCTCTCCAGGAGCATCAGTGCGTCGTTGACACTCGCCTCCGTGAGGCCTTGTTCGGCGCCGGCGGCGAGCAGCGCTTGCAGCGCGTCGGCCCCTCCGTCCGACGAGAGGAGCTGCTCCGCGAGGCACCCGAGTTTCAGTGCCGCACGCAGTCGTGCGTCGGCCTGTCGGCGCGACTCCAACTCCGTCACTCCCACGAGCGCCCACTGAGCGCCCATGCGCAGCCGTTCAGGCAGGCCCCACGTGTTCAGGAGCGCATCCGCGACATGACCGCGGTTCAGGCCGAGCGCGGCCTCCTCTTCCGCCAATGTGGGGTTGCGGCGCTCCGTTCCGGCCAGCAGTTGTGGGTACTCGACCGGGAGCAACTCGAGCAGCACGAGCTGGCCGATGTTCGCGAGCAGGCCGCACAGGAAGGCCTCGTCTTCACACCCCAGGCGCGCCGCGCGCGCCAGCGAACGGCCGGCGGTCGCCAGCGTCAGGCTGCGGCGCCAATAAGCGCTCAGCAGCTCGGCGTGTCGATCGGCGCTCGTGGGCGGCTTGGCGAGCGAGAAGGAGAGCGCCATCAGCTTGACCGTCTTCACCCCCAGCCGGACGACGGCGTCTCGCACGTTGGTCGTCTCGGTGCCGCAGCCGAACATGCTCGAGTTGGCGAGCTTGACGAGCTTCGACGCGAGGGCCGGGTCGCGCTCGATCGGGCGGGCCAGGTCGACGGCGGAAGCATTCTCGTCCTCAGCAAGGCGCAACACCTCGACCGCTACGGCGGGCAGGGTCGGCAGGCTGTCGAGACGCGCGAGCGCGTCCGGCAGGGTCTTCGGGGTGAGCGTGGGCGCCATGGGGGTGGTGGCGTGCTGGAAGTGGGATCTCCCAGTAGATCGACCGGTGCGTCGTCCCGATTGAAGGAACCCCTGTCCAGGTTTCGGTTCCGTCGGGTCTGGAGCTGGCCCACGGAAAAAAAATCAGGTGCGCCGGCGCCTCGATTCGAACAGCGCCCAGACCGGCACCCCGAGCGCGAGCAGGCCGGCGCCGACGCACAGGAGCAGCAGACCCCCCTCGGCCGCGTTGCGCAGGGCGGCGACGACCACCGCCAGCGCCGCGAGCGAGAACCCCAGCGGCAACCACGGATAGAGCGGGCACAGGTAGGGCCGGCTGACCCCCGGCTGCTTGCGGCGCAGCACGATCACCGCGAGGCCGCACAGGCCGAAGAAGACCCAGTCGGCGAACACGACCGCGTCGGTCAGCCCGCCCGTCTGCGGGACCCACACGAGCGCGATCGACCACGCGCCCAGGGCCAGGATCGCGCGCGCCGGAGTGCGGCGCGTGGCGTGCAACGGTGCGAGCGCACGGAAGAAGCAGCCGTCCGCGGCGATCGCCTGCACGAGCCTCGGGTTCGCCAGCAGGATCGCCGCGCAGATGCCGAAGGTCGACAACAGGATGCCGATCGAGACGATGCGCGCGCCGATCGGGCCGAGGGCGGCTTCGGTCGCCAGCGTTGCGAAGCGCGGCTCGGCGGCGATCGCGTCGGGCGTCGCGATGCGCAGGAATGCGGCATTGACCGACAGGTACACCAGGACGACGATTCCGGTGCCGATCAGCATCGCGCGCGGCACGTTGCGGCGCGGCTCGCGGATCTCGGCGGCCACGAAGGTCGCGTTCTGCCAGCCGCCGTACGTGAACAGGATCGGCACGAGCGCGAGCCACACGCCGGCGAGGCCCGCGTCCGGGATCACGGGCGGCTGCGCTGCCGAGTCGTCGAAGCGCTCCAGCGGCGAACCGCTCCAGCACAGCCCAGCCACGGCGATCATCACGAAGGCCGCGAGCTTGCCGAGCGTGAACAGGCCCTGGACTCGACTGCCGAGGACGACGCCGCGGGCATTGACCAGCGCGAGCAGCACGATCACGCCGCTGGCGATCCAGCGCTCCGCGCCCGCGCCGAGCGTGGGTACGAAGGTGCGCAGATTCTGCGCGAAGAAGATCGCGATCAGCGCGAGCGCGCCGGGCGCGATGATCAGCAGCACCGACCAGGCGAACAGGAAGGCCGGCAGCCGCCCGAAGGCCTCGCGCAGGTAGACGTACACGCCGCCGGCGCGTGGATAGGCTCCCCCGAGCTCGGCATAGACGAGCGCACCCGCCAGCGCCAGCGCGCCGCCCGCTCCCCAGGCCAGCAGCGATGCGCTCGCATCGCCGGTGAGCTGGGCGACCTTCTGCGGGTTGAAGAAGATCCCGCCACCGATGATGCAGCCGACGACGAGCAGCGTTGCGTCGAGCAGCGAGAGCACGCGCAGGTAGCCGCCCTCGGCCGGCTCGTCCGCCGCGGCCCGCGCATCGACCGGCGCCTTCATCTCCGCGCGAGTTCCGCTTCGGCGGCGATGCGGCCGAAGGCCATCCAGGTCGGGGACGCGAGCGCCTGCTCGAATGCGGCGCGCGCGCGGGCCGCGTCGCCGCGCACGAGCCAGAAGTTGCCCAGGCCGTAGCTCAGCGTCGCCCGCTGCACCTGGTTCGTCTCGTCGGCGGGGATCAGCTCCTCGGGCGCGAGCTCGCCCTTGTACAGCAAGCACAGTCGCAGGTAGCCGGCAGCCTCGCGCACAGGCATGTCAGCGCGGATCCACTCGTCCAGCAGGCGCTGCGCGTCTTGTCGACGCCCCAGGCGCAGCAGGGTCGCGCAATACCAGTTCACGGCGCCGCAGATCGCGTCGGGCGAATCGCCGGCACTGCGCAGGCAGTCGTTCCAGGCCGTAGCCGCGCGGGCGAAGTCGCCGCGCAGGTAGCGCGCCAGCGCGAGGTGGTAGTAGATCTGGTGTTGGATCGTGCTCGGGTACGACTTGGTCGGATCCGGGTCGGTGGGCGGTTCGAGCTCCGCGTACTCCAGCCGGCGCACGAGTGCCGCCGCTTCCGTCAGATCCGCCTCGGCCAGATCGAAGCGCCGCAGCGTGATGTAGCGATGCCCGCGGAAGCGCAGCAAGCGGTACGAGTCCGGATGCTGCTCGAGGCCGCGCGAGAACTCGTCCACGGCCTCGTCGAAGCGATTGAGAGCCGACAGGCGCCGGCCGACCCACACGCAGGCGAGTTCGTCCGAAGGAGCGCGCTCGCGCGCGGCCAGCGCTTCGGCCAGCCGCATCTCGAGCACGTCGCGTTGCGCGGGATCGACCGCCGGTGCCTGGAGCGGCTCACCCAGCAGCGAGTGAGTCATCGCGGCGGGCCGTGGGGCATGCGCAGGCGCCGAGCAGGCGCTGGTGCAGACGAGGAGAGCGAGGAGGATCGAGCGCGTGTGCATGCGGCCATTCAGGCTTCGGTCGGGCCTGATCGCAAGGTTCCTGCGCGATCTATTGCCTGCGAGCGAAGGCTGCCCGCTCGACCCGCGTCGAACTCGTTCTCGGCCGCTAGTTCGGAAACGCTAGGGGAGGTACGGCCGAGTCAGATTGCGGTGGCCGGTGGCCGTCACGAGCACGTTGTCCTCGATGCGGATCCCGCCGCAGGCGGAGAGCTCCGCGACGAGCTTCCAATCGACGAGCTTCCGCTTCGGTCCGCTCTGCAGGTCGCGCAGCAGCATCGCGATGAAGTAGAGCCCCGGCTCGATCGTGAAGACCTGGCCCGGCTCGATGATCCGGGTCGTGCGCAGGTGCGGGAATTCGGGCGGTGGCATCACGCTCCCGCCCGCAGGCGCTTGTTGGCGGCCTGCGACATCGTGCACCTGCAGCCCCAGGAAATGCCCGAGCCCGTGCGGGAAGAACGCACGTGTGAGGCCCTCGGCCAAGGCCTCCTCGCCGCTGACCGCGAGCACGCCGCTTTCGTGCAGCAGTTGACCGATCAACAGGTGCGCTTGCCGGTGCAAATCGACGTAGGCCAGACCGGGCACCACCCGTTCGCACAGCTCGCGCTGCAGCTTTTCCATGCCCGCGAGCAGGTTGCGGAACACGCTGTGCGCGCCGCGGCCGACATAGGTGCGCGTGATGTCCGCGCCGTAGCCGAGATAGCTCGCGCCGGCATCGATCAGCAGCACCTTGCCTCGGCGCGTCGTGCGCTTGCCCGTGTAGTGCAGGATCGCGGCCTTCTCGTCGTGCGCGATGATCGTCGGATAGGGCAGCTCGGCCTCGGTGCATCCGACTGCTGTGAGGTACGCGTGATGGATGTCGAGTTCGCTGCCGCCCTCCTCGAAGCTGGCCTTCGCCGCCAGGTGTCCCTTGGCCGCGCGCCGGGTCGCCTCGGTCAGGCAGGCGACCTCGTAGTCGCTCTTCGTGCTGCGATCCCAGTCCAGGCGCGCGAGCAGGGCCGGAGGGTTCACCGCATCGCCGGCGAAACCGCGCAGGCGCGCGTCCGCCAGATTGTCGGTGATGAACGCGACGCGGCCGTCACAGCGGCACAGCGAAAAGGCCTTCTCGATGTCGCCGACTTCGCGCAGGTCGAAGCGGTGCGACCAGAAAGGCTTGCCCAGCGTGACGCGCTCGTACCAGTAGTCCTCGGGGGCCACGCGCACGAGCAACGGCTTGCGGCCGGATTGCAAGCGGAGCAGGTGATGCGGTCCGGCGAGCGGGGCCCAGTGCGCGAAGTGCGGCGTGACCTTGTGCGTGGCGTCCTGGTCGTCGGCGAAGTAGGTGTACGGCGTGCCGCTGGTCACGAGCAGCGCGTCGAAGCCGCTGGCGGCGAGCGCGGCCTCGACCTTGCGAATGCGATCGGTGAAGTGCGCACCGAAGAGGCGGTCGAGCGCTGCCGGCGTCGGCTCCGCGCTCGGCGGCCGGGCGGCGGCCGATTTCGACGGAGCGCGCTTCGGCGCGGCCTTGGGGGCGGGCTTGGCCGTGCGAGTGGCCCGCGGTCGCGAGGATTTCGGCATGGTCGGGGATCTTGGCGGCGGCGGGGGACCGGGGCAAGCCCCGGCCCCGGTTCGTGCCGCGGATCGGGCCGCGATTCCTGCGGCCGCGTGTCCCGGGGCGCTCTCAGTGCCCGGAGCCGCCCGGTGACGCGGGCCGCAGCATGCGCTGGATCGGACTTGCGAACAGCGCGAGCAGCAGCGCGGCGCCGATCGCGTAGCCGGCGATCGCGAAGAACAGCTGCTGATTGGGCAGGTCCGCGCGGTCGTAGTAGTTCGCGATGCGACCGCCCCAGTACGAGCCCACCGAGATCGACAGGAAGAATACCCCGAGCATCAGGCCCGCGATGCGCTCCGGCGCGAGCCGGCTGAAGGTCGAGAGGCCCACCGGGCTCAGGCACAGCTCGCCGATCGAATGGCACAGGTACGTCAGCGCGAGCCACAGCGGCCCGACCTTGACCGCATCGTTGCCCTCGACGAGCAGGCCCGCGCCAAAGGCGAGGATCAGGAAACCCAGGCCCGCGAAGAACAGGCCCAGCGAGAACTTGATCGGACTGGACGGATCGCGCCGGCCGAGCCGGATCCAGAGCCAGGCCATCAACGGCGCGCACAGGATGATCAGCACCGAGTTCACCGACTGGAACCAGGTCGACGGGAATTCGACGCCCAGGATCTCGTTGCGCGTGCGGAGCAGCGCGAAGTCGTTCAGCGTGGAGCCGGCCTGCTCGAACGCGGACCAGAACACGCACGAGGCGAGGAACAACAGGAAGATCACGTACAGCCGGCGCCGCTCGTCGGGACTGTAGCGACCGGCCGTGAACATCCACGCGAAGAACGCGACGGCGATCCCGGTGAGGATCCAGCCGAAGGCCTCGTCGATGCGCTGGATCGAAAGCACATAGGTTCCGCTCACGTGCAGCAGCGCGCCGCCGCCGATCAGCGCGGCGAAGCCGATCAGGCCGCCCCACAGGACCTTCAGGTCGCGCGCGCGCTGCGCCGGATCGGTCGCGGGGACCGGCTCCAGGCCCGCGCTGCCCATGTTCTTGCCGCCGGCGATGTACTGCAGGATCCCGATGAACATGCCGACCGCGGCCGCGCCGAAGCCGAACTGCCAGCAATAGCGCGCGGGAATGCCCCACTCGGCGAGTTGCTGCTGGAACCACGGCTTCTGGGCGAGGAAGCCAGTCACCAGCGGCGCGATGAAGGCGCCGAGGTTGATGCCCATGTAGAAGATCGAGAAGCCCGCGTCGCGGCGCGCGTCCTCGCGCGAGTAGAGCTGGCCGACGATCGTGCTGATGTTCGGCTTCAGGAAGCCGGTGCCGATGACGACGAGCGCGAGGCCCGACAGGAACCACGAGAGGCCGTGGACGGCGAGCGCGATGTGCCCGAGCATGATCACGATCGCGCCGACGAGCACCGCGCGACGCTGGCCGAGGAAGCGGTCGGCGATCCACCCGCCCGGCAGCGAAACGACGTACACGAGCGCCAGGTAGATGTGGTAGATGCTCGTCGCGTCCTCGGACGCCATGCCCATCCCGCCGGCGGCGATCGACGTGTACAAGAACGGCTTGAGCAGCGCGCGCATCCCGTAGAACGAGAAGCGCTCCCACATCTCGGTGAAGAACAGCGTGCGCAGCCCCTTCGGGTGCCCGAAGAAGCCCTTGTCGCGATCGGCGCCGATTTCGCTCATGGTGGGGACCGGCTAGAGGTTGCGGCGCAGGAAGTCGGTCATCAACGCGTACAGGTGACGGCGCTGCTTGGAATCGACGACTCCGTGGCGATTGCCGGGATAGGGCATGATCTCGAATTCCTTGCCGGCCTGCTGCAGCGCGTGCGCCAATTGCAGGCTGTTCTGCGGGTGCACGTTCTCGTCGATCGTGCCGTACACGATCAGCATGCGTCCGTGCGCGTCCGCCGCGGCGGTGAGGACCGAGCTCGCGTCGTAGCCCGCCGCGTTCTCCTGCGGCAGGCCCATGTAGCGCTCGGTGTAGATCGAGTCGTAGTTGCGCCAATCGGTGACCGGCGCGCCGACGATGCCGCACTTCCAGCGCTTCGAGTGCGTCAGCGCGAACGCAGTCATGTAGCCGCCGTAGCTCCAGCCCCACAGGCCGATGCGCTCGGCATCGACCCAGTCGAGCTTCACCAGCCAGTCGAGGCCGTCCTCGAGGTCGGCGAGCTCCTGCACGCCGAGCTTGCGGTGCGCGCCGTCCATGGAGACCAGACCGCGGCCCGAGGCCGAGCGGTTGTCGCAGATCCACACGCCGTAGCCCTGCTGCGACAGGTACTGGTGCCACCAGCCGTTGAAGCCCTGCCAGCGATCGACCACGGTCTGCGCATGCGGACCCGAGTACGCGTGGCACACCACCGGATAGCGCTCGCCGGGCACGCGCTGGGCGGGCTCGAGCAGCATGCCCTCCATCTCGAAGCCGTCGCGCGTCTTCACGCGCACGAACCTCCAGTCGCGGAAGCCGACCGCATCGGCGCTCGCGCGCTCGGCGCGCGCGAGCTCGCGCAGCAGCGTGCCGTCGGCGCGGCGCAACTCCGCGCGGCCGGGGTCGGCGAGCGAGCTCCACGCGTCGTACCAATGCGCGTAATCGGGCGAGAGCTGCGGCGCGTGCGTGCCGGCGTCTTCGCTGACGCGCGTGAGCGGTCCGCCCGCGAGCGGCACGCGATACAACTGCGCGCCCTTGACGTCGTCGCGGTCGCTGACGAACCAGAGCTGGCCGCGCGCGGCGTCGACGCCGAGCACCGCGTCGACCTCCCACTCGCCCTCGGTCAGCCGGCGCACGAGGCGCCCGTCGCGCTCGTGCACGTACGCATGCCGCCAACCGTCGCGCTCGCTCGGCCACACGAAGCGCGCGCCGCCGTCGATCCAAGTCAGGCCGTCGACCGGCTCGAGGAAGGTCTTGCTCGTGTCGACGAGGATCGTGCGCAGCGCGCCGCTCGCCGCATTGGCCGCCGCCAGCTCGATCCTCGACTGAATGCGGTCCTGCAGTTGCAGCACGACTTCGTCGCCGTCGGGCGTCCAAGACACGCGCGAGATCAACAGATCATCGGTCGCGAGGGCCGAGCGCGTGGCCGACAGGTCGGCCTTGCGGGTGGCGCCGCTCTCGATGTCGACGATGTGCAACTCGACGCGCGGGTTGGGAGCGCCCGCCTTCGGGTAGCGCCAGTTCTCGAACTTCGGCTGCGTGGAGCGGTCGTCGGTGATCGTGTAGGTCGGCACCGCGCTCTCGTCGAGCACGAGGAAGGCGATGCGCCGCGAGTCGGGCGACCACCAGTACGCGCCGAAGTTGCCGCGGCCGTAGATCTCCTCCTGGTAGACCCAGTCGAGCCGGCCGTGCAGCAGGTTCTCGTGGCCGGCCGTCGTCAGCGCGCGCGCGTCGCCGCCCGCGGCGGGGGCGAGCCACAGGTTCCAGTCACGGACGAAGCTGACCCACTTGCCATCGGGCGAGAAGGCCTCGCCGACCTCTTCCTTGTCGTCCTGCGTCAAGCGCGCCGCCTTCGGCGCGCCGGGGGACCAGGTCCACAGGTCGCTCTGCGCGTTGAACAGGAGCCGCGTGCGATCCTCGCTCCAATCCTGCCGCGAGGCGTCCGCGCGTCCCTTCGCCTCGCCGGCGCCGACGCCGGCCGCGACGAGCGCGCGCTCGAGCTCGCGCGGATCGAACAGCGCGCGCTTCCTGCCGGTCGAGAGATCGACCGCGCAGATGCGCTTGCCCTCCGCTCCCGGTTCGTCGCTCGGCGCGTGCACCAGGTATTCGGAGCCGGAGAACCAGCCGAGGAAGTGGCCGGAGGCGAGGCGGAACTTGCCGCCCATCTCGAAGCACTGGTCGAAGCTCAATGCGCCGGTCGCGAGCGCCTGCGGAGGCGGATCCTCGATCGGCGTGGCGGACTTCGCTCGCTGCGGCGTGCGGCATGCGGCGAGGGCGGGGACGAGCGCGAGCAGCGCGATCAGACCGGTTCGGATGGACGCAGTTTCGAGCATGGCGGGGCGTAGCCTAGCGGCCTGCCGCGGCGTCGGGATACCTCATTGCCAAATCCGAACGTGGGCTGGCGGCTCGAGAAGCGCGAGCAGCAGTCGCTGACCACCACGACCGCGCAGCCGCGGCAGCCGATCGCATTCGAAGTAACCGGCGAGCCGGGAGTTCAGGAGGTGCGCGTGCGGGCCGATAGCGACCCTGGAGGGCCTCTGATCCGCGCGGTGGTCGCCGGCCCGCGACTCGCGTAGAGTTCGCCTCTCGATGGACGCGCGCACCCTCCTGCTCGGCACGCTGCTCCCCGGCCTCGTGTGCGGCGCCCTGCTCTTCGGCTTTCTGGCGCTCGGCAAATCGCGACCGCGCCAGGTCTGGACCGCGGCCGGCGGTTTCGCGGTCGCGCTCGGTTATGCGGTCGGAATGCTGCAGGTGCTGCCGTGGAGCGGTTGGTTTCCCTGGGCCATGCGCCAGATCGCGTGGCTGTTCCCGCTGATCGGTCTGTGGTGTGCGTTGGAGGCGTCGCTGCCGCTGAGTGATCGCAAGCGCTGGTTCGTGCGCGCCGCGCTCGCGCTCTTCACCGGTTGGCTGTGCCTGCGGCCGCTGCTGCGCAATCTCGATTCGGGCTTCGACGAGGGCGCGGGCTGGAGTTCGGAGCACACGTGGCTGTGGATCGAGATCGCGCTGCTTGCGCTCGTCGCCTTGGTCTCGTGGCGAGTATGGGAGCGCCTGGGCGGATTCCTGCGCGTGCGCGCGAGCACTGCGAGCGCGACCGCGGTCGCACTAGCTGCGGCGGTCGCACAGCTCTTGGGCAGCACGGCCAGCAACGCACAGTTGCAGGGCGCGCTGGTCGCGGCGCTCTGCGCCTGCTTCGTCGCCGCCCTGTGGCGGCCGGACCGCGATTTCGCCCCGAGCCTGGCAGGCGTGCTCGCGCTGTTGCAGGTCGCGCTGCTGCACGACGGTTGGCGCTACAACGCGCTGCCGCTCGCCAGCGCGATCCTGATCGCCGCGGCGCCGGCCTTCCTGTTGCTCGCGCTGGTGTTCGTCCCCGATTCGATGGCGGCGCCGAAGCGGATTGCTGCGCGCACGGCCGCGCTGCTGGTGCCGCTCGGCGCGGCCCTGCTGGTGGCCTGGTCGCAGATGCCGGCCCCGAGCGGCTACTGAGCCTGCCGCGCCGCCGGGGTTTCAGGCAATCCGACCGCGGTCCGATAGGAGGGCCGATGGGCCTGTTCGACAGCCTGCGAGCCTGGATCGACGGCGGCACGCGCCGGGGAGCGGCGGCTGCGGCCCAGCCCCCGGCACCTGCTGCGCCGGACCTTGCGCCCGACGACTGGCAGGCCGAACTGCTGCTGCGGATCGAACAGCGCGTCGTTCACGGCCACTTTCCGATCGTGCGGCTGCCTGCAGCACACCTGCAACTGACGGGCCTCGCCGGTGCCCCTGCGGTGGACACCGTCGCGGTCTCGCTGCGCTCGCTGCTGTTCGAGTCGAGGGTTCTCGCGGAGTACGCAGGGGAAGTCTGGCGCCAGTCGTACTCGCGGGCCTGCATCGCGCGCGCGATCGGTCCCGCCTGCGGCATCGATCCCGAGCGTGCATTCGACATCGGCCTGCTGCAGGACGTCGGGAAGTTGCCCCTGCTGCGACTGCTGCGCGACGAGCTTCCCGACGACAAGCCCACCGATCCCGCGCTGATCGAGCGCGTGCTCGATGATTGGCACGAACTCGCCGGAGCGCGTGTCGCGGACGAGTGGCGCCTTTCGACGGATCTGGCGTCCGTGATCGCCGCGCACCACGATTTCCGCGCCTGCGCGGACGAGCCGCGGCTGGCCGCCTTCGCGCGCCTCGTGCACAGGCTGGACTCGCTGCTGGCGCTGCCGGGCGAGCGCGAGTCGGGCGCGCTCTTGCGCGGGCTCGAGATGGATGCGCTGGGCCTGCAGGAAGTGCAACGGCTGGCCCTCGTCCGCGCAGCACGGGAGGCCTTCGAGGCGGCCCAGCGCGATCCGCTCATGCTCGGCGCGGATTCCGCGCCAAGCGGGAGGACACGGGGGGCGGATTCGATCGACGTCGAGCGTGCCGTCGCCTGAACGCCGAGGGGGCGCGCCGCGGCGCCTGTACGCGCTATCCTCGTGGCTCGCGCGGGCCCTTAGCTCAGTTGGTTAGAGCAGGAGACTCATAATCTCTTGGTCGTTGGTTCGAGTCCAACAGGGCCTACCACTCGCCGGGCTAGGCACCCCGCGCTCACGAGTACTTCGGCGGCAGCACCGGCTCCTCGCCGGTCAGCTTCAGGTACACGTATGCCATCGCGAGCTGGCACACCGGCATGGCGACCAGGACGCCGACGCCGCAGGCCAGCAGGCCCAGGATGGTGATCGGGATGAACAGCAGCATCAGGCCGAAGAGCGGCCACTTGAAGCCGCGCGTGATCTTCCAGCTCGTGCCCAGCGCATCGACCGGCCCCCTTCCGCGATCGACCACCAGGTACATCCAGTAGCTCCAGCCGATCGCGAGCACGATGCCGGGCACGATCAGCAGCAGCAGGCCGAGACCGACGCCCAGTCCGAGCAGGAGGCTCGCAAGCAAGCACGCGATGAACGGGCCGCCCGCGAAGATCTCGCCGAAGTTTGCCTGCTGCCCGCGCGCGAGCTTCAGCATGTAGCGCGTCAGGCCCATGTTCATCCAGAGCGAGAGCGGCAGACCGAGCAACACGCCCGTCGCGTACGCGATCAGCGCAAGTTCCACCTTGCCTTGCTGGTCCAAGATGACTTGCGCCATCGAGCCGAAGAACGAGAACATGCTTCCCACCAGGCTCGCGACGAACACGACGAGCACGGCCAGCGGCTGGCGCACCACGGCATCCCAGCCGAAGCGCAGCGCCTCGGTCACGCGCCATGGCAGCGCCGCGCCGATCGGGTTCGCGCCGCTGCCTGGCGCTGGAAGCTCGTCGAACTTGCGGGGACTCGCGTACGGGTTGTCAGACGGCGGATTCGACATGCGGACTCCTCCTCGAGTGCCCGGAGCTTACGGATTCTCGCGCCTCAGGGCGAAGTCCCGGCGCTCGGCGCGCCCTCGGGCGCGAGCACGACGCGCACGGCGAACTCGGGCGCCTGCTGCGTCGAGAGCTGCTGCACCACGCAGGCCGCGCACAGGTCTTGCAGCGCGGCTTCGAGGCCGCTCGTGCCGGGCCCGGGCAGGCTGAGCTCGAGCCGTTCGACCGGCCATTTCATCCAGCGGTGCTCGGCGCCCTTCACGCGGCGCACCTCGGCCAGCACCGCGCGCACGGTCGCGTAGGCCGCGGGGC
>VGZE01000049.1 GCA_016872755.1 Planctomycetota bacterium
CGACGAAGCGCGCTCCCGTGGCGAGCAGATCTTCGGCGCGCTCGACGCCCAGCGCCCGACCGCGGCCCACGACGTGCTCGATCCACGCGGCCCCGAACGTGTCGCGGCCGGTGCTCTTGGGCGGCGGAGCGTCGAAGTACGGGTGCTCCAGCCAGGCCGCGACGAGCGCCGGATCGGCGCGCCCGCGCGCCGCGCGCTCGCCGTCGCGATCGAACGGCAGGTCGTACAGCCGCCGCGCCAACCCGTCGAGCAGCGCGCCGCAGGGGCCCGTGTCGAGGTTCAGCACGAGCGCACCGCGCGCGTCGAACAGCGCGACATTGGCGATGCCGCCCAGATTGAGCACCGCGCCCGGCAACGCGAGTCGCGGGAAGAGCGCGCGCTCGACCAGCGCGACCAGCGGCGCGCCCTGCCCACCGGCCGCGATGTCGCGCGCGCGAAAGTCGCTCGCCGCCGTGCAGCGCGCGGCCTCCGACGCGCAGTCGCCGTCGCCCAGTTGCAGCGTGGCCGGACCGCCGGCTCCCCCGTCGTGGTGCCAGATCGTCTGGCCGTGCGAGGCCAGGAGGTCGAGCGTCAACCCGTGTCGCCGGGCGACCTCGAGCGCGGCCGCGCCGAAGGCGCTGCCGAGATCCCGGTGCAGCCGCGCGAGCTCGCCGAGCTCGCTGCGTCCGTCGTCGCGCCGCTCCAGCAGCGCGCGCACGCGCGCGTGCAGCCGCGGCTCGAAGGGCAGCACTTCGAAGGCCAGCACCGTGCGCAGCTCGGCCGCGCCGCCCGCTGCGCCGCAGCGCGCGATCGCGACATCGATCCCGTCCGCCGAGGTGCCCGACATCACGCCCGCGACGACGGCATCGCCGGCCGACAGGCGCGCACCGAGCTCGTGCCAAGGGCTCATCGGCGCGCGAGTATGGCAGAAGCCGCGCGGGCCTGTCAGGATCGCCGCATGGCCGAATCCACGAAGGAACGGGCGGACAAGGGCGTCGTGCTCGTCGTCGACGACGACTCCGACATCCGGCTCTCGCTGGAGATGCTGCTGCAGTACGAGGGCTACGCGTGCTGGACCGCGAAGGACGGCCGCGAGGCGCTGGCGCGACTGGAGCGCGAGGCCGCCGGCGATCCGCCGCGCCGGCCGGTGCTGGTGCTGTCCGACGTCAAGATGCCGGACATGGACGGCCTGCAGCTGCTCGAGAAGCTGCGCGAGAAGGACGACGCGCCGCCGGTGATCCTGATCTCCGGACACGCCGACGTCGCGATGGCCGTCGACGCGGTCAAGAAGGGCGCGGCGGACTTCCTGGAGAAGCCGCTCGACCAGAATCGCGTGCTGGTCAGCCTGCGCGGCGCGCTGCGCGCCGAGAAGCTCGCGCAGGAGAACCAGCGCCTCAAGCGCGCGCTGTCGGGGCGCTACGAGCTGGTCGGCCGCAGCGCGGCGATGCGCGCGTTGGCCGCGCAGATCGAGCGCGTGGCGGCGTCCGACGCCGCGGTGCTGATCACCGGCGAGAACGGCAGCGGCAAGGAGGTCGTCGCGCGCAACCTGCACTTCTCGTCGGCGCGCGCGGGCGGTCCGTTCGTGGCGGTCAATTGCGCCGCGATCCCGGCCGAGCTGATCGAGTCGGAGCTGTTCGGACACGAGAAGGGCTCGTTCACCGGCGCGCACGAGCGGCGCATCGGCCACTTCGAGGCGGCCGACGGCGGCACGCTGTTCCTCGACGAGATCGGCGACATGCCGCTCGCCGCGCAGGCCAAGGTGTTGCGCGCGCTCGAGACGCGCGAGATCACGCGCGTCGGTTCGACGCGCTCGATGCAGGTCGACATCCGCGTGCTGGCGGCGACCAATGCGGATCTCGCCGCGGCGGTCGAGGCCAAGACGTTCCGGATGGATCTGTTCTACCGGCTCAACGTGATCCCGCTGCGCGTGCCGAGCCTGCGCGACCGGATCGCCGACATCGGTCCGCTGGCCGAGCAGTTCCTGCGCCAGATCGGCGAGCGCTCCGGTCGCGCGGCACGCACGCTCTCGGCCGACGCGATCGCGTACCTGGGCTCGCTGTCCTGGCCGGGCAATGTGCGGCAACTGCGCAACGCGATCGAGGCTGCCTACGTGTTCGCCGAGGGCGACGAGATCGCGCGCGCCGATCTCGAGCAGGTCTTCGAGAACGGTCCCGCGCTCGCGGCGCCCAAGACCGCGGCCGCGCTGCCCGCCGGCGAGGATCCGTTCCGCGCGCCGACCTTCGAGGAGTTCAAGAACCAGAGCGAGGCGCTGTTCATCCGGCTCAAGCTCGCCGAGAACGACGGCAACGTGAAGCGCACCGCCGAGCAGCTCGGCATGCAGCGCAGCCACATGTACAAGAAGCTCGAGCGCTACGGGCTCAAGGCCTGAGCGCTCTTCGACGCCGCACCCAGCAGCAGGCCGACGAAGGCGTCGAGATCGATCAGGCTCGGGCTGCCCGGCGCGCGCGAGTCCAGCGTCACGCTCTTGACCTTCAGGTTCTGCGCGGCCTGACGCGCCAACCAGGCGTTGCCGCCCGCGCCGCCGAGCACCTCCATCCGCAGGCGGCTCGCGAGCGCCTTGGCCTCCTCCAGCTCCAGCGTGGCCTGCGCGATCGAGCGCTGGTAGTCGAGTTCCGCCGTCGCCTTGGCCTGCTTCTCGTGGGCCTCCGCGCGCGCGGCGATCTCGGCCAGTTCGTGCTCCAGCGCCGCCAGCTGCTCCTTCCCCTTGCGCGTCGCCGCGGCACGCAGCTCCGACTCGGCGATCTCGGTGTCTTTCGCGACCTCCTGCGCTTCGGCACGCGCCTTCTCCGCGCGCTGGGCCGACTCCTTCAGGAGCTCGCGCTGCCAGGCCACCTGTCGTTCCTGCAGCTTGCGCTCGTACTCGGCCGAGAAGACCGCGTCGAGCAGCCACACGCCGAGCACCTCGACGTGCAGCGAGCCGAGCGACTCGGCGAGCAGCGGCAACAAGTGCTGCTCCTGCTGCTCGAGCCGCTGGGGCTGGAACCAGTCATCGGCGCGCAAGAGGCCGAGCTCGCGTCGCAGCACGTCCTCGGCCAGGGCCGCCACGCGCTGCGGCAGGTTGCGCTCGAGCCCCGCGCTCACGATCGCATGGCCCGCACCGGGCCGCACGCGCCAGCCGACCACGCACTCGGCCTTGGCGGTCGTGTTGTCGCGCGTGCGGAAATCCAGCGCGACGCGCTCGTGCTCGCCCTGTGGCTGCGGGCCGAAGCGCAACAGCTGGACGCGCCCGTCGAGCTCGTGCCAGGTGTACAGGCCGCGCGGCGCGAAATGCAGGCCGGCCGGATGATCACGCGCGGTGATGCCGCCGCCGAAATTGCCTTGCCGCACGCCGATCCAGCCGGGTTCGACGCGCGCGAATCCGAAACCGAGCAACGCCAGCCAGGCCAGCGCGACGAGCGTGGAGGCCGACACGAACCGGAACAGGGTCTTCAGCGCGTGCATGTCTACTGGCCTCCCTTCGCCAGCGGGGTCGGATCCTGCAGGAACGGACTGAGCGTGAACTCGAAGGAGGCGAGGCGCTTGACGATCTCCTCGCGCACGGCGAGCTCGCCCGCGCCGGCCAGCGCCTCGACCTCGGCGCGCAGACCCGCCGCCTGGGACAGCGCGGTCTCGCGGCGCGCCTGAGCGTAGGTCGCCAGCTCGCCGGCCTTGGCCGCGCCCTCGGCGCGCCGCGTCAGCGCCCAGGTCTCGGCCTTGCCGCGGCGCTCGATCTCCTGACCATCGGCCTGCAGGCGCTTCTCGATCTCGAGCTTGGTCAGGCCCTTCTGGGCGAGCACGAGCTCGCGCTCGACCTTCTCCATCCGCAGCGGTCGCTCGGCCAGCAGCGCCGCCAGCTGAGTCTCGGTCTTCTCCAGCGCCTGCGCGGCCAATTGGCGTTCCTCGATCGCCTTCTCGTACTCGCGTTCGAAGCGCGGCTTGGGCATCGCAAGCTGGATCAGCTCGAGCCCGTAGGGCTCCAGCCCGGCGCGCAGCCGCGTGCGGCAATCGAGCTTGGTCGCATCGGTGACGGCCGGGTCGGCGACCTCGTGCGCGGCGAGCTTGCCGTACTCGCGCCCCAGCGCCGCGCGCGCGATCAGCGCGACCAGCTGCTCCTGGCGCCGCGCGTCGCCGCCGAACGCGTCGAGCGCGCCGAGCGCGCGCTCCGGGCGCAGCTGGTGCTGCAGGGACAGCGCCTCGAACCAGAACTTCGAGCCGTCGCTCGAGCGCACGGTGGTCGCCCCGGCGGGCACCGGCCCCTGCATGGCGCCGCTGGCGAGCACGAGGTCGAGCGGGCTGCGCTCGAACAGCGCGATCTGCTGCAGCCCCGGCAGCAACAGGTGATAGCCCGGGGTCGTGATCAGGCTGCGTTCGCCGCTCCAGGCATCGAAGCGCACGCCGATCTGCGAGGACTTGAGATCGACCAGCAGGCCTTGCGGGCTCTGGTACTTCAGCACGATCAGCGCGCCGGCGCTGCCGCACGACAGCGCGGCAGCGCAAAAGAACGCAGCGCGCGCCGTGCGCGTGCGCATCCAAGTGGGGAGCTTCATGCGCTCCACCTTCGACGCGCGGCGCGCAGCGCGCTACTCGAAACAGGGCTTGTTACGCCGGCGCGATCGCGGCGTGACGCGAGCGTGACGGCGGCGCGTGCTCGAAAGCGACGCGCGCCGGCGCCGAGAACACTCTCGGCGCCGGCGCGCGGGAAAAGGCGGACTGGAGTTCGCTACGGTGTGGAACTCGAGCTCTCGTCGATCAGGGAATCGAGAGCTTCATGCCGAGCTTGAGCTTGTTCGGATCCTTGAGCGTCGTCTTGTTCGCATCCGCGATCGTCTTCCACTTCGAGGCCGAGCCGTAGTACTGCTTGGCAATGCTCGACAGGCTGTCGCCCGCCTTGACCGTGTGCGTGCGGCCGCCGCCCGTGGCTGCCACGGCCGTCGGCTCGGTCGGAGCCTTCTCGGCCGTCGGCGCGACCGCCTTGGGCGCATCGAGCTTCGGCGCGGCGTAGCCCGGCAACTCGACCGTCGGCACGAGGATCGGCTCGCCGGCCTTCGGTTGCTTGACGTCGGCGTTCGTCGCGCGCAGTTGCGTCTCGTAGCGGGCGTCGCCGTAGATCGTCTTCGCGACGCTGCTCCAGGTGTCTCCGCTCTTCCAGTCGTAGACCATCACGTCCGCGGTGATGCCGGGGCGCAGACCACTGGCGTTCTTGACCAGGCCGACACTGGCGGGCGCGGGCGTTCCCACGACCGCGGGCCCCGAGACGAGCGCGGGCGCCGCGCCGGCATCGAGCCGCGGCTCGCTCGGCTGCGCGCCGGCGTTGCCCGACTGCAGGTTCGGTTGCAGGTTGCTGGAAAGCAGCCCGGCGGGCTGTTGCGCGCCGGCGCCAGGCGCCGGCTGTTGGAGCAGCGCCTTCTCGGCGCTGTTGAGCGGGTCCGTGCCCGTCTTGGCCTTGTCATCGCCCTTGCGGAGCGTGACGGCGATCACGATGGCGGTGAGGAAGAGGACCGTCAGAACGACGAGTTTCTCGACTTTGCCCATATAGCGGTGCTGACTTCGAAAAGAGGGTGCGCGGGATCGATTGGCGAGAATTTCGCAAATCGTTGACTGGAAATGATTTATGTCTTCTTGAGGGGGCGCGGCGCGCGGCCGCGCGGTCCCCACGAGCGAAGTCAACGAAAGCGCCTGCGGCGAGTCAACGGAAAAAAGGAGGTTGGGCGGACTTTCCTACAAAATCTGGGGGTGCGCGGGGACGCCTACGCCTGATCTGGTAGCCTCCGGCGGTTCGTGTACGCACCCTCCGCAGCTGGTCCGGCCGCCGTTCCAAGCTCGCCGTTTGCCGCCCGCCCGGAGCCTGAATTCGGCTGGCGCGACCCATGGCTGCGCGCCTGCGTGCTGCTGGCCGTCGTCTTGCAGTTGTGGACGCTCGCGCGGATCGACGGCTATCAGATCGCCGACTCGGTCGAGTACATGGACCGCGCCGAGCAATTCGTGCGCGGCGAACCGCTGCACGGTTCGACCGTGCGCTCGTTCGCGTTCTCCGCGCTGCTCGCGCCGATCTTCGCGCTCGCACGTTGGTTCGGCATCGGCGAGCCGCGCGTCGCGGTATCACTCGTGCGCGTACTCGTGATGCTGCTCGGCACGCTCGCGCTCGTCACCAGCGCGCGCTGCGCGGCGCGCGCCTTCGGCCGCGCGGCCGGGCTGGGCTGCGCGTTCGTCATCGCCTGCTGTCCGATCTACCTGCGCTGGTCGGTCGAGCCGCTCGGCGCGAGCGCGGCGATGTGCGCGTGTGCGTACGGCACCTGGCACCTGTTCGGACCAGGAGGATTCAAGCGCGGCGTCGGCGCGGGCGCGTGGCTCGGCGCGGCCGTGATGATGGCGTTCCAATGCATCCCGATCGCGCTCGTGCTCGGCGCGATCGGGCTCGCGGCGCGCGTGCGCCGTGACTGGCGCTTCTGCGCCGGCTGGATCAGCGGCTTCGCGCTGCTGATGCTCGCGCAGTGCGCGCTCGATCGCGTCACCTACGGCGGCTTCGGGTCCTCGCTCGGTGCCTACGTCGTCGAGAACGTCGGCTACAACGTCGCGGGCCTGCTGCGACGCGCGGGGATCGATGACTGGTCGCGCCGCCTCTACGAGGCGGTGGCGGAGCTCGATCGCGGCACGGGCGGTTCGACGGGCGGCTCGTCCGTGCAGATTCGCAGCCTGAAATCACCCTGGTTCTACTTCCTCGAGGCCCCGCGCCAGG
The DNA here is from genome assembly GCA_016872755.1 of Planctomycetota bacterium. Classification (GTDB taxonomy): domain Bacteria; phylum Planctomycetota; class UBA1135; order UBA1135; genus GW928-bin9. The sequence continues at coordinate 6,716 of VGZE01000049.1, forward strand.
CCTTCGCCTGGCCGGCGCTCGTGCTCTTCGCGCTCGGTCTCGCGCGCGTGCTTCGCCGCGGCGGAGCGTTCGGCGCGGCCTGCCTGCTGGTGCTGGCGGGCAATCTGCTGTTCATGAGTGTGAAGGGCGAGAAGACCTTCCGACTGTGGATGCCGCTCTTGCCCTTCCTCGGCGTGCTCGCCGGTGCCGGATTGGCCGTGCTGGTCGGGACGGCGCGCTGGCGGCAGGCGCTGGTGGGACTGACCTGCGCGGCCATCGTCTGCGCTTCGGTGCTGCTCGTGACGCGCGCGAATCTGCGCAAGTTCAGCGGCTACTGGCGCGCGATCGAGATCGTCAACGAGCACGCGCGCGCCGAGGGCGCGCAGGAGCTCGCGCCGCAAACGGTCGGCAGCGTCTACCACTGGGCCACGCAATTCCGCGCCGCGCGCGGCGTGCAGCCGGTCAAGCTCGCGCACCACCTCGACCAGTGGAAGGTCCTAGATCCCGAACAACGCGCCGCCTGCATCGCGCAGGTCGACGGTTATGAGTGGCTGATCGGCCACCTGCAGGCGTTCCGACAGGACCGCGCGCTGATGCAGGTCGTCAACGCGCGCTACGCGATCGTCGACGTGCTCTACGAGCGCGACGCGTACGAGGAGATGGCGCCGATCTACGTGCTGCGGGTCAAGCAGCGCGCGCCCCGCGGACGCACCTTCTTCGAATTGCACACCGAAGTCGATCACGGCGCCTACCAGGCCGCGCTCGCGCAGCCGGTCAGCGTCGATTATCGCCGCCGCATGGCCGATGGCAGCGTGCAGCAGGTCGTGCTGCTCGGCTGGGACGTCGAGAGCGGCACTCCGCAGCAGCAGGAGCAGGGCCTGTTCTGGATCACCTACCACTGGTACGCGGGCCCGCTGGGAGGGCACGACTACACGGTCGCCGATCGCTTCACCGACCCGCGCGACGGCTCGTTCCAGAACAACCATGCACCGGCCTACGGCTGCCTGCCGACCTCCGAATGGAAGGCCGGGTCGATCCTGCGCGAGAGCTGGCTGCTCGGCCTGCCGCGCGACGCGGCCGAGTTCGGCGGGCCGTGGCGCCGCGGATCGCGCCTGCCGATCGGGCTGTGGATCGCGTTGCCCGAGTACAACGCGGAGGATCAGGTGGTCGGCGGGCTGGTGCCCTTCCGCTCCAGCGGCGCGAACCCCTACCCGCGCGGCAAGCGCCTCGATCCCGCCGCCAAGAAGGCAGGCCGGCGCTGGAGTGACGACGGCTTCATGCAGATCGGCGGTTTCTCCTTGCCGTTGCCGGCGACGTGGCGCGTGCCCGATGACGGAAGCGTGATCCCGGAACCGGGAGCCGGTGAGCGAGTGCTGCCTTGAGAGTGACCGAAGCCGCCGCTATGCTCCGGTCCCGGCTGCGGTCAGGCGCGAGTGCGACTGGCGCGAAGCGAGACCGCTGGGCTCGCGCGCGCCGACGGCTCGAAGGTCTTCGCCGTCCCGCGCCTGCATCCGGAATGTCGCGCTCCCCTCTCACGCTCCTCGTCGCCGCCGCCCTGTTCGTCGGTTTGTCGTTCAGCGGCGCCTGCGGCACGCCGCGTTCCTCGAACGGATCCGTCACGGGCTTCAAGCAGGCCGGCTCCCTGGGCCTGGCCTTCCGCGCGACCTGGCGCGATCAGAACACCGGCAAGAAGCTGGAACTCGTCTCGCAGACGCATACCGACGCGGTCGAGCTCTATTCGCAGGCGCGCGCCAGCGCGGACACGAAGGTGCAGACCGACGAGGCCATGCGCGCGCTGCAGAAGGAACTGGAGGCGCGCGGTTTCGCCAAGCACGCGCAGAGCGGCCGCGCGCCGAGCGGCGGGGCCGGACAAGTGCTCGAGTTCGAGTCGCCCGACGGCGCGCGCCACCTCGGCAGCCGCTCCGCGACGCCCGAGGCGCGCAAGGCGTATCTGGAGTGCTTCCTCGTCTTCCGCGACGTGTACAACTACACCGACGGCTTGCAGACGGTGGAGAACCAGAGCGGCGGCGCCCTCTTCGACGACCAGAAGCGCAAGCTGGGGACGCAGCCCTGAGAGGCACTCGACGCGGATGAGCCCCTCCCGTCCCGCCGGCCCCGCGCTGTCCGCCTCGAGCGGCGCGGGCGGCTCGCCCCGTGAGGCGGCCGCGCTGCGCTCGCTGGCCGTCATCCCGGCCCGGCTGGGCTCGACGCGACTGCCGCGCAAGATGCTGCTGGAACAGACCGGACTGCCGCTGTTCGCGCACACCGCGCGCGCGGTGCTGCGCGCGGGCAACGTCACGCGCGTCGTGATCGCGACCGACAGCCGCGAGATCCTCGCAGCGGCCACGCGCCACGGGCTGGAGGCGCTGTTGACCTCGAGCGAGCACAAGAGCGGCACCGATCGCGTGCACGAGGCCGCGCTGGAACTCGCGCGCGCGCCGGACGGGAACTACGACGTCGTGATCAACGTGCAGGGCGACGAGCCGGAGATCGACGCGGATGCGCTGTCCGGACTGCTCGCGCTGTTCGCCGACCCGGCGGTCGAGATGGCGTCCTTGTACGCGCCGCTCCTCGACGCGGAGAGCTTCACCAGCCCCAATGCGGTCAAGGTCGTCGTCGATCGCGCCGGCAATGCGCTGTACTTCTCGCGCGCGCCGATTCCCAGCCGCGCGCACCCGGGCTCGACCGGCGCCGACGGCGCCGACGCGGTGAAGTTGCACCTGGGCGTCTACGGCTTCCGCCCGGCCGCGCTGGCGCGCTTCGTCGCGCTGCCGCCGAGCGCGCTCGAGGCCGCCGAGAACCTCGAACAACTGCGCTGGCTGGATGCAGGTCACCGCATCCGCATGGCGCGCGCGTCGCGCGCCTCGCGCGGCATCGACACACCCGAGGACTATGCCGCGTTCGTCGCGCGACAACGGGCCGCAAACCGGAGCTGAGAGAGAGCGAATCGAACATGGCCAAGCACATCTTCGTCACGGGCGGCGTGGTCTCGAGCCTGGGCAAGGGACTGACCGCCGCCTCGATCGGCATGATCCTCGAGCGGCGCGGCCTGCGCGTCGCGATGCAGAAGTTCGACCCGTACATCAACGTGGACCCGGGCACCATGAGCCCGTACCAGCACGGCGAGGTCTACGTGACGGACGACGGCGCGGAGACCGACCTCGATCTCGGGCACTACGAGCGCTTCACGCACGCGCAACTGACGCGCAACTCGAACTACACGACCGGCAAGATCTACTCGGGCGTGATCGCGCGCGAGCGCCAGGGCGCGTACCTCGGCTGCACCGTGCAGGTGATCCCGCACATAACCGACGCGATCAAGGAAGCGATCTACTCGGCGATCACGCCGGAGGTCGACGTGCTGATCACCGAGGTCGGCGGCACGGTCGGGGACATCGAGAGCCTGCCCTTCCTGGAGGCGATCCGACAGTTCGCGCTCGACCGCCCGCGCGGCGACGTGCTGTTCGTGCACATGACCCTGCTGCCCTACCTGCGCGCCTCCGGTGAGATGAAGACCAAGCCGACGCAGCAGTCGGTCGGCAAGCTGCGCGAGATCGGCATCCTGCCGGACCTGCTCGTGTGCCGCACCGAGGAGCCGATGAGCGAGGACATGGCGCGCAAGATCAGCCTGTTCTGCAACGTGCGGCCCGAATGCGTGATCGAGGAACGCGACGTCGCGTTCTCGATCTACGAGGTCCCGACCGATCTCGTGCGGGCCGGTCTCGACAGGCGCATCTGCGAACGCCTGGACCTTCCCTACACCGGCCCGACCGATTTCGACGACTGGCGCGCGATGCTGGAACGCATCCGCTCGACGACCGACGAGATCGAGATCGCGCTGGTCGGCAAGTACACCGAGCTCTCCGACGCGTACAAGTCGATCTACGAGGCGCTCAACCACGCGGGCATCCACGCGGCTCGCAAGGTCAAGGTGCGCCGCGTGCGCGCCGAGGACGTCTCGGTCGATCAACCCGGTCAACTGCTGACCGGCGTGCACGGCGTGCTGGTGCCCGGCGGCTTCGGCGAGCGCGGGCTGGAGGGCAAGGTCGCCGCGATCCGCTGGGCGCGCGAGAACCGGGTGCCGTTCTTCGGCATCTGCCTGGGCATGCAGTGCGCGGTGATCGAGTATGCGCGCGACGTGCTCGGGCTGGCCGGCGCGCACACGCTCGAGCACTCGCCGCACACGCCGCATCCGGTGATCCACCTGATGGAGTCGCAGAAGGGACTGGAGACCAAGGGCGGCAACATGCGTCTGGGAGCGCAGACCTGCCGACTGGTGCCGGGCTCGCTGGCCGCGCGCCTCTACGGCGCCGGCGAGATCAGCGAGCGACATCGCCACCGCTACGAGTACAACGAGGCCTACCGCGCGCGGCTCGAGGCGGCCGGACTGCTGACCAGCGGCGTGCATCCCGAGCTCGGACTGGTCGAAATCTGCGAGCTGCCGTCCCACCCGTTCTTCATCGGCGTCCAGTTCCATCCGGAGTTCAAGTCCAAGCCGCTCGCCCCGCACCCGATCTTCCGCGGGTTCGTGCAGGCCGCGATCGACCACGCCCGCGGCCCCGGCACGCGCTCGGAACCGGGCAGCGCCGCCCAAGGTGCCGGCACGGGCGCTCGCGCTCGCGAGCCCGTGCCGGCCTGATCGCAGATTTCGAGCGCACGGCGGGAGAATCCGTCACCAACGTCGGGAACCCGGCTAGACTCGGTCTGTAAGCGCCCGTCCACCGTGCCGGATGAGCGTCGGGCCCTCTCGCGGGCCTGCGTGTCCCATGCTCACCGACATCCACCGTATCCGTTCCTTCGTGCTCGCCGCGGCCCTGACCGCACCCGCTCATATCGGGCAGAACCTGATCACCGTCGGCCCATCCTCCGGACCGGGCATCGACTACACCAACCTGCAGACCGCGATCTTTGCGGCGAGCGACGGTTCGACGATCCTGCTCAAGCACGGCAGTTACTCCGGCTTCTTCGCCAGTCAGAAATCGCTGCGCATCGTCGCCGATGCCGGCGCGACCGTGCGCGTGACCTCACCGTCGATCGTGCTGCACATCGGTGCCAGCAAGAGCTTCTCGATCAAGGGAGTCGACTTCTCCTCTCTCAGTGCCCGCCCGCTGTGGATCGCCAATTGCGACGGCTCGGTCTGGGTCGAGGACACCGAGATCGACCAGAGCGGCCAGAACTCCCTCGAGGCCGTCAGCGTCGTCGACTGCCCGGACGTCACCTTCGTCGGAGCACGCATCACCAGTCCCGTCGGTCGGATCGGCATGCGCGTAGACAGTGAGGACGATCCGACAAACGTCCATCTGTTCGATTGCGAGATCACCGGCGGCTCGGGAAACCCCGCGCAACTCGGAGGACTCGAGCACGGCAAGGCGGCCGTGCACGTCCAGAATGCCGGCCTCTACATGAGCGGTTCGACGCTGCGCGGCGGCAAGGGCGTCTACGTGTTCGACGACTTCTTCGGTTGCATCCAGAGCAAGGGCGGCCCGGGACTCAGCATGAACTCCGAGACCAGCCCGGTCACGGTCGGTTTGCTCGACAGCCAGTTGATCGGGGGCAGCGGCGCGACAGGGTGCGGCGCCCCGCCGATCGACGGCGTTCCTTTCGAAGGCACCGGCCAGATCCTGCCGCTCCCCGGCGCACGGCGCTCGTTCACGACGAATGCGCCGGTGCGCGAAGGACAGTCGCTCGCGCTGAGCTTCGGCGGATCTCCGGGTGAGTACGCGCTGGCCGCGCTGGGCGCGCCGGATCAGACAGCCACCGGCCTGCTGGCCTGGAACTCCTGGAAAGCCCCGCTGCTGGTCGAGGCCGGCGCGCTGCTCGTGCCGGTCGGCACGCTCCCCGCCGGCGGCACGCTGGCGCTGGCGCTGCCGATCGGGGAACTGGGCGTCGATGCGTTCACGCTGCACGCGCAGTCGGTGTTCGTCGACCTCGCGGCACAGTCGGTGCGCGCCGGCCCGGTCGCGCAGATCACTCTGCTAGACGCGGCGGAGTGAGTTCCCCGGGCGAGCTCGCCGCGCGCGGACCTCGGTCAGCGCGCGGCGAGCGCGCTCGCGAGCGCGTCGGCGAGCGCCGCGGCGACGCGCGCGTTGCCGCGCTCGTCGAGGTGACAGTAGTCGGTGTACACGCTCTCCTCGACGCCGCGGAAGAGGCCGGAGAGGTCGAGCGCGTGCTCGCCGCCCGCGCGGAGCACGCCGAGCGCCTCGCGCAGCCGCGGGTAGCCCAGGCGCACGCCCTCCAGCCAGTACTCGTCGATGCTCGCGCCGGCGCGCTCGTCCGCGCTCGGCACCTTGCCGCCGTCGGGATCGTGCAGAGCGGGCTGCAAGGCGTGCAGGTAGACGATTCCGCGCGCTTCGCACAGCGCGCGCATCGAACGCGACGATTCGCGCCAGCAGCGCACGGCGCTGTCGACCGCCTGTGCTGGATCCCCTTCGAACCCCATGCCGGTCTCGGCGACGCTGCGCGTGCCGGTCTTCGACAGCGCCTCGACCTGCTGCTGAGCGGCCACCGCCTGACTCCGCTCGCGTAGCGAGCGAGCCACCGCCCACGGCCCCAGCAGCGCGCTCCGCGCATAGCCGCGCTCGAGCGCCACGGTCGCGAGCGCCTCGGCGCGTGCATTGTGCTCGGCCACGGACAGGAACAAGGGCAGCGCGCCTTCCTTCGACAGCGGATGGCGCAGCAGGAAGCCCCAGTGCGAGGTCGACGGGAACAGCGGCGAGACGCCGTTGTGCGCGTTGTTGCAGCCGAGCGCGACGTCGTTGAATCCGTCCAGCAGCACGACGGCGTCGGGTTGGAAGCCCGCGGCGAGCAGGAATGCGAGCTGCGTGCAGGATTGCGGCTGGCGAAAGCCCATGCGCGCGTAGGTGAACACGCGCGCCGGCCTACCCGCGACGGCGGGATGAGTGCTCAGGCGTTCGACGAGCGCGCGCGCGCCGCTCTTCGCCTCGCCGAACTGCGCGGCCACGGAACCGCCCAGCAACAGGAGATCGAAGGTCCCGGCCGCGCCACCGGCGCCCGCCCCGGACGGTTGGAGGAAGTAGGCCAGGTCGCGTTGGTACTCGACGTAGCCCTTGTACACGTCGTAGCCGGTGTACGGGTGCTGCAGCACCGCCAGGTCCGGCAACGCCGCGCCCGCGGCGAGGCGCTCGCCGACCGCATCCTGCGGAACGAAGGCGCGCATGCCGGCGGACAGCGCCTCCAGGCGACCGCGAGCCGCCGCCGCATCGTAGGGCGTGCCGCGCGCGCGCAGCACGACGCGCGCGCCGACTTCGACGAGCGCCAGGCCGAACAGGGTTCCGAGCAGCAGCGCGAGCGCGATCCGCGGCCAACGCCGGCGCTGCGTACCCATCGAATCCCCTCCCGCTAACCGACTCGGTAGGCCGGGATGCCGGTCAGCGCTTCGCCGATCGCCAGCGTGTGGATGTCGTGCGTGCCTTCGTAGGTGTACACGCTCTCCAGGTTCGTCATGTGACGCCCGACCTGGTACTCGAGGCTGATGCCGTTGGCACCGAGCATGTCGCGACAGGTGCGCGCGATCTCGAGCGCGATGTGGACGTTGTTGCGCTTGCCCATGTTCACGTGGTGCGGTTGCAAGCGCCCCTCGTCCTTCAGGCGTCCCATGCGCAGCGCCATCAGTTGGCCCAGCGTGATCTGCGTGCCCATGTCGGCGAGCTTCTTCTGCGGGATCTGGTACGCGGCGAGCGGCTTGTCGAAGACGATGCGCGACTTCGAATACGACAGCGCCTCGTCGAAGCAGGCCAGCGCCGCGCCGAGCGCGCCCCAGGCGATGCCGTAGCGCGCCTGGGTCAGGCAGCCCAGCGGACACTTGAGGCCCTTGGCCTTGGGCAGCATGTGCGTGGCTTCCTTGACGCGCACGTCCTCGAGCACGAGCTCGCTCGTGACGCTGGCGCGCAGGCTCCACTTGTGCTTCTGCTCGGGCGCGGAGAAGCCGGGCATCCCCTTCTCGACCAGGAAGCCGCGAATGCCGTCCTCGGCGCGCGCCCACACGACCGAGACGTCGGCGATCGTGCCGTTGGTGATCCACATCTTGCGGCCGTTGAGGATCCAGCTGTCGCCGTCCTTGCGCGCGCGCGAGGCCATGCCGCCGGGGTTCGAGCCGAAATCGGGTTCGGTCAGGCCGAAGCTGCCGATGGCCTTGCCGGCGGCGAGCTTGGGCAGCCAGTGCTTCTTCTGCTCGTCGCTGCCCCACGCGAAGATCGGATACATGACCAGCGAGCCCTGCACCGACACGTACGAGCGCAGGCCGCTGTCGCCGCGCTCCAGCTCCTGGCAGATCAGCCCGTAGGCGACGTTGTTGAGCCCCGCGCAGCCGTATTCCTCGGGCAGGTTCGGACCGAAGACGCCGAGCTCGGCGAGCTCCGGCGTCAGGTGGTGCGGGAAGGTGCCGGCCTCGAAGTGCTCGGTCACGACCGGCAGGAAGCGGTCGCTGACCCAGGCCCGCACGGTGTCGCGCACCATGCGTTCGTCCTGGCTGAATTCGGAGTCGAGATCGAGGTAGTCGAGGGCTTTGTAGGGCTGCATGGGCGGTGATATAGCCCATCAGGATACCACCGCGTGGGCCGCGGCAGGAGCGGTCGGCCCAGCAGCGATTGGCCCAGCAGCGATCCGCTCAGCGCGGCGCCGCCCCACGCTCGAGCCGCGCCAGCACGAAAATGCGCCGCGAACCCACGGCGGCGACGCGCAGCACCGCCACCTGCGCGCGCAGCTGGGGCGCCAGCAGCTCGAACTCCCGGTCGCGCACCAGCGCCAGGAAGTCCCGGCCCTCGCTCTGCAGGGTTCCCTCCAGCTGATCGACCGAGCGCGCCACCGCGGGGACCTGTCCGTAGAAGCGGTAGCCCTCGGGCTGCACGCCGACGCAGGCCAGCTGGCTCGGCCGCTCGGGCCGCAGCGCGAGCCACTCGGCGAGCTCGCGCGCGCTCTTGCGCCCGTTCACGGCGGGCGCGAGGCAGGCCGCCAGCAGGACCAAACCGGCGGTCCAACCGGCGATCATCGCGTGCAGCGCCTGCGCGTGCCTGCGCGCGGCCAGCGCCTGTGCCGCCCACGCGCCGCAGGCGAGCAGCGCGAGGCCCGGGATCGCGCTGTACAACCACAGCCGTTCGGGCGAGGTCGACAGCTCGAGGCGCTCCCACGTGGCGCGCGGGAAGAGCCCGACCGAGCACAGCGCGACACCGAGCAGCAGCATCAGGATCGGCACCGGCCAGCACACCCAAGCCGGCAGCGCGCGCCGGCGTTCCCCTTCGGCCCAGGCATGCGCGGCGAGCAAGGCGGCCGCCGGATACGCGGGCAGCAGGTAGAGCGGCCGCTTGGGCGGGATCAGCGAGTAGAACAACACGAGCGCGGCGAACCACGCGGCGACGAACACCAGGCTGGCGCGATCCACCACATTGTCGCGCGCGCGCCAGGCGCGCCAGGCCATCACGAGTCCGGCCGCCACCAGCGTCGCCCAGGGCAGGGTCCACATGGGCAGCTCGAAGAGCGGCTCGAACGGCGGCCCCCAATGCTCTCCGGTCGACGTGACGCGCGCGACGTGCTGTCGGAACAGCCAATGCTGCTCGAGCAGCGGCTCTTGACGGATCGCCCAGGCGACCGGCATGCCGACCGTCGCGATCCCGACGCCCAGCGCGGCCCAGCCCCAGCCGCGCGCGCGCAGCAGCGCGCAGTCGCGCTCGGGCGCGAACCACAGGCCGAGCGCGACCGGCAGGCCGGTGTTGACGAACGCGACCGGTCCCTTCGTCCACAGCGCGGCGGCCAGGCACAGGCCCGCGCCGAGGCAGTGCCGGAGCACGCCGCGCGAACTCGGCAGCGGTCGCGTCAGGAGCTCGAGCGCGAGCACGCATTCGAAGGCCAGCAACGGATCGAGCTGCGCTCGGCCGCCGATGTCGGCGACGAGCACGAAGCCGAGCAGCAGGCACGGCGCGAGCACCGCCTCGCGCCGCCCGAAGTAGCGCAGCGCCATGCGCTGCACGAGCCAGGCCAGGCCCGCCGTGGCAAGCAGGCTCGGCATGCGCAGCGCGAACTCGGTCCAGCCCCCCAGCGCGCCGAACAGCGCGGCCAGCCAGAAGAAGAACGGCGGCTTGTCCGGGTACAGCTCGCCGCAGCGATGCAACACGAACCAATCACCGCGCTCGACCAGCTCGCGCGCGACCTGCGCATAGCGCGGTTCGTCGGGCGCCCACAGGTCGCGCAGCGCCGCGTGAACGATCAGGGGCAAGAGGCAGGCGATCCACCAGCTGAGCCCGTCGTGCTCGGCTTGTTCCTGCTCGGCGGCCCATTCGAAGCCGCCGCCGCGAATGCGGCCGTGGGATTGCATCGCGGGGCTGGTTCCTTCGAGGCGGCATTGTGCCAAGCGGGACGGCTCGGTATCACTCCTTTCAGAACGCCCGGCCACGCCGCGAGCTGCTTCGATCGCCATGTCCCGCTCCGACGACGTGCTCTACCCGTATCCGGGCCCGCAGTTGGTGCGCGGCGGCGAGCACAGGCCGCGAGCGCCGACGCCGTACCAGGCGCAACTGGGCGCCGGCGCCCGGCCCGAGCTGTCGCTGGTCGCCCCGGTCTACAACGAGTTGGACAATCTGCGCCCGCTCGTCGCGCGCATCGAGGAGGTCTTCGGCGGCCGGCTCGACTACGAACTCGTGCTGGTCGACGACGGCAGCAGCGACGGCTCCGGCGAGCGGATCCGCGAACTCGCGCGCGCCCATCCGCGCGTGCGCGGCGTGCTGTTCGAGCGCAACTGCGGCTAGACCGCCGCGACGGCCGCCGGGCTCGCCTATGCGCGCGGCCGGTTGATCGCGACGCTCGATGCGGACATGCAGAACGACCCGGGCGACCTGCCGGCGATGCTGGCGGCGCTGGGCGAGCACGACGCCGTGGTCGGGTATCGGCTCCGGCGCAACGACGACACTCCTTGCGCCATCGGTAGCACGATCTGATCCGTGATCGCGAGTTGCTTGCAGACCTCCCGGATCGACATCTACTGCGACTGCCGCACCTCGGCCTCGCGAAGCATCGTGATGATCTGCTCTGGGGTGAACTTGCCCTTCCGTCCCATCTCTGCATCCCTCGAATGCGGCCACCCGCCATCATGCGGGTGGACTAGTTCTTGGGGGGCGGGTCAACACGCTTCAGCACACGCTCCCATGTCCGTTCGGAGAGCGCTCGACCGTTCACGCTCAGCCGCGTGATGCGCAGCTGCGGCGCCGCGATGAGGTCCGATCGAACGCCGCGAGGTCCGCTCAGCCCCAAGGGGTCGAAGGACTCGGGAGCGCGTGGCGGCACGCGACGCACGCGAGTGCGGCGCAAAGCGCGCTCCACCACCCGTGACGCACAGCGCTACTTCTCGTTGATCTGCAGGCCTTCGACGAACGTGCGCCACTCGAACTGCAGCGCATCGAGTTCGACGTCCTTGAACGCTTGAGAGCGGCGTTTGCGCCGTGCTACGATCCGCAGATGGACACTACCGCCGTCTTGCTGCTCTCGTTCCTCGTCGCCGGGGCTCCGCGCGGCGCCAGCATCCCGGTCGCTAGTCCGTGCACTGGCATTTCCTTCGCCGCAACGGACGGGTCGCAGATCGTCGCGCGGACGGTCGAATGGGCGCTCGGAGACGCTCAACACGACCGCCTCGCGGTTGTGCCGCGCGGCAAGCGTTTTCAGTCCGTGGTTCCAGATGGCGCGACGGGCTTCGCGTGGACCGGCCAACACGGTTTCGCGACGATCACGGCCTACGGGACCGACTACGGTCCGGACGCGCTGAACGAGCGCGGGCTCTACGTCGGCATGTACTACTTCCCCGGCTTCGCCGACTACGCGCCGTGGGATCCGGCGCAGGCCTCGCGCAGTTGCAGTGTCGGCGATTTCCAGCAGTGGTTGCTCTCGAGCTTCGGCAGCGTGGCCCAGGTGCGGCAGCACCTGAACGACCTGCGCGTGGTCTACGTCGCCGATGAGCGCTTCGGCGGCGCGCCTTTGCCGTTTCACTGGAAGATCGCCGATCCGACTGGCGAGTGCATCGTTGTGGAGATCGTCGAGGGCGGGCGTGTCCAAGTGTTCGACGCGTTCCGCGGCGTGATCACTAATTCTCCGGGCTACGACTGGCACCTGACGAACCTGCGCAACTACCTCGGACTCGTACCTGGGTCCGTCGAAACGCTGCGCATCGACGGACGCGAATTCGCACCGCTGGGCGGCGGCACGGGACTGCGCGGGTTGCCGGGCGACTTCACGCCTCCGTCGCGTTTCGTGCGCGCCGCCGTGTTGAGCTCCTGCGTGCGCCCGCTCGCTGACGGCGAGGACGCAGTGTTCGAGGCGTTTCGGCTGCTCGACAGCTTCAACATTCCGGTCGGCGCCACCGCGCCCGGCGCGCAGCTCCCGCCCGACATTCCCTCCGCCACCCAGATCACGGTTGTGTGCGACCTGACGCGCCGCACGCTGTACTTCCACACCATGCACAACCGTCAGGTGCGCAAGCTCGATCTCGCCAAGATCGACTTTGCCAACGTTCCGCAGCAAGCGATCGAGGACCCGCTGCGCCGACAGGTCGTCGTGGAGCTCGAAGTTCGCGCACGCTGAGCGAATTCATCGACCAACGAACCCTCTGCTGCGGCGTGGCGCTCGTCGACGGGAGCTTCGCCGCCTCCCTCGAATGCGGCCACCCGCCATCATGCGGGTGGACTAGTTCTTGGGGGGCAGGTCCCACGACCCCGTGCTCGACGAGACGGAGCCGGCGCTTGCCGAAGCGTTCCCCGACTCGCCGCTCTCGCATCGCTTCTGGGAGAACCCCGCGGTGCGCAAGCAGGTCTGGGGTTTTCGCGGGCACAACTTCAAGTTCGCCTACAGCTACTGGCGCCGCCGCACCGCGATCCGCGACGAAGCGCTACAGAGCCGGTGCGACGCGCGCGCCCTCGCGATCATCGGCACCGTCTGCCGCTGACCGAATTGGGGCGGCGCCGGCGATCAGCCGTCGGCGCCTCCCCCCGCACCGGCTCCCTCGACGAACCGCAACGTCAGCGGAAAGTGACGTCGATCAAGTCGCTGCTGCTCAGCTTGCCGCGGGCGTTGATCGCCCAGCCCTGATAGGCGTAGACGTTGCCGGCCAGTCCGGGCGGGACGATGACCGTCTCTTCGACCGTGCCGGTTGCGTCAAAGGTCCGCAGCCCGCCCAGGATCCAGAAGACCGGAACGCCGTTGTCTTCGACGATTGCGAGCAGCGCGAGGTTGCCGGGCACGCCCGTCCGGATCGAGCGGTAGAGGCTGTCGCCGTCGGCGACCTCGATCGGCGTCATGTCGAGGAAGAGGTCGTTGCCGCCGTGGATCGAGACGATTCCGAAGTAGGGGGCGGAATTCTGAGCCGTGAAGTCGCCCAGCACGACATCGGCGCGACCATCACCATCCACATCGTGACCGGTCGCCATCGCCCAGCCGTTCGACGTTCCGCGAAGATCCTCGAAGGTGTGAAGCGTGAGGAGCGTCTTGCCCGAGTAGAGCCAGGTCTGGTCGCGCGAAGTTCTGGCCAGCAAGTCGCGCCAGCCGTCGCCGTCGACATCCCCGGCGTCGACCAACCGTGTTCCGACGTCGAAACTGCCAGGCCCGTCGGTCGTCGTCACCACCGCGCCGCTGACCGAGTCGACGATCCAAAGGCGTCCAGAGCCGACGCCGTTCACGTCGCTCGTGCTCGAGATGCAAAGGTCGCCGAGCCCGTCGCCGTTGTGGTCGCTGGTGGTGGCCAACTGCCGTCCGAGACTCGCGAAACGCATCTGGCCATCGAACTGCCAGAGCGTCGCGCCATCGGCGCCGGAACAGGCGCGCACGTAGCCGACCCGCTGGCCGAGCGACGGGACGGTCCCAGTCGGCGCGCCGGCAGCGAAGTCGGCGATGCCATCTCCGTTCACGTCAGGGAGAGTCGTCACGATCGACCCGAACTGATCGAGATTTCCCGCACCGCTCACCGCGTAGAGCCGCGTTCCCGTCGCCCCGGAGAAGACCTTCACCTCGCCATTGGGGGAGGCGGAGCGGTAGCCTCCTGGCGTCCCGACCGCGAGATCGGCGACGCCGTCGCCGTCCACATCACCGATGCCAACCATCGACAGCGGGAAGTCGAACAATCCGAGGAGGATCGAATAGAGCAGGTTGCCGGTCGCGCCCGATCGAACCTCGACGCTCTTCGACCCTGTCGTACCGACCTCTGAGCGACCGTCACCGTCGAAATCGGGCAGAGCGTGAAGTGAGTTGACGCCGACTTTCTGCTTCCAGAGAAGCGCTCCCGTCTTGCCGGAGCGCACCTCATAGCCGGTCGTTCCGAGGAAGCCGGTCGAGTAGGCGACATCGCCGAACCCGTCGCCATCGAGGTCGGCAAAACTCTCGACCGCCGTCCCGATGTAGCTGGTGGTCGCATCGGCGTACCACTCGCGCAGGATCGCTTGGCCCGGCGCGGCTGGCGCCGTGGCTCCCGCGAGGACGAATGTGCCTGCGAGTCGAATGATTCGTTTCATGTCGAATCTCCAGTGCTCGACAATCGGCTTCGTGGGGCAAGAGAATAGAGC
>VGZE01000050.1 GCA_016872755.1 Planctomycetota bacterium
CGCCAGCGCCCCCAGCGCGCGCCGCGCGAACGCGGGGCTGGCGGGCACGTACAGGAGCAGCGAATCGACCAGCAAACCCAGCGCGAGCGCGAGCGGCGCGAGCGTCGGATAGTCGCGATAGCGCGAACCTCCTTCGAGCGCGAACGGCACGAAGCTGCACAACAGGTACCCGGCCACGACGCAAGCGCGCTGCCGCTCGCGCTGCATCCACGACAGCGAGCATCCGAGCACGGCGAGCGCCAGCGCATCGAGCTCGTCCGCCGAGGCGAGCCAGCCCGCCGCGATCTCCGCCAGCCGGGCCAGCGCATTGCGCGGCGCCTGCTCGAAGACGAGCGCCGCGAGATTTCCGCCGCTCAGCACCGACGAACCGCCGCTGCCGCGCAGGAACAAGAAGTGCAGTGCGAGCGCCGCTGCCGGCAGCAGGCACACGAGCCAGGCGCGCGGGTCGCGCCGGCGCGCGGGCTTCCAGGCCAGCCAGAGCAGGCAGCCGGTGGCGAGCAGCGCGGTTCCGTAGACCTCCTCGTTGCTGCCGAACTGGACTGCGAAGCCGGCCAGTGCGATCCAGCCCCAGCGCGGGCCCTGGTCGTAGCGCACCAGCCCGAGCACGCACACGAGCGCGCCCAGCGCCGAGAGCTGGCGATTGCTCGCCGCGATCCAGCACAGGCTGTCGGCGCAGCCGGCGCCGAGCGCGAACAGCGCGGTCGCCGCCAGCGCCGGCAACACGGCCAGGCGCAAGGCCCGCGCGACCGCCGCGACCAGGGCCGCGTTCAACAGGTGCAGGCCGAGCTGCGCGGCATGCCAGGGCCGCGGATCCGCGCTGCCCAGCACGCGCTCGCCGAGCCAGAACCAGGCGTGCCACAGCGGCCGGAAGACCGTTCCCGTCCGCTCGTAGCCGTCGGCCTGTTGCCGGATCAGCAGCAGGTCCTCGCCGGTGAACGAAACCTCGAGCAGACCGCGCCAGCACCAGGCTGCCGTGGCGAGCAGGACGACCACGAACATCCAATAGTGCGTGGCGCGCGGCACACGCGCATCGCCGCGCTCGTCGGCGGGACTGGCGTCCGGCATCGTGCGGACTGTAGCGTGCGCAGCGTAGGATGCGAGGGTCCATCCGATGTCGATCGCGCGCTGCTTCCCTGCACTTCTCGGTTGCGGGCTGATCGCCTTCCTGGCGCGCGGCGCGTGGCACGAGGGACGCGCGAACCTGGAACTCGCGCGCCGCGCGACGGCCGGGCGTGAAGCGCTGCTGCGCGACGCGCTGGGCGAGGACTGCGAATTGCACGCGGCGCTCTCCCGTCTCGATGCCGAGCGAGTCTGGTGGTTCGAGGAGCGCCTCGACCCGCGCTCGATGCAGCGCTTCTTCCGCGTGCGCAACCTGCTCTACCCGGTACGCGTGCACGCCTTGCGCGACCTGCCGCCCGGCTGGATGCCGGCGCCCGGCTCGCTCGGCCCGCGCGACCTCTTGGTCGATCATTCGCCGGGCGCGCCCTTCGCGCCGCGCGCGCTGCTCGCCGAGGCCGATCGCGGCAACGGTTGGGTGATCTACCGTCGGCCCGTCGCGGCGGAGGCGAAGTGAGCCTCTCCGCGCTCGAGCTCGCCGGCCTGTTCGGATTGCCGCTGGCCGCCGGCATCGGCGTGCTGGGTTGGCTGCGCCTGCCGCCGGCCTGCGCGCGCCTGGCCTGGATCGCATGGGCCTGGCTGGCCGGGCTGCTCGTGCTCGGACTGTTCCTCTACGCGTGGGTGCTCGCGTGCGCTCCATTCGAGCGGGTCCCGCTCGCCTTCGGCGCGCTCGCCGCGCTGCTGCTCGCCACGGGGCTGCCGCGGCTGCGCGCGACCGAGCGCTGCGCGCTCGCGGACGAGGTTGCCGCGGCACCGGCCTGGGAGCGCTGGTTGTGGCGCGCGAGCCTGGCCGCCCTGCTCGCACTGGCCGTCTCGCGCGTCGCGGCGACCTGCGCGGTGCCGGTGATGGAGGGCGACGAGGCGAACCTCTGGACGCTGCGCGCCAAGCTCTTGTGGCAGCACGGCGGAATCAGCGCGGGCTTCCTGGCCGACTCGGCCGACATCGAGCTGATCTACCACGCGGACTATCCGTTCCTCAACGCGGTACTGCAACTGTGGAGCTTCTGCTGGGCCGGTGGCATCGACGACTTCGCCGCGCGACTGGCGATCGTCGCGTGCGGCCCCGCGCTGTGGCTCGCGCTGGCGGGCGTGCTCGCGCGCTCGGCGCGACCGTGGATCGGCGCGGTGCTGCTGTGGCTGGTGGTGAGCTTGCCGCAGACGCAGAGCGGGTCGCGCGTCGCCGAGAGCGACATGCTGTCGGCCTTTGGCATGGTCGTCGCGCTCGATGGTTGGCTGCGCGCGCGCGCGGGACGCGGCGAGGGCTGGCGCGTGCTGGCGCTCGGTTGCGCGTTCTTCCTGTGGGCCAAGAACGAAGGCGCGCTGTGGATCACAGCCGCGCTGGGCGGGTCGCTCTACGCCGCGTTCCTGCCGAGCGGCGCGGGCCTGGCGGACCTGCGGCCGCGCCGCGCCTGGTTGTGGGCGCTGCTGCCCGGGCTCTTCGTCGCTGCGACGCTCAGCTACAACCTCGCGCACGGCTTCTCGAACGATCTGACCAGCGGCGACTACCGCGGCAAGGGCATGCTGGCGCTGCTGGTCGAGCAGACTCCGGCGCGCTTCTTCGTGGTCGGGCCGTGGTTCGGTCGCGAGATCGTTTTCAACGGGATCGAGAGCGGCGGTCTGTTCGCGCTCGCGCTCGTGCTGCTCGTGCTGCGACCGCGCCGCTGGATGCGCGACCGGGCGGTCGCGCCGCTGGCGCTGGCATTCACCGCCGCGCTGTACGGGCTCGTCGCGGTGTACCTCGCGACGCCGCACGCGCTCCCTCTGCACATGGAAACCTCGGCGCGCCGGGTCGCCTGGACGCTGTTGCCGATCGCAGCCGTGCTGGTCGCGCACCAGCTCGGTCGAGAGCGCAGGGAACCGGCGTGATCCCGCCGCGGCCACGAGAGCCCGCACGGCTCGCGGATCTTCAGTGTCCGAACGGTTGCGAGCCGCGCGAGGCGGATCTGCGGCCCTGCGCGAAGTGCGGTCACACGCCGCGCCGGGTCCGCGGCATCTACGACTTGCGAAGCGTGCCACAAGCGCGCGGCGAGACCGATCCGCTGCTGCCCGGCGACGCGGACGGCGCGCTGGCGCGACTGGAGGCGGGACGACCGTTTCGACCGGAGATCGAGCAACTGCTGTACGAGCTGCCCGAGGCGCGCTCGAATCGCCTGGATCTGGTGCTGCGCGAGTGCCGCGGCGCCTGGTTGCCGCTCGTCGGCTCTCACGGCGGGCGTGCGCTCTACCTGGGCAATCCACTCTCGGGCACGGTGGTCGGGCTCGCGCGCACGGGCTTCGAGACGACCGTGCTCGACCTCGATCCCGAGCGTCTCGCGCTGGCCCATGCGCGCAACGAGTGGGTCGTGCCTGGACGCTGCGTGCCGCTGCTCGGCGGCGATGCCGCGCGACTGCCGTTCCGCGATCGCGCCTTCGATCTCGTCGTGCAGGAGCTCGGACCGCCGGAAGCCCTGACCGGTCGCGGCTACGGGCTGGAGGAACTCGCGCGCGTCGGTCGCGACGAACTCGCCCTGGTGGCCGACAATCGCTACGGCTACAAGCGCTCCTCCGGCGAGAAGTCGTCGTTCCGCGTGCTGCGGCCGCTGGAGTACCTGCGCCGCGCGCTGCGCGCGCCGCGCGGCGTGCATTCGCTCGCCGGCCACCGGCGCGCATTGCGAGCTGCAGGCTTCGGCGCGGATCGAGCCTTCGCGCTGTACCCGCACCAGCGCGACTTCGCCTACGTCGCCTCCTTCGACGAGCGCGGCCCGCACCTGTTCATCGGGCCCAAGGAGCGCGCCAACCGGGCCAAGCTGCTCGTGCATCGGCTCGGCGGATTTCCGCTGCTCGCGCCGAGCTTCCTGTTCCTGGCCCGGCGCGGCGCGCAGGGTCCGCGCGAGCGGCTGCAGCCGGTGCTCGAGGAGCTCGCGCGGATCGTCGGCGAGCCGGTGCCTGCGATCGAGCAGCTCGTCGCGACGCGCGGCAACACGGCGCTGGTGCAGACGGCCGTGCCGGGTCGCGCAGAGAGCGATCCACGCGGTCGCTGGACGCTGCACGTGACGATCAGCCCGTTGCAGGTGGAGCAGGCGCACACGCACGTCGCGCGCTGCCGCGAGTTGCGCGCGCGCTACCCGGAGTTCCCGGTGCCGGAGCCGTTGCACGCCGGCGAATTCCAGTGCGGCGACGAGCGCCTCGGGCTGTACCTCACCTGCGAACGGCGGCTGGGCGGGCTCACGGCACCCCAGCACACCGGCGATCACCGCATCGCCGAGCGAATGTACCGCGACAGCGCGCGGCATCTGGCGCAGCTCGTCGTCGAGCCGGCGCGCGCATTGGACGAGCCGGCCTGGCAGCAGTTGCTCGGCGCGAAGTTCGACCTGGTCGAGCGCTACGTGCGCGTGCCGAGCACGCTGGAATGGCTGGCGCGCATGCGCGGCCGGGCGCGCGAGCAGTTGCTCGGAGAACTCGTGCCGCGCGTCGTGTATCACTCCGACCTGCGCTCCAAGCACGTGCAGGTGGACGCGGACGGACAGGTGCTCGGCTACCTCGACTGGGGCTCCTCCGAAGCCGCGGACTTGCCGTATCTCGATCTCTTGCACCTGATCGTGCACGAACGCAAGCAGGAAGCGGATCTGACGACGGGAACGGCCTGGCGCCTCGCGATCGGTCGCGCGAAGTTGAGGCCCTTCGAGCGCGACGCGCTCGCGGACTACCAGCGCAGGCTCGGCCTATCGGACCGCTACTGCCGCGCGATCGAGGAGCTCTATCCGCTGTTCGTGACCGCGATGGCCGAACGCATCTGGGAATACTCGCGCCCGCGCTGGATGCACCGCACCTTCGCGCTCTGAGCCGCGCGCGCCGTCACAAGAGCAGCAGGCCGGAACTGACGTTCGACGCGTCGCCCGGCAGACCGAGCAATGGGTCGACCGACAACACCTGGAAGTGGAGCGTGAGTCCGGGCGTGACGCCCGTGAGCGAGTAGAACTTCTGGTCCCAGCCCTTGGCCGGCACGATCACCGCGCCCTTGTAGAGCAGGCTCGTGAAGTTGTTGCCGATGTCGAGCGCGAACAGACCCGGCACGACGGTCGGCAGATTCTCGGGCGACACGGCGACGAAGGCCCAGTTGCCGACCGGCGCACCGATCGTCAGCGTGGCCCCGCCGAAGGTCGTCAGGAATCCGGTGCCGCCGGTCTCGAGCTCGATCCCCGGCGGGTCGTTGGCCAGAACGGTGAACGAGGCCGTGTCGGCGCCGCCCGGCGTGACGACGATGACCTCGACCAGGCCGAGGACGTCGAGCATCGGCAAAGCGATCGTGATCGTCGTGTCGGAGACGACCGAATAGTTGGCGGGAGGCAGCGGGACGCCGCCGACCAGCACGCTGGAAGTCGCCAGCAACGCGCTGCCGGTGAGCGTCAGGATCGGAGTGCCGGGCTCGACGGCGAGAACGGCGGATGGAGCGATGCCGCTGATGCTCGGCGCTGTGCCTCCTCCGGACAGCAGGCGCGCGCGGATGTCGTAGCTGCCGGTCTTGCGATAGGAATGGACCGTCTTGACCTCGGCGGTCCATGTCCCGGCCGTGTCGGCGACGAGCCCGGTGAGCTTGGCGTTGCGCCCGATGCCGCCGCTGTCGGAACTGGCGAGCGCGCTGCCGTCGGGCCGCCGCACGGTCAGGAACGTGTCGCAGTAGGTCGTCGCGTCACTGGCCGCGCCCGGATAGCGCGTCTCGACCTCGAACACCGCGCCGATGGCCAGGCTGAACGAGTAGTAGTCGCTGTCGCCGTCTCCCGGCGCCGGCGGATTGGCCGAGGAGTAATACAGCGTGCGCGTCGCGGACCACGCATTCCCCAGCGACAGCGGCGTCGCGCTCGCGGTCGAGTTGTTCGGCTCGTTGGCATCGAGTCGGAAGCGCATCTTCCACGTGTTGAAGACGGCGTCGAGCTGCGTGTAGTTGCCGAAATTCGTCGGCGCGAAGAAACCGTGGAACTCATCGCGGATCGTCAGGTTCGGGGCGCTCGCGACTGGGCCGGTGAAGACCTGCCACTGGGCCAGATCGCCGCTGCTGCCGGCGAAGGACACGGTTCCGTCGAGCGTGTCGTCGTCGGTCGTGCCGCCGTCGTTGGTCGTCTTCGTATCGACGATGTCCCACAGCGCACAGAAGATCGCTCCCTCGTCCGCTTCGCCGCCGGTCAGGCTCGCGTACGGCGTGCCGTTCTCCATCCGCATCGACAACTGCACGCCGCCGGTCGTGGAACCACCGTTGCAGTCCATGTAGAAGCCCGGATCGAACAGTTCCTGGTGCTGACGCACGGCCCCGGCGAAGAAGGTCGCCCAGCCCTCGCCGAAGGAGAGCCGCGGATCCTGGTCGCTGGCGCCGAAGGTGTGCGAACCGCCCGGGCTGTCGCTGTCGGAGTACAGGTTGTGGATCACGTGGCCGAGCTCGTGCAATTGCACGAGGTCGTCGTAGCCGTCGTCGTCCGCCATGGTCGCGGTCGAATTGACCGCGAAGGAACCCGAGCCGCCGGGCCAGACCATGCGGACCAGCGCGATCGGATTCGCCGCTCCGAGCGACTTCACGTAGTCGACGCCGGCGACCACCTGGTCGAGCATGTTGAACGGATTCGCCTGCTTGCTGCCGGCGAAGATCTTGCCCGCCACGGTCGTGCCCACGTTGAGGTTGGTCGACAGGTTCCAACCGTTGAAGGTCGGGCTCGACACCGAGTACTCGACGCCGAAGTTGTCGACGACCTGGAGCGGGAAGGTGCCGTACTGATTCGAGCGCGAGAAGCAGCGCACGAGCACGTTCGCGGTTCCGCTGCCGGTCACGGGTATCGAGTACTGCCCCGCGGAGTTCGTGCTGCCGGTGGCGAGCACCGCCGAGGTCGTCGCGTCGATCACCTGCACGGTGGCCTTGCGCACGGGCAATTGCGGCTCGCTGCCGGTCCAACCGCTGAACGTGAAGGCCTTGTCGACGTACAGGAAGGTTCCGCTGGCGGTGAAATCGGCCGTGGCGCGCGCGGCCAGCGCGACCAGCGCGGCGCAGGCGAGGAATCCGGATCGCGTGTTCATTCCGGTGCTCCTAGCGCGTGAACGACGGCACGTCGTTGGAGACCACGGAACCGCTGCGCACGGCGCGCGTGCCGGTCAGCACGGCCGGAAGTCGCGCTCCGAACGCGAACACGCGCTGCTGCTCGATCGACTCGCCTGCGCGCTCCGGGTCGGGCAGCGCGAAGCGCGCGACGAGCTCGAGCCCCGGTTCCACGCCAGCCAGGGGTTGCAGCTCCAGCGACCCGCTGCGCGCCTCGCCGCGCGCGATCGAACCCTCGGCGGGACCCTCGTGCGCGACGAGCTGCCAGCCCGGACCGACCTCGACTCGCGGCGTGAGCAGCTCGCAATCGATGCGCGCCGTGACCTCGTAGGCGAGCTCGACCCGCCCGCCGGCGAGCGGGCGCGCGCGACCCAACGCGAGCTCGATCGGCGCGGACGGCTTGCAACAGGAATGCGCTTGCGGCTCGAACTGCGCACCGGGAACGGGAACCTGGACCGGCCCCGCGCTCCAGGCGACGAGCGCAGCGGCCAACGCGAAACCACGTGGGAAGATGCTCATGGACGGTTGGGGGAACCGGACGGCTCCAATCGTCTCGATTGTAGGGCGCTTGAACCGGCGCGGGGGCTTCGGGTTCAGGCGGCCCGCCCGCGAGCCAGCCGCAGGGCTCCGCGCAGGAAGCGCAGGCCCAGGGCCGCCAGGTCGATTTCGAGGTCAGTGCCGCTCTCGGCGAGCGGAAGGGGCGGGAGCCCCCCCGAGCCCGCGCCGCGCGCCAGCTCGCCGCGCCGGCGCTCGAGTTCGCGCTCCTTGGCGCGCTGCAGTCCCCCGCCGCGGGCGAAGCCCACCGCGCGCTCGAGCTCGCCGTCGTCGAGCCAGACGCCGTGGTGCTTGCACACGTCGAGGATCAGGCCCGAGCTGCCGCCGAAATTGCGCCAGTGCATCGGCTCGCCGCAGCGGACGCAGCCCAGGTAGCGGACCGCGGACGCGTCGACCGCGCGCAGCGGCTCCGGCTGGAGTCCGAGCGCCGTCAGCACCGCGCCATCCTGCTCGGCGCGCGCGCACAGCTCGTCCAGCGCCGCCGGCTCGAGCCAGATGCCGGCGCAGTGCGTGCACTCGACCCAGCGCAACGCCTCGGCCGCGCGCTCGCGCAGCGCGGCGCGGCAGCGTGGACAGGCGCCCCCGCGCGCGAGCGGCAGCGCGGCCTGCGGAGCGATCGCGATCCCGCACTCCATGCAGTAGCGCGCGCCCGAGCTCATGCGCGCGCCGCAGTCGGGGCACAGGCTGTCGAGGCGCAACTCGTCGAGCGTGATCTCGGCCGCGCAGTACTCGCAGGCCGGCGCGCCGGCGCGCAGGTTGCCGCCGCAGTTCGAGCAGCGCAGCGCGCGCGGCGTGTGCGGCCGACCGGCCGCGACCGCGACCTGCGCTCCGCACGGGCAGCGCACGAGCGTGCCCGGCTCCAGCGCGGTCACGTCGAGCTGGCGCCGGCAGTCGCCGCAGAGCTGGAGACGTCGCGCGGACACAGGCCTCCTATCGGAGGCCGCGCGCGGCGCCGCCGCAGGAAAAACCTTCGCTCCGGCTCAGCGCGCCGGAGGTTCGACCTCGCCGATCGAAGCGCCGTCGGTTTCGCTGGAGACGAGCACCAGGTCAGCCCTTCACCAACCGCCGCAGCACGTACTGCAGGATCCCGCCGTGGCGGTAGTACTCGGCCTCCTGCGGCGTGTCGATGCGCAATCGCGCCTGGAACTTGACCGCCTTGCCACCCTCTCCGACAGCGGTCACCTGGAGCACGGCTCCGGCCTTGAATCCGCCCTTGAACAGCGCGGCGACGCCGTCGATCGAGACCGTCTCCCGTCCGGTCAGCCCGAGGCTCTCGATCGACTGCCCGCCCGTGAACTCCAGCGGCAGGATCCCCATGCCGACCAGATTCGAGCGGTGGATCCGCTCGAAGCTCTTCGCGATCACCGCGCGCACGCCGAGCAGCATCGGCCCCTTCGCGGCCCAGTCGCGCGAGCTGCCCGAGCCGTACTCGGCGCCCGCCAGGATCACCGTCGGCACGCGCTCCTGCTTGTAGCGCATCGCCGCGTCGAAGATCGACAGCTTCTCGCCGCTCGGCTGGTGCAGCGTGTCGCCGCCCTCGACCCCGCCGAGCATCAGGTTCTTGAGCCGCACGTTCGCGAAGGTGCCGCGCATCATCACCTCGTGGTGGCCGCGGCGCGCGCCGTACGAATTGAAGTCGGCCGGCTTCACGCCGCGCGACTGCAGGTACTTGCCGGCCGGGCTCGACGGCTTGATCGAGCCGGCGGGCGAGATGTGGTCGGTCGTGATCGAATCGCCGAACACCGCCAGCACGCGCGCGCCCGCGAGGTCGGAGACGGTGCCGGGCTCCTGCGCCAGCCCGTCGAAGTACGGCGGTGAGGCGATGTAGGTCGACGCGGCATCCCAGGCGTAGGTGTCCCCCTTCGGCACGGCGAGGTTGCGCCAGTTCGCATCGCCCTCGAAGACCTTGCCGTAGCTCTGCGCGTACATGGCGGGCTTGAGCGCCGCGCGCATCGTCGTCTCGACCTCCTGCTGCGTCGGCCACACGTCGCGCAGGAAGACCGGCTTGCCGTCCTTGCCGTGCCCGAGCGGCTCGCTGGTCGGATCGAAGTCGACGCGGCCGGCGAGCGCGTACGCGACGACCAACGGCGGCGAGGCCAGGTAGTTCGCCTTGACCTGCGCGTGCACGCGGCCCTCGAAATTGCGGTTGCCGGAGAGCACCGCGGACACGACCAGGTCGCTCTGCTCGATCGCCTTGCCGACCGGCTCGGGCAGCGGGCCCGAGTTGCCGATGCAGGTCGTGCAGCCGTAGCCGACGGTGTGGAACCCGAGTTGGTCGAGATAGCGATCGAGACCGGCGGCCTTCAGGTAGTCGGTGACGACCTTCGAGCCCGGGGCCAGGCTGGTCTTGACCCACGGCTTCTGCGCGAGCCCCTTCTCGACCGCCTTCTTCGCGAGCAGGCCGGCGCCGACGAGCACGCTCGGATTCGACGTGTTCGTGCAGCTCGTGATGGCCGCGATCACGACCGCGCCGTTCTTCAGTTCGCCCTTGTAGGCGCCGATCTCGAGCGGCGCGCTCGGACTCTTGAACGGCGGCGGCTTGCCCGGGGCCGCGACCAGCGCGGTCGCGAAGTTCGCCTTCATGTCCTTGAGCAGCACGCGGTCCTGCGGACGCTTCGGGCCCGCCAGGCACGGCTCGATCGAACCGAGATCGAGCTCGAGCACGGCCGTGTACTCGGCGGGCGGCGTCGACGCGTCGTGGAACAGGCCCTGCTCCTTCATGTACGCCTCGACGAGTTGCACCTGCTCGGCGCTGCGGCCGCTGAAGCGCAGGTACGCGAGCGTCTCGGCGTCGACCGGGAAGATGCCGCAGGTCGCGCCGTACTCGGGCGCCATGTTCGCGATCGTCGCGCGGTCGGCCAGCGGCAGTTGCGCGAGCCCCGGGCCGAAGAACTCGACGAATTTCCCGACCACGCCGTGCTTGCGCAGCATCTGCGTGACCTTGAGCACGAGATCGGTCGCGGTCGCGCCCTCGGGCAGCTTGCCCGACAGCTTCACGCCGACCACGTCGGGGATCAGCATCGACACCGGCTGGCCGAGCATCGCGGCCTCGGCCTCGATGCCGCCGACGCCCCAGCCGAGCACGCCGAGACCGTTGATCATCGTCGTGTGCGAGTCGGTGCCGACGACGGTGTCGGGATAGGCCCACGGAACGGATCCCGGGGCGCCGTCCCGGCCGCCGCTCATCACGACGCGCGCGAGGTACTCGAGGTTGACCTGGTGCACGATGCCGGTGTCGGGCGGCACAGCGACGAAGTTCGAGAGCGCGCTCTGGCCCCAGCGCAGGAACGCGTAGCGCTCCTTGTTGCGCTGGAACTCCAGCTCGGCGTTCGTCGCCAGCGCCGAGGGCGAGCCGAAGGCGTCGACCTGCACCGAGTGGTCGATCACGAGCTCGACCGGCTGCAGCGGGTTGATCTTCTTCGGGTCGCCGCCGAGCTTGCGCATCGCGTCGCGCATCGCGGCCAGGTCGACCACGCAGGGCACGCCGGTGAAGTCTTGCAGCAACACGCGCGCGGGCATGAACGCGATCTCGGCGCGCTCGGCATCGACCGGCTTCCAGTTCGCGAGCGCCAGGATCTCGTCCGCGCGCACGACCGCGCCGTCCTCGCGGCGCAGCAGGTTCTCGAGCAGGATGCGCAGCGAGAACGGCAGGCGCGCAAGGCGCACGCCGCGCTTCTCGAGCGCGGACAGGCGCGCGATCCTGACGGTCTTGCCGCCGACGGAGAGGGTGCCGTGAGAACCGAAGCTGTCAGCCATGGGAGCGGTCGCGGTGCGGGGTAGACGCGGGAATTGGCGCAACAGGATACGCAGTCGGCGCCGCGTCCGCGACCGAGCCGCAGCGGGCACCGTCCGCCCTGCGAGGGATGCGCTTTCGACCTGTTGCGGTAAATTGATTCGCCCCCCACGGCAACTCCCCCCATGTTGAACACCCTGCTGCTCTTCACCGTTCTCTCCTCGCCCCAGGACGACACCGCCCCCGCCGCATCCACGTGCGAGTGGTTCTGGAACGGGTCCGCGCGCGTCGAGCTCGTGCTCGACCCGTCGCGCATCGCGCTCCAATTCACGCAGGCATGCCCGCAGGACCTCGCGCGCGCCGTGCTCGGCGGACTCGAGCTGCTCGCGCCGGGCGAAGCCGAGCGTGCGCCGTTCCTGCCCGGCAAGACGCTGCGGCTCGCGACGCGCGCCGGCACGAACGCCGCGCAAGTCGAAGCCGCGGTCGAATGGCTCGTGCAGTTGCCGTTCGTCGCGAGCGCGAGCGCCCAGTGGCTCGCCGGTGACGAGGCCTACTGCGCGACTGACGAGTTGCTCGTGCGCTTCGCGCCCGGCATCGGCGCGGCCGAGCGCGCGGCGCTCGTGGCTCCGTACGGACTCGTCGAGCGCGGCGCGCTCGCATACGCATCCAATCCCGGCGTGGTCTATGGCCTCGCGCCCGCGCTGACGCCGCGCGTGCTCGAGATCGCGCGCCAGTTGCACGACAGCGGGAAGGTCGAGTTCGCGCTGCCCGACTTCGCGCTCGTGCGCGTGACGACCGCGGCGACGAGCGACCTCCTGTTCGCGAACCAGTGGCACTTGAACTCGACCGGCCAGGCCGGCGCGCTGCCGGACGCCGACGTGAACGCGCCGGAAGCGTGGGACATCACGCGCGGCGATCCGAGCCTGATCGCGGCCGTCGTCGACGAGGGCATGGACCTCACGCACCCGGATCTGAACCTCGTCAGCGGCACGGATGTGCTCGACAACGACTCGAATCCGGCGGCGCAGGACGGGTTCTTCGGCCTGTTCCCCGAGAATCACGCGACCGCGGTCGCCGGCGTCGCGGCCGGACGGGGCGACAACAACCTCGGCACGAGCGGCGCCGCGCAGAAGTGCCGCGTGATGCCGATTCGCTTCCTGTCGTCGAACTTCTTCAACCCGCCGACCGTGCAGGACGAGGCCGACGCGTTCAACTTCGCGCGCGCGAACGGCGCCGCGATCATCAACAACTCCTGGGGCCCCCTCGCCTCGAGCGCGCCGCTTCCGGCCTCGACCAAGGCCGCGATCGACGACTGCGCGGCCTTCGGCCGCGGCGGCCTCGGCACGCTGATCTTCTTCGCGGCCGGCAATTCCGGCATCGACTGCTCCGGCATCGGCTACTGCAGCGACCCAGTCACCGTCGCCGTTTCGGCCTCGAACGACCAGGACCTGCTGTCGAGCTACAGCAACTTCGGAGCGCCGATCGACTTCTGCGCGCCGTCGAACGGCGGCGTGACGAGCGGCATCTGGACCACCGACCGGCAGGGCTCGAAGGGCTACTCGTCGACCGACTACGCGAGCAACTTCGGCGGCACGTCGTCGGCGAGTCCGCTCGCGAGCGGCGTCGCGCTGCTCGTGATGTCGGCCAATCCGTACCTGCGGTGGGACGAGGTCGTCGACGTGTTGCACGACACCGCGCGCAAGATCGATCCCGCCGGAGGCGCGTACGACGTGAACGGGAAGTCGCCGAAGTACGGCTACGGCAAGGTCGACGCGCACGCGGCGGTCGTCGAGGCTCAGCAACGTCCTCCGCACGGAGTCGTGTTCTACGGCGCGGGGCTTGCCGGCAGCGGCGCGCTCGTGCCGAAGATCGGCGCACTCCAGAATCCGAAGTCGGGCAATGCGAACTTCGCGCTGACGCTCTCCGATGCCGCCGCGCTCGCGCCGGCCCTGCTCGTCGTCAGTCCGGCGTCCGCGAACCTGCCGCTGTTCGGCGGCACGCTGCTCGTCGACGTGTTCGGCTCGACCATCACCCTCGGCGCGCTGACGAGTGCGAGCGGTCAGGCGAGCCGCGTCCTGTCGGTGCCGGCCGACCCGCTGCTCGTCGGCGCGAGCGTGTTCGCGCAGTGGGGCGTGCTCGATGCGGGCGCGCTGCAGGGAGTCGCGCTGTCGAACGCCGCGCAAGTGACCGTGCTGCCCTGAAAGGCGGTTTGGCCTGAACGGCGGGTCGGAACGAGCCGCTCCGCAGGTGGCGGCACGCGGCTGTCCGCCGCGCGCGCGTGGCGCTCGCGCAGCCTAGCGCTGCCAGAGCCCGTGCTGCACGTCGCCGAGGAAGTAGATCGCCCAGGTGCCGGACTTGCCCTGTCGCGTCGGCGGGTAGGCGATCACGGCTCCCGCCGCCTCGGCCTGCCGGACGGCGGCCGCGATGTCCTCCACTTCGACGTACGTGCGCACGATCGGTTGTTCGTGCTCGGCCAGCGGCGCGCGCACGCCGATCAGCGTCCCTGCGGACGCCCGCGCGACGCGGGCCTGTCCGAGATCGGCATCCGGCGCACCGAACGACAGCCCGTGCACGCGCTCGAACGCGGCGCACTGCGCCGCGACGTCGCGACACACGATTTCCATGTAGTGGATTCTCATGTTGGATCGGCCTTTCGCTGCGAGCTTCGCCGGTGCCCGGCAGGCGCCGAGCAAGACCACGATCGCGACCCACAGCCTCGCAAGGCTGCGGTCCGCGCGCCGTCCGCTCGCGAATGCGCTCGTCACTGGCCTGCGGGCGGCTGCCAGAGCTCGACCTTGTTGCCTTCCGGATCGATGACCCAGGCGAACTTGCCGTACTCGGAATCCTCGATCTTCTCGAGCACGTTGCAGCCTTCCTCGCGCAAGACCTTGACCAGAGCGTGCACGTCCGGCACGCGGTAGTTGATCATGAACCCTGCGGTGCTGGGCTCGTAGTGCTTCTCGTGCAGCGCATGCACGGCCCCCAGACCGTCGTTCCGCCGGCCGGCTTGCCCGCGCTGTCGGTCCAGGGGAACGCCGTGCCGCCCCAGGCCTGCACATCGATGCCGAGATGGCGCTGGTACCAGGCCCGCAGCGCAGCGGCGTCCTTTGCCTTGAAGAAGATGCCGCCGATGCCGGTGACTCGTTTCATCGGAACTTTCGGAGTCGGATGGCCTGAGGAAGAGCGTGTGGAGCGCGGCCGCGACGTGCGACGTGCGGGCCAGGCTGTGTGCTGGACTCGCGACGAGTCGCGCGTCTTCGACTGATTCGAAGCAGCCGGCTGCGTCGACGCAGGAGTCTAGGGAACGTGCGATCCGAGAGCCACGGGGCAAGCCCCGCCGCTCGCAACCGTCACTTCCAGGAGGGACGGTCCACGAGCAGCACGACTCCGTCCTTCCCCTCCTGTGCGAGAACGAAACCGCTGAGCACGCTCCACCCGAGCACGCCGTAGTCCCACGACTGCACGTCGCCCCAGATCGTCAGCGCGCCGGCCTGCGTCCTCGGCAACTCATAGACCTCGCGCTCGACCTCGCCTTCGAGGGTGTGCACGCGATCTCTCCGCAACGGTTGCAGACCCAGCGCATCGATCGCATTCGGCGGCAGGCACAAGAAGTTCGCGCCGGTGTCGATGACGAACTCGACGTCTCCTGCGGCGCCGAGCGGCAAGCGCACCAGCGGGACGCCGAGTCTCCAGTCGACATCGAAACGCAGGGCGCCGGTGCGACCCGCGAAGAGCTGACCAAAGCCCTCCTCGATCGTGCAACGCGGGAGCAGGATCAGACGCTGGCCCGGACCATCCAGGACGGCGAACCAGGTGCGCAGCAGATCCTGGCCGAGGATGCCGTCGACGTTCGCCAGGTGGTCGAGCCCGGTGAAGTCGACCAACGCGACACGCAGGTTCGTGGCGCGGGCCGCGCCGAGGGCGAGTTCGGGGACGAGGGCGCAGTGCTCGATCGGCCGGCCGGCCATCGCGCTCGGCAACCCGGCGGATGCCTGGAACGGCTCCAAGGCGAGCTCGTGCGCGCGCGCGCAAGCCGTGGAGAGCACCGTCAGCTCGGCGCCGGTATCGACCATCAAGACGATCGGCTTGCGGCCGGCGAGCTCGGCCTGGATGCGCGGGTGAGATCCCCCGAGCAGCGGCAGGTCGGTGCGCGTCGCCAATGAGGTCTGCGCGCGTGGCGCGGAGCCGCTGTGCGGGCTGCAAGCGGGGAGCAACGCGAGCAGGAGGAGCAGCATCCGCATCGGTTGGGTTCAGCGTAGCAAGCTGGTCGATGAAACGGCCCGTTGGCACGGCGCGGGCGCGAGGGCTTGCGTCTTCGAAAGTTTCAATCGGCGTTGCGCGCGCCGCGCCGATCGACACTCCTTGCAAGTGTGATCCCGATGGCCTGCGCCGGAGAATCTCTC
The DNA here is from genome assembly GCA_016872755.1 of Planctomycetota bacterium. GTDB lineage: Bacteria > Planctomycetota > UBA1135 > UBA1135 > GW928-bin9. The sequence goes on from VGZE01000050.1 coordinate 15,866, forward strand.
ATTCGGGAGCACCCTTCCACACACCCAGCAGTAGTGGCCTCGTCGCTTCTTCATCTGCACAACGCCTTGCCGCTCAGCCGCGGCCGAAGGCCGCCGGCTGCAGCGGCTTGTTAGCCAGCATCCCTCTCCACGACTTCTGAGCACACTGTGCGCCGACACTTCCGACACCGGCCCTCGACGTAGACACGACCGTCCTCCTCGTACTCGTGCGCCGCGTCCATCCCCAGGTCAGCCTCGGCACATGCATCACACCAGGTATTCTGGAGCATCCACTCCCGCTCTTGGGCCGGACGTGCCGAAAAGTCTCGCTCGGTTCTCGCCATCGTTCTGCCTGGCTAACGCGCATTAGACAGACCTGCGTAATGACCGCAAGGGCGGCCGGTTGATCTGCCTAGATCGAGAATGGGGCGCGGCTCGGACGCCTGGGCTGGCATCGTCGGTTCCAGGCAGACCTGCGTAAGGGCCGCGGGAGCCTGCGCCGCACTTGCCGGTGCCGCGAGTTCCTTCGCGGACTCAGTCGACGCCGCCGACGCGCCGGGATCCGGAGGTCACTTGGCGGACGGGCCCGCCGCGGCGAGCCTCCACCTCGCAGTCGACGGCGGCCGCCTCCGACGGAGGTCATCCGCTTGGAATTCCCATCCGCCGCGAAGAGCGCGCGGCTAAGGTCCACCGGATGAGCCAGCCATCCACGCCGCCCGGAACCTCGCCCGGGCGCCCCGCGCGAGGCCCGATGAACCGCTTCCTCGCCATCGTCGAGCGCGGCGGCAACGCGCTGCCGCACCCCGGCACGCTGTTCTTGCTGTTCGCGCTGGGGACCATCGTGCTGTCGGACATCGCCGCGCGGAGCGGCCTGTCGGCGAAGCACCCGATGACTGGCAAGCTGGAGGTGCCGCTGAGCCTGCTCTCGACCGAGGGGCTGCATCTGATCCTGCAGAAGACGGTGAGCAACTTCACCGGCTTCGCGCCGCTCGGCACCGTGCTGGTGGCTCTGCTCGGCATCGGCATCGCGGAGTCGAGCGGCCTGATCGGCGTCGCGATGCGCAAGCTCGTGCTGTCGGCCCCACGCAAGCTGCTCACGCTGGTGGTCGTCTTCGCCGGCGTTCTCTCGAACATGGCGAGCGAGATCGGCTACGTGCTGCTGATCCCGCTGGCCGCGCTGATCTTCCAGGCGGCGGGCCGCCACCCGATCGCCGGCATGGCCGCGGCGTTCGCGGGCGTCTCCGGCGGCTACAGCGCGAACCTGTTGCTCGGCACCGTCGATCCGCTGCTGTCGGGGCTCACGCAGGAGGCGGCGCGCATCGTGCAGCCCGACGCGCTGGTGAATCCGGCCTGCAACTACTACTTCATGGTCGGCTCGACCTTCTTGCTGACGCTGATCGGCACGTTGGTGACCGAGCGCGTGGTCGAGCCGCGGCTCGGCCGCTTCGAGGATCGCGGCGCCGGCGCGGGCGCGAGCGGCGGCGCGATGCAGAGCGCGGCCGACGCGTTGCGGCCGCTCGACGAGCGCGAGCGGCGCGGACTCCTGGCGGCGTTCGCCGCGCTGGCCGCGCTGGCGGCACTGGTGCTGTGGGGCACGCTCCCGGCCGACGGGTTCCTGCGCGATCCGAAGACGGGCGACCTGCTGCACTCGCCCTTCATGTCGGGGATCGTGCCGTTGATCTTCGTCGCCGGCGGGCTGGCCGGCCTCGCCTACGGCATCGCGGCGCGCACGATCAAGAACGACGGCGAGGCCATGGCCGGCATGGCGAAGTCGATGCAGACGCTCGGCGGCTACCTCGTGCTGGTCTTCTTCGCCGCGCAGTTCGTCGCCTACTTCAATTGGAGCAACCTCGGCCTGATCTTCGCGGTGAAGGGCGCCGAGGCGCTGAAGGCGTCAGGACTAGGCGGCACGCCGGTGCTGGTGGCGTTCATCTTCCTCACCGGCGCGGTCAACCTCTTCATGGGCAGCGCGTCGGCCAAGTGGGCGCTGATGGCGCCGGTTTTCGTGCCGATGTTCCTGCTGCTCGGCTACCCGCCCGAAGTGACGCAATGCGCCTATCGCATCGGCGACTCGTGCACCAACGTCGTCTCGCCGATGATGACCTACTTCGCGCTGATCATCGCGTTCTTCCAGCGCTACCAGCCGAGCGCCGGCATCGGCACGCTGGTCGCCACGATGCTCCCCTACTCGATCAGCTTCCTGGTGACATGGTCGATCCTGTTCGCGATCTGGATGGCCGCCGGTTGGCCCCTCGGGCCGGGAGGAACTCCTTGAAACTCGCGCGTCTCCGACTGCGCGGGGCGGCGCCCGACTAGCGTCCGCCCGGGCCTGAGTTCACCTCGCCAGAGAGACCGCTTCCCAGCTCGAGCAGCGGCGTGCGGTCGATGCGGATCCAGCCGCGGCGCGGTCGGTCGAGGTCGATGATCAGGAACATCACCAGCACGAGCAGCAAGAGCAGCACGTGCGTCAGCGCCGGAGGCCGGTGCCCGCCGAATCCAGACGCGTAGCCCATTGCGAACGCGGCCAGCGCGAGGATCACGAACAAGAGCAGCATCACGAACTCCGGCACATGGCGGTTGAGCACCGCCTCGCGCAGGTCGAATGCATCGAGCATGTCGTTCAGCGACTGCACGAACAGACCGGTACGGACGGGACTGTCGTCGAGCTCGACCGCGCGCTTGGCAGTGCCCCACAGTTCCTTGCCGACGGCCTTCGTGCGCGCGTGCAGTTCCGCGCGTGACTCGAAGTCGTCGAGCCCGATCGAGCTCTCTTCGATGCGCAGCTCGACGTACTGCGCGAGCAGGATGCGGGCCTGAGCGTCGAACGGCCTCGGCAACAGGCTCGAGCGCAGCAGCGTCGTGCCGAGCGCATTGGCCTCGCCGGCCAGTGTGGTACTGCGATCGTCGTAGCGCCCGAGCGCCAGCGAGAAGGTGAAGCCGAGCACCAGCGCGAGCAGGCCGAGCATCGAGGTCTGCAACGCGTTGACCTGGGCGCGCTGCGCTTCGCCGGCCGAGGCTCCGGCGCGTCGCCCGAGGCGGTGGCCGAGCGAGACGCACAGCGCGGAAATCGCCAGCAGCGCGCTGGCGATCCACCCGCTCCGCAGGTCGTAGAGGTAGTCGTGCACGAGCGCGAGAGTCTACAGGCTCCTGTAGCCCGCCGAATCGGATGCAGGGCCGGCGCGTGGACCCGCCGCGAGCCCGACCGCGAGCGTTTCGATCGCCGCATGCCCGTTCGGCGTGCCCCGGGTTGACGGACCGACCGGGCGAGCGCACGCTCGCAGTCGATGCAGGGAGCAGGACCCGCGGCCTCGAATGCGCGCGACGCAGAGCGCGCGCTCGTCGCTGCACTGCGGCGCGGCGACGAGCGCGCCTGCGAGCAGTTCGTGCGCGAACAGACGCCGCGGCTGCTCGCGCTGGCCCGGCGCTACTTCCGGCAGGAGGCGGATGCGGAGGACGTCGTGCAGGCGACCTTCCTGCAGGCCTTCCGCGCGCTCGACGGCTTCGACGAGCGCGCGCAATTGTCGACCTGGATCTTTCGCATCGCCGTGAACTGCGCGCTGATGAAGCTGCGCGCGCGCTCGCGCCGGCCGGAACTCGAGATCGAAGCACTGCAACCGCGCTTCGCGTCCGACGGCCACCATGCCGAGCCGATCGCGGCCTGGGCCGCGCCCGAGGACGGCACGCTAGAGCGCGCCGAGCTGTGCGCGCAGGTTCGCGCCGCGATCGCGCTCTTGCCGGAGCAGTACCAGACCGTGCTCGTGCTGCGCGATCTGGAAGGGCTGACGACACTCGAGGCCGCGCGCGTCATCGGAGAGAACGAGAACACGACCAAGATCCGCCTGCATCGCGCGCGCCTCGCGCTGCGCGCTCTACTCGACCCGCTGCTCCAAAGAGAACTCCGTTGAGCCAGAACGAAACCTGCCGCGAGATCACCGCTTTCCTCGACGAGTACTGCGAGAACCGGCTCGCGCAGTCGGCGCAGCGCGCCTTCGAAGCCCACATCGCGCAGTGCCCCGACTGCCTGCGCTTTCTCGCCAGCTACCGGACCACGCGCGAGCTGGGACGCCAGGCCCTGTCGGGTGCGACACGAGCGAGCCCCGATCCGGAAAGCACGCCGACGCCTCCGGAGCGCTTGATCCAGGCGATCCTGCGCGCCAAGACGGCGCCCGGGTCGGATTCCCCACCCGGCCAAGGTCTTCCAAGGCCCCCACCGCGCGGCTAGGATCTTCGCCCCCTGGGGCCCGCGAGGGCCCTCGGGATCACAATGCGGTCGCGCCGCGCGGTCGAACCGGGCCGGCGCGTCAGGGCGGGGACGTAGCTCAGTTGGTAGAGCGATACGTTCGCAACGTATAGGTCGAGGGTTCGAGTCCCTTCGTCTCCACCATCCCCGCCCCGCCACCGCCGAGCCCGAGCCGGGCGCAGGACCGGATCGAACGCGCAGCGCTGCCGACCTGCCGCCGGCACCCGCAGTGCCGCGAACCGCGGCGATGCCTGCGCTAGCCTGTGCACCCGGATGAGCGCCCACGATCCAGCCGCCGAGTTCCGCACCACGCGCTGGAGCCTGGTCGAGCGCGTCCGTTCCGAGGATCCGGCCGCCCGGCGGGCCGCGCTCGACCAATTGTTCGAAGCGTACTGGCCGGCTCTCTACGCCTACGCGCGACGCCTCGGCGAGCCGCCCGAGCGCGCAGCGGACATCGTGCAGGGCTACTGCGGCGAGTTGCTGCGGCGCTGCGATCTCGAGCGGGTCGAGCAGGACGGCGGGCGGCTGCGCGCATGGCTGAAGGTCGGGCTGCGCCACCACCTCGCGCACTGCCGCGAACACGAGCGCGCGCAGAAGCGCGGCGGCGGCCCGCGCATCGACATCGATGCGGCCGAGCGCGCGCTGGCGGCCGAGTCCGGGCCGGCCAGCGACCCGGAGCATGCGTTCGACCGCGCCTTCGCCACCGCGTTGCTCGCTGCCGCGCACGCGCGGCTGGCGCGCGAGTGCACGGACGAGCGCTCGCGGATGCTGCTTCCCCATCTGGTCGCCAACCCCGAGGGCGAAGCGCGCGCCGCGCTGGAGCGTGAAAGCGGCCTCGGCCCCGGCGCGCTGCGCGTCGCGCTGCACCGGCTGCGCCGCCGCTTCGCCGAGCTCGCGCGGGCCGAGCTGGCCGAGACCTGCGCGGATCCCGCGGCGGTG
>VGZE01000051.1 GCA_016872755.1 Planctomycetota bacterium
CTTGCCGATGTCGTGCACGTCGCCGCGCACGGTCGCCAGCACGAGCTTGCCGCGGCTGTCGCCATCGGCGCGTTCCATGTGCGGTTCGAGGCACGCGACGGCGGCCTTCATCACCTCGGCTGACTGCAGCACGAACGGCAGCTGCATCTCGCCGCGGCCGAACAGGTCGCCGACGACGCCCATGCCGTCGAGCAGGTCCTTGTTGATGATGTCGAGCGGTCGCTTCGACTGCATCGCGACGCCGAGGTCGTCCTCGAGGCCGATGCGCTCGCCCTCGACGATGCGCCACTTGAGCCGCTCGAAGACGTCTTCGGGCGCCTTGCGCGCGGCCTTGGCCTTGACCTGCGCGCCCTCGAAGAGCTTGAGCAGCGCCTGCAGCGGGTCGTAGCCCTCGCGCCGGCGGTCGAAGATCAGGTCCTCGGCGGCCTGTCGCGCGGCCGGATCGACGCGGTGCAGCGGCTCGATGCGACCCGAGTGCAGGATCGCGGCGGTCAGGCCGGCTTCGCGCGCGTGGTGCAAGTAGACCGAATTCAGCACGTGGCGCGCGGCCGCGTTCAGGCCGAACGAGATGTTCGACAGGCCGAGCACGGTCGAGACTCCGGGAAACTCGGCGCGCACGCGCCGGATGCCTTCGAGGGTCTCCAGGCCGAGCTTGCGGTCATCCTCGTTGCCCGTGCAGATCGTGAAGGTCAGCACGTCGAACAACAGATCCTCCGGGCGCAGCCCGTAGTCCTCCGTGCAGATGCGGTAGAGCCGGCGCGCGATGCGGATCTTGTCGTCCGCCGTCTTCGCCATGCCCTTCTCGTCGATGGTCAGGCAGATCACGGCCGCGCCGTGCTCCTTGACCAGCGGCAGCACCTTCTCGCAGCGCTCCAGGCCGTCCTCGAGATTGATCGAGTTGACGATGGACCGCCCGCCGCACAGCTCCAGCGCGGCCGCGAGCACCGGCGTCTCGGTCGAGTCGATCATCAGCGGCACCGCGACCTCGCTGCGGTAGCGCTCGATCACCTTGGTCATGTCCGCGACCTCGTCGCGGCCGACGTAGGCGGTGCACACGTCGAGCACGTGACTGCCCTCGCGCAGCTGCTCGCGGCCCATGTTGACCATCGCATCGACGTTGCCGGCGAGCAGGTGCTCGCGGAAGGCCTTCGAGCCGTTGGCATTGCTGCGCTCGCCGACGAACAGCACCGAGTTGTCCTGGAAGAGCGGGACGGCCGAGTAGATGCTCGTCACCTGCGGCAGGTGCGCGCCCTTGCGGCGCTTGGGTTCGCGCACGCCCAGCGCGCGCGAGGCCGCCTCGATGTGGGCCGGCGTCGTGCCGCAGCAGCCGCCGATCAGGCCGACGCCGTCCTCTTCGACGAAGCGCATCAGCCAATCGGCCAGTTCGGCCGGCGTCAGCGGATAGTAGGTTCGGCCGTCGACGAGCTGCGGCAGGCCGGCGTTCGGGTAGACGCCGATGCGCTTGCGGCAGTTCTGCCCGAGCAGCCGCACGTGCTCGCTCATCTCGCGCGGACCGGTCGCGCAGTTGATCGACAGCATGTCGATCGGGTACGGATCGAGCAGCGCGAGCGCGGCCGCCATCTCCGTGCCGACCAGCATCGTGCCGGTCACCTCCATCGTCACGCTGGCGAGGATCGGCACGTCGCGCTTCAGCGCCTCTCGCGCGCGCAACACCGCATTGATCGCGGCCTTGGTCTGCAGCGGATCCTGGCAGGTCTCGATCAGCACGCCGTCGACGCCGCCCTCGATCAGGCCGAGCGCCTGTTCCTCGTAGCTCGCGCGCAGCTTCGCGTAGCCGATCTGGCCCAGCGTCGCGAGCTTGGTGCCCGGACCGAGCGAGCCCAGCGCGAAGCGCGGACGCGCGCTGGTCGAGTGCTTCTCGCAGGCCTCGCGCGCGATCCGCGCGGCCTTCGCATTGAGCTCGCGGCAGCGCTCGCCGAGGCCGAACTCGTTCAGGGTCAGCACGGCGCCCCCGAAGGTATTGGTCTCGACCGCGTCGCAGCCGGCGGCCAGGTACGCCTCGTGGATCGAGCGGATCACCTCGGGGCGGGTGTGATTGATGATCTCCGGGCAGTTCTCGAGTCCCTGGTAGTCGCGCTCGAGATCGAGGTCGGCCGCGTGGATCTGCGTGCCCATCGCGCCGTCGAGGACGAGCACGCGGCGGTCGAGCGCTTCGCGCAGGTTGTAGCTCATGGTGGGGGAGCGCGTTGGAGGTCTGAATGGAGCAGGCCCGGGCCTAGGCGACCGTCGCCGTCGCGACGAGCGTCATGAAGTGCGGCGGCTGCGGATCGCGCGCGGCGCGCGCGACCTTGATGCGCGCGAAGCCGGCCGTGGCGAGGCAGTCGCGCAGCGCCTCCTCGGTGAAGCCGAGATGCTTGTGCTGGTACTTCTCGCGCACCCACTCCTCGTTGTGGGCGAGCAGGTCGAGCACGAGCACCTTGCCGCCGCGCACGAGGATGCGGCGCGCCTCCTGCAGCGCGCGCACCGGGACGACGGCATGGTGCAGCGCCTGCGACAGCACGGCCACGTCGAAGGACTGATCGGGCAACGGTAGGTCCTCGATGTTGCCCTCGACCGTCTTGACGTTGGCGAGGCCTGCCGTGCGCGCGCGCAGCTCGAGCTGGCGCAGCATCTCGGGGGACAGATCGACCGCCGTCACGGTGTCGGCGACCTGCGCGAGCATCAGCGTCAACAGGCCGTCGCCGATCCCGAGATCGACGTACTTGCCGCGCGGCACGAGTTGCAGGATGCCGCGCGCGAGTCCCTCCCAGGTGCGGCCCGGCAAGAGCTGCTCGCCGAACGTGGCCGCGACGCGGTCGAAGTAGGCCTTGTCCTCGACGCGGCGGCGTTGGCGCAGTTCCTCCAGGCCGGCGAGGTCGGATTGGAACTCGACCGTCTCGCGCTCCTGTCTCAGCACCTGCTCCCACACTCCGCCGGCGGGACCGGGCAGCAGGCTGTACAGGCTGCGGCGGCCGGTGCGGCGATCGGTGACCAGGCCGACTTCCTTGAGCAGCGCGAGGTGCGTCGACACGCGGCTCTGGCCCATGTTCAGGATCTCCATCAGATCCGAGGCCGAGAGGTCTTCCTGCGAGAGCAGGTTCAGGATGCGCAGCCGGGTCTCGTCGGCGAGCGCCTTCAGCACGCGGGAGGTTCCGTTGAGTCCGATCATGGAATCAAGATTAGTCGATGGAATGATTTTCGGCTCGTCAGGTCTCCCAGCCTGAGCCCGGTCTGCGATTGTAAGGCTATGGAAAACAGGCAATTGTGGACCTGACCCTGGGCCGGGAGCCGAGCATCCTGGTATGGGTGATCCTCGTGCCCCTCGGTCCCTCGCCGCTCCCATGATGCGCCGCGCCTTCCGACTCGTGCTGCTCACCTCGGTCCTGTGCGCCTGCGGCGGGGGCGGCGGTTCCGACGGTCCTTCGACGCTGTCCGGCGATGTCGTGCTGCTCGTCGACGTCGTGTCGGCCGCCGAGAACGAGCCCAACGGCTCCGTCGATTCGGCCCAACCGCTCGGCGCGCTGCACGCGGGGATTCGGCTGAGCATCGACGGGCGCTTCGATTCGGCCGGCGATCTCGATGCCTTTGCCTTCGTCGCCCGCGAGCCGCTGCGCGTCGAGATCGACGTGCTGCCGATCCGCGGCGATGAGTGCGAGCCCGCATTGGCCGCCTTCGACGCCGTCGAGCAGGTGTGGCGCGCCGAGGGCAGTGCCTCCAATTCGCGTGCGCGGCTCGCTTTCGACGCGCGCGGCGCCTTCGATGTCGTGCTGCGCACGCTGTCGGTCGGCGGCGCGTACCGGATGCAGGTCCGTGCGCAGCCGGCCGGCGAGGTCGGCACGGCCTGGTTCGGCGACGGCGAACGCGGCATCGAGCCCGCCTTCGGTTGCGAATTGCAGATGGGCGGCTCGAGCGCGTGGCAGCCCTATCTCGCTCCCGCGCTCGAATCGCGTGCCGGCGAATTCATCGTCACCACGCGCGCCGGCGCGGATCCGGCCGTGGTCGCGGCCGCGCACGGTGCGACGCTGGTCAGCCGCATCCCGCAGGGGCCCGCGCTCGTGCGCTGGGTCGGGGCGCAACCCGGTTCATCCGCGGGTGATGCCGAGCTGCGCGCGACCGTTGCGCGCGCGCGCCGCTGCAGCGAGTCCGTGGACGTCGAGTGGACCGAACTCAATCGCGTGCGGCGCATCAGCGGGCTCGGCAGCGCTCTCGGCGGGCCCCCCAACGATTCGTTCTACGGCCTGCAGTGGCACTACGAGCTGATGCGGCTGCCGCAGGCCTGGGCCACGAGCACGGGGGACGATGCGGTGTTGTTCGCGGTGATCGACACCGGCGAGACGGCGCACCCCGACCTCGACGATCGCCAGATCGCCGGCTACGACTTCGTCCTCGATCCGGCCAGCGCGAAGGACGGCAACGGCCTCGATGCGGACCCGACCGACGAGGGCGATGGCACCGGGCTGACGCCGTCGTCGTTCCACGGCACCCACGTGGGCGGCACGATCGGCGCCGAGACGGACAACGGGCAAGGCGTCGCGGGAGTCACTTGGAGCGGCAGGCTGATGCACCTGCGCGCGCTCGGCGCGGGCGGCGGCACCGACTTCGACCTCGCCAACGCGCTCTTGTACGCGGCTCGTCTCGCGAACAACTCCGGCACGCTGCCGCCGGAGCGCGCCGATGTCGTCAACATGAGCCTTGGAGGCCCCGGCACGAGCACGACGCTCTCGAACGCCGTTACGCAGGCGCGCAACGCCGGCTGCGTGCTCGTCGCGGCCTCGGGCAACGAGAACACGCAGACCAAGAGCTATCCGGCCGCCTACAACGGCGTGATCGCGGTCGGCGCGGTCGACTTGAACGGCGTGCGCGCGCCGTACTCGAACTACGGCACCTGGATCGACCTGGTCGCGCCGGGCGGCAACCTGGCCGCGAATCTCGATGGCGACGCGTACCCCGACGGCGTGCTCTCGACGCTGATGGACGATTCGGGGCCGTCGCTGTCACCGGTCTATGCGTTCTATCAGGGCACTTCGATGGCCTGTCCGCATGCGGCTGGGTTGGCCGGGCTGTTGCTGGCGGTCGATCCGCTGCTCACGCCTACGCAGGTCGAGTCGATCCTCGTATCGACGGCCGTCGATCTGGGCAGCCCCGGCAAGGACATCTTCTACGGAAACGGACTGGTCAACGCGGAGCAGGCGCTGCTCGTGGCCGACGGTTCGGCGAGCGGCACGCCCGTGCTCGGACTGACGCCGACGTCCTTGGCTTTCGGCACAGCGCAAGTCCAGTTGTCGAGCGCGGTCGCGAATCTCGGCGGTGCCTTGCTCGACGTGACCGGCGCGACGGTCACGACGGTCGACGGCGGCCCCTGGCTCGCCGCGGCGCTCGTCGCCAGTGGCAGCGCAAGCACCGACACCTCGGCCGTGCAGGTCAGCGTGGACCGCAGCGGTCTCGCCGATGGCGCGTACAGCGGCAGCGTGCTCGTTTCGAGCAACGGGGGTTCATTGACGATCAACGTGACGATGGAGGTCGAAGCCGCGCCCGTCCTGCCTTCAGTGGACGTCTTCGTCGTGCTGGTCGATGCCGAGAGCTTCGACCCCGTTGCCCAGGACATCGTGAACCCCGCGCCGGGTGCTGGCTTCACTGCGCAGGACCTCGTCAGCGTCGATCTCGCCTTCCTGCTGACCGACCTGCCCGCCGGCGAGTACCTGCTGTTCGCGGGGTCCGATGACGACAACGACGGCTTCATCCTCGGTCCCGGCGATGCGTACGCGGGTGCCTACCCGACGCTGAACGAGATCGAAGTGATCGCGCTCGGCAAGGGCAAGGATCTCGCCGGCTACGACTTCGCGGTGTCCGGGAACAGCGGTCCGACCGCGCTGTCCGCGCAGGGCATCGATCCGGCCGGTCCAGCAGCCGGCAATCGAGGCGTGCGCCTGCTCTGGCGCTGAGCCGTCGCTCCGGGTTACGGCGCGAACTGCAACTCGATCGGCAGCTCCGTCGCTTCGATCGTCGCGATCGCGATCGGGTGCGTGACGATCGCGATCTGAAGCGTATCGGGTGCTGGGTGCAACTCGCGCGCGCGAACCACCACGTGGTCGCGATCACGCTCGACCGCGACGATCTCGACTCCATGGCCCCCGCTCGGGCGCTCCCCGAGCGCGACGCACAGCAGTGTGCGCAACTCGAAGTCGATGCTTGGGGCGGCGCGAGCCGGCAGCCGCGCGTTGTCGATGCGCTCCCAAAGGGTCTGCCACTGAGCGTCGGTTCGAGCGATGTGCAGGCCGGCGGATAGCTGCGCCGCGCTGAGCGGATGGGGGACCGCCTCCGTCGTCAGGAGGGTCGGAGCGCTCCGGCAGCCGGCGAGCAGCAGCGCGAGCACCATCGGAAGGCAGGGCCAATTCATCGCATACCGTCTCTTTACTGCTTCCAAGGGGGCTGGGTTGGCTTCTCGGCGGGCCACCCGGGGGAACCCGGGACTGGGGGGAGCGGAGACTGTATCCTAGAAGGTCGCTTCCAGGCGGCGCGCGTGCGCTGCGGGAGCCTTCGATCCGGGCTGTGGCAGGTCTCCTTTCCTGCTCGGGTCCCCATCTCCAAACGCTGGATCCTGCGGGATCCGACCCTGACCCCAACACGAGAAACATGAGCAAGCTCATCATCGCCCTCGCGCTCGCGACCGTTTCCCTGACCGCCTGCAAGTCCGACAACAAGATGGCCGCCGGCGACGCGAACGAGCCCGCCGCCAAGCCGGGCTGCTGCGACATGAAGGCCGGCTGCGGCGAGAAGGCCGGCTGTGACAAGAAGGCCGCCTGCGATTCGACGAAGACCTGCCCGATCACCGGCCAGAAGATGCAGTAGCGCGGTTCGGACGGCTGGGCTCGTGCCTGCCGCCACGTCGCTAGAGACCACCGGGGTGCGGAATCAGCTTCCGCGCCCCGGTGGTTTTTTTGTTGCGAGGAGCCGGGTTCGCAGGATGATCAGCGCGTCGTGAGTCCGAAGTGGAAACGCTGGCTGCTCGGCGCAGTCGTTCTGCTGCTCGCGTGCGGACTGCTCTTCTCGGGCGCCGCGCACGTTGCGCTGCATGACCATTGCCATGAGCACGAGCTGGGGGTGGATCCCGCCGGCTCCGAGCAGTGCCCGGCCTGCTCGCTCGCCAGCCCCGTCGCGCCGATCCCAGAGCTCACGAGGACGTGGAGCTACACGGTTGTCGAGCGCCTCGAGGATCCGGCCTCCGAGGTTTGGAAGAGCCGCCGCGAGCTCGCGGCGAGCGCGCGCGGGCCGCCGCGTAGCTAGGGATTGATGATGCCATCGTGGATTCCTGCGCTCGAGGCGCGGGATTCCACTGCGTGAGCTTTCAGGGCTCCCATTCTCGCTCAGCGGACCAAGGTGCCGCGCGGCGAATGCGAGGAGTTCCTGCCTGAGGTCCGCACCAACCTCGCCCCACGCCTGACGGCGATCCGGCCGCGCGCCGCGCTCGCCGCATTCTTCCGCGCCCTGCGGAGAGTCGCACGGTTTCCCCTCGATCCAGATGCACGCCCGCCAACCCGAATGTCGCCCATTTTCCAGCTCCTGCCCACGCTTTCTCCTTCCATTGCGAGTCGCGACTCCACCAAGCCGACCCGCGCGCTCCGAGTAGCCCACGAGCCCCTGGATCCAGAGCGCTGGACGCGTAGGGCCCAGCGCGTCGTCCGCGATCACGAGCTCGCCCTCGACGTCGCGCAGGACGTTCGCATACGCGTTTGGAAGCTCGGTCATCGCTCCGAACAGGAATGCCCGTGGATCCACTCCGCGCTGCGCAAGCACTCGTTGTTCCTGCTGCGCTGCGCGCGCCGGCGCAGTTTCCACGAGTCGGCAGCGGGAAAGTCCCGTCTCGAGGTCGACAGCGAGCACGATCCAGAGCGTGTCGCGATGCGCGGCGAGCTGCGCTCGGCCATCCACACCGCGATCGCGCACCTGCCTGTGGAGTTCCGCGACGCCTGTTCGTTGCGCCTCGAGCACGAGCTCGCCTACGCCGAGATCGCGGCACGCCTGCGTGTGCCGGTTGGGACGATTCGCTCGCGGATCGCACGCGGGAAACAGCTGCTGCAAACCCAATTGGCGAGCTGGATTGCCGACGAATGCCTCGAGTGCGCGCTGCGCGTCTCGGGAACTTCCACGGGCACAGCGGCATTGGGCTCGCGCCGCCCGCACCTCGAGGCGACAGCCGCGCCGCTCCAGGCGCCACCTACCCGCTCCACCCAGAGATCCATCAAGTGAAGTTCCCTACTCTCCAGACCGCCGGCCTTTGCGCGGCCGCGATCGCAGGCTTGGCGCCCTCGGCTCGCGCCAGCGATGAGGACGCCAACGTCCGTCCGGCATTCCAGCTCGCGCCAGGCGGACCGGCCGTATGCCAGCTGGCCGTCGGATCCGACGTCGAACTCTCCGTGGTGCTCTACAAGGAATGCGGCGCGGGCGAGCAGCTGCGTTTCACGGTGTCTGACGGTCGCGGCGTCGATTGGACCACGCCGCTCGCGCTTCCGGGCGCGTCCGGCGCGGCCAAGCAGGTGCAGCGCGACTCCGTGCACGTGATCGGGGCGCGTGCGTTTGCGGTCTGGTCCGATGACGCTCTCGGCGCGAGTTCGACCGGGATCCGTTTCGCGCGCTATCAGGGCGGATCCTGGACCCTGCCGCTGGCCGTCGGGAACGGACTGCCTGTCGGCGTCGACGTCAGCGCCTGGAAGTCGATCTCCCGGTCCGGGCCGTCCGGCGATGTGCATGTCTACGTGCTCGCAACTGCGCGCGGCGCCGCGACCGGCGGCGTCGATCGCGTGTACTTGCTCACGTCGAATGATGCCGGAGCGAGCTTCCTGCCGGCCATTGCGGTCACCACCGCGCCTTCCGGCGCCGATGCCGAAGGACTCGGACTCGATGTGCAGGGCGACCGCATCGTCGTAGCGTGGACCGACGACCGCAACGCGCTGCCGACGCCCGGCAGCGGTCTCGACCTGTGGGTGCGAGCGGGCACGATTGCCGCGAACGGGAGCGTGTCGTGGGCGGGCTCGGAGCAGCAATTCGATCTCCAGCTCGGTGCCAGCACGCAGTCGACCAGCGCGGACCCGATCGTGGCGATCGAAGGAACCAAGCGTGGGATCGCCTGGCTCGAGGACGGGCTCGTCAACGGAAACGACCAGCTCTACTTGCGTCTCTCCGACGACGCTGGCGCAACTTGGAGTGCTCCTGAATTGATCGGCACCTACAACCCGTCACAGGATTCGGTCGCGGCCTTCGACTTCGAGCTCGTCGGGCCCGTTTGGACGCTTGCTTGGGAAGACGACCGCGGCGGCTTGACCAACGTCTACCGCGCGGAGAGCAAGGACGGAGCCGGCTTTCCCGAGACGCAGTTGACCACCCTGGGCGGGCGTCAGCCGTTGATCTCTCGCAGCATCGGCACTCCCTCCGGCGCGACCGTCGTCTACATCGTCGACACGCGCAGTGGCTCCGAGCCGGCCGCGTACTACGCCGATCAGGAATCCGGCGCGGAGTGGCATGACGAGCCGCTCCAACTCGCAGATGGCCTCGCGCTCGGCATCGACGAAGTCGTGAGCCCCGCGGTTGCCTACAACCACCGCTACTACAACTTCGTGATTCCCTTCCTCGCCGGTGCGGGCGAACCGATCGCGAGCGAGCCCTTCATCACGGGATTCCGTCCGCCCAGCCTGTACCCGGAGGGCTTCGTGGCGGGTCCGGCCAATCCGTTCTTCGAGCTCGGCCACCTGCCGTTCGAGGACCTGTTCGCCTTCGTCCTCATTGCCGAGCAACCTGGTGTCGGTCAGTTGATGCTGCCGGACGGACGCGAGACCGGACTCGCCTTCGACACGTTGACGACGTTCGGGTTGAGTCAATTCAACTTCTTCTTCGCCAGCAACGATCCGGTGGCGCGCGGAGCGATGACTCCCGCGCTGACCACCAACCTGCCCTCGGGCTTCCAGTTCTGGGCCTGCGGCATCACGATCGGCGCGGATCTGAACCTGCGCCACGTGACCGATCGGGTAGAGGTCATCATTCCCTGACCTCGACCGGGTATCCGCGGGAGCCCAGAGCGCGCTTCGCGTGCTTTGGGCCTTGCGGGTTTCGGGGTTCGAGAGCAACATGCGTCGCGTGAATCCGGGCTGGCGTCGTTGGCTGCTGATCGCAGTCGTCGTGCTCCTCGCGTGCGGGCTGCTCCTCTCGGGCCCCGCGCATCTCGCATTGCACGACCTCGGCCACGATCACGGGCACGACAGCGATTCGTCGCAGGCGGGTGAATGCCAGAAGTGTTGGCTGGCAAGCCCGCAGGCGCCGAGTGCGGACGGTGCGTGCACCCGGATTCATGCGACGTTCTTGCGCTCGGAGGAAGAAGCCTCCGAGGTTTGGAAGAGCCGCCGCGAATTCGCGGCGAGCGCGCGCGGGCCGCCGGCGGCCTGAGACGAGTCTTGTGTTGGAGCGCGGCGGCGCCGCGCTCGGTGTTTCTCGTTTCCTCGTCACCATTCCGCACGCGGTGCCTTCGTGCCACCGCCGGGTTTCCACCTCTTCCAAGCATTCCATGCCCCGATCCAATTCGCTTCCCGTTTTCGTCTTCACTGCCTGCGCCTGCTCCACGTTCTCGCTCCACGCGCAGGGTTCCCCGTTCCAGACGCCCGGCATGCCGCTCGTCAAGCAGCCCGTCGCCGGCCAAGGCGATGGCAAGGCCGACGGCCAGAGCGCAGGTCAGAGCACGCGCTTCTCGAGCGAGTTCAACCCGGCCATCTCCTTCGCGCTCGACGGCCTGCTCACGCACGCTGACTTCGACGGCGACGAGGACGGCTTCGAACTCGAGCTGCGCTCCGGCGAGATCGGCATCAACGCATGGGTCGACCCGCGCGCTTGGGCCTACGGCATCGTCGTCTTCGCCGAGGACGAGGTCGCTCTCGAGGAGGGCGCCGTCCACTTCACCGGCCTGGGCGGCCATCGCGTGTTGCGCGCCGGTCGCTTCTTCGTCGACTTCGGCAAGCAGATGCAGGCGCACGAACACGAGCTGCGCACGATCGAGCGGCCGGCCGTGCTGCGCGAGTACCTCGGCGCCGAACTGGCCGGTGACGGCGTGCAGTTCGACGACTGGCACTCGCTCGGCGACGAGACCGTGCTGCGTTACTCGATCGGCGTGTTCCACTCGCTGCTCGGAGAGGTCGAGGAGGAAGCGGGCAGCCCCTTCGCGGTCGATTCCGAATTGAAGGAGCTCGACGAGCTCGGGTACACCGCGCGCCTGACCGCCTTCACCGAGGTCGGCGACGCAGGCACGCTGCAGCTCGGCGCGTCGGCGCGCTTGATACCCGACTTCGGGTTCGAGCTCGACAACGGCGCCAGCGCTGAGGGACTCGACAACTCGGTGCTCGGCCTCGACCTGACCTACGGCTGGGCCGACGAGACGAACACGCGCCGCTTCACCGCCGGGCTCGAATGGCTGTTCGACGCCGGTGACAACGGCGCGGCCGTGAACGACTCGGGCACGCCGCTCGACCCCAGCGACGACACGATCGACACCTTCGACGAGACCGTCAACGGCTACTACGGATACGTGGACTATGCCTGGAACCAGCAGCAGTCGGCGGGCATCCAACACTCGTGGCTCGAGCTCCCCGAGCCCGGCGAGCCGACGCTCTCGGAGCTGGACGTGTACTACACGCACAACCTGTCTGAGTTCGGGCGACTGCGGCTGGGATTGACCTTCGTCGATGCCGAATCCGGCGCCGACGGCATGATCGCTGCGTTGCAGTACACGAACGTCATCGGCGCCCACGGCCACGGCGTCAACTTCTAGGAGCACCCTTCATGCGTCTCGATCGACTCCTGCTGCGCGCCGCCGCGTTCCTGCTGCTGGCGCTCTCAGCCGGTGCCTCCGAGAAATTGCGTGTCGTCACGACGCTGCCCGACCTCGCCGACATCGTTCGGCAGGTCGGCGGCGCGCGTGTCGACGTGAATGCACTCGTCAAGGGCACCGAAAACCAGCACGCCGTCGTCGCCAAGCCGTCGATGCTGATTGCGCTGTCGCGTGCGGACGTGTTCGTGCAGATCGGACTCTCGCTCGAGAGCTCCTGGGTACCCGGACTGCTCGAGAATGCGCGCAATCCGCGCATTGCTCCGGGCAAGCCCGGTTTCGTCAACGGATCCGACGGCTGGCCGGCGCTGGACGTCCCGGCCTCGTTGTCGCGCCAGGGTGGCGATCTGCATCCGCATGGCAATCCGCATTTCAACCTATCGCCGCGCGCCGGCCGGCACCTGGCGGCGCGCATCCTCGCGGCTCTCGTCGCGAACGATCCGGCCGGCCGATCCGAGTACGAGGCGGCTCACGCCAGGTACGCGCTTGCGCTCGACGCGGCCGAGGCGCGCTGGGCCAAGGCCGCCGAGCGGTTGCGCGGCGTCGCGGTCGCGACCTACCACCAGGAGTTCGACTACCTCGCGCGGGAGTGCGGGCTCGTGATCGTCGGCACCGTAGAGCTCAAGCCGGGCATCCCGCCGACTCCGGCGCACGTGATCGGGCTCGTCGACGCGATGCGCGTGCGCGGGGCACGGCTCGTGCTGACCGGCGCTTGGTCGAACACGCGACAGGTCGCGCAGGTGGCCGAGCAGGCGCAGGGGCGCGTGGTGGAGCTGCCGCACGCCGTGACGAACGCGCAGGGCAGCGACACGTGGATCGGGATGATGGACCAGATCCACACAAAGCTGCTCGAAGCTCTCGACTCGCTGCCGCGCGGGCCGTAGTTTCGCCTGCTTCGGCATGGCGCCCCTCCTCACGCTGCGCGCGGCGGCCTTCGGCTACGCCGGTCGCGCCGTCGTGCGCGGCGTGAACCTGTCGCTGGAGCCGGGCGACTTCCTGGGCATCATCGGACCCAACGGGGGCGGTAAGACCACGCTGTTCCGCGGTCTGCTCGGGCTGCTGCCCGCGATGGAGGGCACGCTGGAGCGGGGCACGGCGGCATTCGGCTACGTCCCGCAGCGCGAGCAACTCGACCCGATCTACCCACTGTCCGTGGAGGAGGTCGCGCAGATGGGTGCCTTCGGCCGGCTGCGCGGACTGCGCACGCTCGGGCGCGTCGAGCGCGAGGCGGCGCGCGAGGAACTGCGCCGCGTCGGCATGCTCGATCGCGCGCGCGATCAATTCGCAAACCTCTCCGGCGGTCAGCGCCAGCGCGTGCTCGTTGCGCGCGCGCTGCTGACGCACCCGCAGGTGCTGCTGCTGGACGAGCCGACCAGCGGCGTCGACCGCCTCGCTCAGGAACAGGTGATCGAGCTGCTCGACGAGCTGCGCCGCGAGCGCGGGATCGCGATCTTGCTCGTGTCGCACCAGTTGCAGCTCGTGCGTCGTGCCGTGCGTGAAGTGTTGTGGGTAGCGGACGGACGCGTGCTGCGCGGTCCGGCGGCGGAGCTGCTCGAGCCCCAGTCTCTCGATCGTCTCTACGCGGGCAAACCGCCGGAGTCCGGGCCTTGAGCGCGTCGATCGTCCAGGCCCCGGTCGAGTGGGCGCGCGTGCTCGAGCTGTTCCACTGGGCAATCCTCGCCGCACTGTGCGCGGGTCTCGTCTGTCCGCTGATCGGTTGCTTCCTGCTGCTGCGCCGCACCGGCTTTCACGGCGTGTTGTTGCCGCAACTCGGCGCGACCGGCGTCGCGCTCGGCTTCGCGATCCTGCCGTGGTGGATCGAGCACGTCGGGTTGGGCGGGCTGACCCTCGAGCAGGCGTACGCGGATCCCCACGCGATGCTGAACTGGCACATTGCCTGGGCGGCACTGTGCACGTTCGGTGGGCTCGGCTGGCTGCTCGTCGCCAGTCGCCGCGACGGTCGCGAGACCGGGCGTGTCGCGGCCGCCTTCGCGGTGGCTTCGGCGGCCACGCTGCTGCTCGCGCAGGCCTCGCCCTACGGCGCCGAATTCGTCGCCGAGATGCTGCGCGGGGAGATCCTGGCGGTCGGCGTGCACGAGTTCGAGACGATCGCGGCCGCAGGCGGGTTGGTGCTCGCCTTGTTCGCGCTGTTCCACCGCGACTTCCTGCTGGTCAGCTACGACCGCGAGTTCGGGCTCGTGCTGGGCAAGCGCGCGATCGCCTTCGAAGCGGTGTTGATGGCGGTGGTCGGCATCACGATCTCGGTCGGCGTCATGATCGTCGGACCGCTCGTACTCTTCGGTCTGCTGGTGCTGCCGCCGCTGTGGGCGCGCCGCTGGGCGCGCACGATGGGCGGCTTCTATGCCTGGTCTGTGGCCTACGGGCTTGCTTCGGTCCTGCTCGGGGTGTGGGCGTCCTTCGCGCTGGATTGGCCGCTCGGCGCGGCCGTAGTCGCCGCCGGAGCCCTGCTCGGACTGCCCGGTCTGGCTTGGAGCTCGCGCACACGCGCTTCGCGATGAAGCTCGACGAGAAGCTGGTACGGCTCGTCCGCGAGCTCGGCATGGCAGTCGACGCGCTCGAGTTCTCGCCGCCGGTCGTGCACGTCTACAACCCGCTGGACTACGCGCGCGCGGCCGCCGAGCAGTACCTGCGGCGCTTTGCGCGGCGCGGCATCGACGCGCTGTGGCTGGGCATGAACCCGGGGCCGTTCGGCATGGTGCAGACAGGCGTGCCGTTCGGCGAAGTCGCTGCCGTGCGCGATTGGTTGCGCATCGATGCCCCGATCAGGCGCCCGCGGTGCGAGCATCCGCGGCGGCCGATCGAGGGTCTGGCCTGCAGGCGCTCCGAGGTCAGCGGCAAGCGGCTGTGGGGTTTCGCGGCCGAGCGCTTCGGAACGCCCGAGCGCTTCTTCGCACGCTACTTCGTGTGGAACTACTGTCCACTCGCGTTCCTGTCCGCCAGCGGAGCGAATCTGACTCCGGACAAGCTCGGCGCCGCGGAGCGCCTGCGCCTGCAGCAACCCTGCGATCGTGCGCTCGAGCAGATCGTCGAACTGCTCGAGCCGCGCGTGCTCGTCGGAGTCGGCGCCTTCGCGACCGCGCGATTGCGGGCGCTGGCGGAACGCGAGGGGCTCGCCTGCGGGACGCTGCTGCACCCGAGCCCGGCCAGCCCGCGCGCCAATCGCGGCTGGGCCGAGCAAGCCGAACGCGATCTGCGAGAGCTCGGGCTCGCTTGCGGCGGCGCTTCGGGTTGAGCGGAGCGGGCTACTTCGCCGGGCTCGCGACGATGCGCAGCAGCTCGACTTCGATCACGATCGGCGTCTCGGCCGGGATCAGCGGCGGATTGCCTCCGGGCCCATAGGCGAGGTCTGGCGGCAGCACCAGGCGCCGCGAACCAGCCACGCGCATGCCGACCACGCCTTCTTCCAGCCCGCGCAGCGTTTCGTGCGCGCCCAGCGTGAAGATCACGGGCAGGCCGCGTTCGCGCGTGGAATCGATCGTCGTTCCGCTCGGCAACTGCGCGACGTAGTGCACTTCCACGGAATCGCCTTCGCGCGCGGCGGCTCTGTTGGTCACGACGAGGTCCTGCAGTGTCATGCCCGAGGGAAAGCGCTGCACCGGGTGCACGACCGGTGAGGGGGAACCCGCCAGCATCTTGCAGCCGCTTCCGGCGAGCGCGACGCCGAGCGCCACACACAGCGCGATCGGAGTCCACGACGCACAGGCCCGTGCGTCCCGCGTTGCAATCCAGAAGGGCATCAGCGCACCTCCACGAGCTCGACTTCGATCTCCAATGCGGGAGCGGTGCCGCGCACCGGCACGCGCACCTGCAGGCGCGAGCCGGCGCGCATGCCTTCGAGCGCCTGCTCGAGTTCTTCGATCAGCTGCCCGCGCCCGAGCGCCGCCGTCAGCGGGACTCCGCCGCGCCAAGTCGAGGAGATCTCCACGGGCTGCGCTGGCGCGGCCTCCGCGACGGCAGGACCCGCGTCGGCCGCGGAACTCGCGGGTGCTGATTCGGCGCCTTCGGCCAGCGCGGCATCCGCGGCCGGCTCTTGAGCAACCGCGCTCTCCGCGACCTGGTTCTTCCCAGCAGAATGATCCGAAGCAACCTCATCCGCAGCAGAACTGGCCGCAACGGAACTATCCGCAGCAGGGCCATCGCCCCCAGCAACACTCCCGGTTGAGCCATCTCCGGCCGGGCTCTTCGCAGCCGCCGACTCAGGCGCCGGCGCGACCTCCGGCGGGAGTTCGAAGGTGCGCTGATGCAGCACGACGGTGCGTCCCGCGCGCGCGGCGCGACCCGTGCCTGCGCTGACGACCTCCACGCGGACGCCGGTCTTGAATTCGATCACCGTCCCCGCGGCGGGCATCGGCGGGCCGACGTCGATCTCCACTTCCGGCGCGGGTGCAGAGCCGCCGGGACCGGCGTTGGGCGCGAGCTTGGGCGACGGCTTGTCACCACAAGCGGCGAGTTGCGCGCAGGCTAGGAGCAGCACGAGGGTGCGCATGACAATAGGGAGCCTAGCAGGCGCGGCCGTGCGCGCCCAAGTCCGATACGAACTCAAAACGTACCGAACACATGGTCGGCCTTGAGACGGAACAGGCTGACGACGTAGCCGTCCTTGATCTCCTCGCCGACCGAGAGGGTCCCATAGATCGTGGCCGGTTCGACGGCGAAGAAGTCGCACTTCTTGTCACCCGCCATTTCGACGAAGACCCACTCGTTCATCTTCGGGAACATGCCGAAGCAGCAGCCGATCGCGTTGTGGATCAGCGAGAAGCTCTTCACGCCGGTCTTGTCGAAGTCGATCGGGCTCATGAAGCCCTCGATCGCGATCTTCTTGCCATCGAGCGCAAAGATGTCCGCCGGGATGCGCTCCTTCGCGCTCTTCGCGACGGCTTCCGGATCGGCTTCGAGTTCCTTCGCGGTCGGTTGCGAATAGGACCAGCCCGAGAGGTCGGTGAATGCGACGGGCTTGTAGTCCTTGGCGACCTTGGCCTCGCCGCCCGTCTTCGCGGCCGCCTCGACCTTGGCCGCGTTCGAATCCGCAGGCGGCTCGAACGTGCGCGCTTGAAGCGCCGCGCTCGGCGCGTCGCCGCCGGGGCCGTCGAGAACGGGCGCCTGGGGTGCGAGCTGCGGCTCGCCGGTCGTGCTTGCGTCCGCCGGAATCGCGAGCAACTCGCTGGCCGTGACGATCGCAGCCTCGACGCGCGGAGCGAGCGGCTCACCCCGCAGCGTGCTCAAGTCCACGTTGACCGCAGCCGGTGCGCCTTCGCCGCAGCCCGTCGCCGCGAGAATGGCGGCAATGACTGCGCAAGTGGCACGCGGGGCATGCGACGGATGAAAGCAGAACGGGCGGAGGAGCATCGGCATGAGCTCGGGATTCCCCATCAAGGATAACCGAGTTCGACCTGTTCGAAGCGAGCTCCACGCACTTCGATCAGGGCAATTCGGGCTTCCCACTGAGCCGGCCGGTCCTCGAGCACGCCTTCGAAGCGCGAACAGTCCCCGACCCGCTCGCCGCTGAGGTCACTGGCGCGTGCTTGCAACGCCGTCGGCGGTCGGCCGGCCCGCTCCAGGCTCAGCTCGGGCGCGGCGATACGCGCGTAGTTCTCGGCATGGGCATCGAGCACGTGCAGACGCACTTGGCCGGTCCCCGGATCGTAGAGCAGTTCGAGATTCGCGAAGTGATCGCCGAGCTCGATCAGCTTTCCGCCATTGGGTGCTGTGTGGGCATGACCGCCCGAATCGCCGTGCGAGTGGGCGGAGTCTCCACCACAGCAGGTGATGAGCGGGAGGATCGAGGCGACCAGCAAGAGGCGCGAAATCATGGGGTTAGGATAAGACCAATGCCGGCACTTTTCCTCGCCCTCGCGGCGTTCGCAACCGTTCAGGAGCCCACCGCGCTCCCGCTCCCGCTGACCCCGCGCGAGTGGCTCGTGATCGAGCCCGTCGATCGACGCGGCCGCCGGCCGTTCCGGCCGGATGCGGTGTTCGCCGCGCACTTGCTCGATCGCGCCGCGCCACCGCCGCGCGAAGGCGATGCCCTGACCGGTGAGACCGGCAACGAGCAGCGCTGGCGGCGCGTCGAAGCCGATGCGAACGGCGCGATCCCGGGCAACCTCGGGTACGCGTACGCAGCGATCGAATCGCCCGAGGACATCGTCGTGCTGGCCCGCTTGTCGGGGGCGCTCGCGCTGTATGTGAACGGCGCTGGTTTCTGTGGCGACGTGTACGGCTACGGATTCGGTGGCGTGCCGATTGCTTTGCGCAAGGGCGTCAACCACGTTTTCATCAGCGGTTCGCGTGGTGCGCCGAGCCTGGTCTTGGAGCGGCCGGCTACGGCGATCGTCGTTGGAGCCTGGGACTCGACCGTGCCGCACGCGGAGCCTGGGGCGAGTACACCGTTGTCGCTGCTGTTGCTGAACGCGACGACGCGCGTTGTGCGGCGTCCGCCGGGCGCCTACTGGCTCGAGGAGCCCTGGGATCCGCAGGCTGAGGATGCCGCTTCGGCTCCCGGGTCGCTCTCCACTTCGAAGCCGCCAGTGCGCCAAGGTTGGATGGGTGCGAAGCAGCTCGGGCCGCTCGCGCTGACGAGATTGACCGCACACGTCGACGCGCCAGCACGAACGACCCCAACCCAGATCGAGGCGGGTGCTCGAGGCGACGATCGGATCGGAGCCGAGGGCGACGGTCCGGCGGCGCTCGCGCCCGACTTCGAGTACGCATGTGAGGTCGAGTTCGAGGGACTCGAGCCGGCGCGCACTACCCTGCGCATCCCGTATGCATCGGAGTCCGGCACGCGCCTCGTGCCTTATGTGTCGCGCATCGACGGTGCGTTGCAGACCGTCGCTGTTCAAGGTCACGGCCGTCCGGTGCTCACGCTCCATGGTGCAAGCGTGGACGCGTGGGCCCAGGTGACGAGCTACGGCGCGCGACCGGGCTTCCAGCTCATCGCGCCGCGCAACCGCCGCCCATTCGGGTTCGATTGGCAGGACTGGGGCCGCATCGATGCATACGAGGCGCTGGTCGCCGTGCGAAACGGCGCCGTCGAAGGCTGCTTCGTCACCGGTCACTCGATGGGCGGTCACGGGACCTGGCACCTTGCCGCGAACGACCCCGATCGCTTCCTCGCGCTTGCGCCGAGCGCCGGTTGGTGCAGTTTCGACACCTACGGATCGCGGCCTCAGGGGGAGTTGCGCGAGCTGTGGCACGCGGCTGACGGCGCGTCGCGCACCGAGGAACTGGTCATGAACCTCGCGCAACTGCCGGCCTACGTTCTGCACGGCGAGGCGGACGACAACGTGCCCGCCAGCGAGGGGCGCGCGATGCTCGAGCGCCTCGAGAAGGCGGGCGCGAAGCCGCGTTCCCACTTTCAGCCGGGAGCCGGCCACTGGTGGGATGGCGACAAGGCCGCAGGTGCCGATTGCGTGGATTGGCCGGGCATTTTCGAGCTGTTCGATGCGACGAAGGCTTCACAGCATGCGCCGGATGACCTGCACTGGCGGTCCATCGATCCGGGCGTCGATTCGACGCACCACTGGCTGCGCGTCGAACAGCCGCTCGTCTACGGCAACCCTTTCGAGGTCCATGCGAAGCGGACGGAGGAGACCATCGAGGTTCGGACCGAGAACGTGCGCTGGCTGGCCGTGGAAGGCGCCGGCGAGCAGCGTTCGTTCGTGCTGGACGGACAGGCGCTCGACACGAGCGGCTGGCTCTGCACGCACTTCGAGCGCGACGGGCAGGTCTGGCGTCGCGCGCACGAGATCACCGGACGCCAGAAGCGCGCGTACTGCTGCGGGCCGTTCAAGCGAGCCTTCGACCGAGGTTTCACGCTAGTTCATGGCACCGCTGGCGACGATGCCCAGGACTTGGAGCTGTACGAGCGTGCGCGTGCCGATCAGCAGCAATGGTGGTACCGCGCGAATGGCGTTCCAGAACTCATCGATGATCTCGGTTGGAGAGACGCCGAGCAGCAGCGCCACGCGGCAGCGGCATTCTCGCACGTAGTCGGGATGACAGCCCCGGGGAACGTCGTGCTCTACGGAAACGAAGACACGAACTCCGCGTGGAATGACCTGGTTTCACCCGAGTTTCCCATCCGAGTCCGGCGCGGGTGCGTGCAGATCGGTGAGCGCAAGTACGAGGGCCACCACATCGCCTGCGTGTTCGTGGCCCCCCGCGCCGACGATCCAAACGGTTCGACGCTGATCGGCGCCTTCGGCTCCACCGGCACCGCCGGCGCGCGGCTCTCGTACACGCTTCAGCCGTTCACGAGCGGCGTCGGCTATCCCGATTACGTGGTCTATTCGACCGAGGTGCTGACGAAGAGCGACGGCGGCGTGCTCGAGGCCGGCTGGTTCGACCGCGACTGGAAGCTCCAGCCCGAAGGCCCATTTCGTCGTTGATGGGGAGCGGCGCGCACAGCGCGTTTGGTGCGCGGCGTACGCGTGGTACGCCTAGTACGCCTACGACGCGTGATTCGCGCGGTGCGTGTTGTGCGCGCGGCGCGTGCGGTGCGTGCGGTGCGTGCGGTGCGTGCGGTGCGTGCGGTGCGTGCGGGGCGTGCGGTGCGTGA